>JAHEZV010000027.1 GCA_023250885.1 Nitrososphaera sp. | reverse complement strand
AGCGGCTCGATCCCGTGCTGGAAGCCCCCTTCTATGACTTCGCCCCTGCTGTTTACAATGCCGACAAAGCGTATGTTATGGTCAAGCTTGATAATCTTCTCGCAAAGGTTGCGTAGCGTGGATGGTAGTTGCTTGTGGGAATATAAATCGCTTACAGATTACTCCCCAAGCCTGGTTTCCATAGAGTGGCCGTTCTTGATGTGCGAGGAATAGTGCAGATGGACGAGCTCGTTTATGTCCGCGTCGGTAAAGTATTTCGTGGAATACCTTGCAAGCACGGTCTTGCAGTCGGAGCAATAGATCTCCTTGAACGGCAATGATGATAGCTGGTCAAGCCCCACTTTTATGCATTGTTTTGGCGGTACCTGTTTTCTGTAAATCGCATCTTGGAAGCCTTGTAGTAGATCACCTCGCCGCGCCGTTCTATCACTGCCACTACCGCTTCCTTGCCCATCTTTTCTATCTGATCGACTGCGCTTCCAAGATCCTTGGCAGTAGTGTTTGTCCCCTCGTTTATGCCAAAGACCACGTACTTTGCAGGCTTTTTTTCGTACTCGCCTCGCTCATAGACGCGAAAGTCGTTGCCAAACCCGAATCCCTCTTTTGCGACGTAGCCTCTGCTCCGCAGGTCACGGTAGACGAGGAACTTGGTCATGAGGTTCCTGTCGTATTTGAGCAGCAGCTCAAACATCTGGTCAAAGGTCACGGCTGGCTTGTTCTTGAGCGTAAGGCGCTTTGTGTGCATCAGGTAAAGCGCCTCGTACGGCTTTAGCACGTATTCGGCGTCTTCCTTCTCGCTAAAACCCTTTGTGCGGAGTTCGTCTTGAAAGCGCGTTTTGTCAACCACTATTTTTCCGCCGGCTGCAAGCCGCGCTTCCACTAGTGACGGCATCTCCGCCTCGCTTATTTTTGAGTTAGAGAATGGCTGCGCGCTCTGCGGAGCTGACGACATAACGATTAAATCACAGCAAACCACCACATTTAAGCATTCAAATTTAGCGCATCGATATGAAAGGAGTCAATTATCGTGAAACTCGCGGGATGCCGTATGTCCGGCGCGAATACATAGCTGGCAAGCCCCAGATCAAGATCGCAAGGTTTTCTTCTGGCCAAGCCGGCGACAATTATGATTACAAGCTTGAACTGCTGGCGACTGAAAAGATCCAGATAAGGCACAACGCCCTCGAAGCCGCCAGGCTTGCGGCCAACAAGAGGATGGCGACAGTGGGCGAGATGAGCTTTTTCTCGATGCTCAGGGTCTACCCTCACGTCGTCCTCAGGGAGAACAAAATGATCGCGACTGCCGGTGCGGACCGCCTTCAAGAAGGAATGAGGCGAGCCTTTGGCAAGGCAACGGGCCTTGCAGCAAGGGTCAAGCCTGGGCAGGTGCTGTTTGAAGCCCATGTGGCGGCTGCAAACCTGAGCCTTGCAAAAGAAGGATTCAAAGTGGCTTCTAGCAAACTAGGCTGCCCGATGACTGTCAGGATAACGCCGCTAAAAGAGCAGGTAGCAAGAGTCGAAGACTAGGTCTTTCTAACCAAACTTTTGATATTTTCAGAATTGCACACGGCTGCCTTACCGGCTATGCTCTTGCAAATTAGCGCGGTGATGTTGTCGATCTCTATTTTCATTGCTTTTCCGACGGGCGAGGATGGATTTGCAAGCTCGGCCCCGACCATGGCGTGATCCTTTCCTTCCAGAATTTGTGGGCTGTAGCCTGCGCCCACCTGCATGAATTGCCCGTCGATCAGCAGGAATGGGATTGTCTGGTCAGGGTTGAACGTGTCAAGGATCTCGTTGTCCTTTTCGCCGAGCTCTTGGAGCGGCTCGAAATTCCTGTCGGCAGTTTCGCGCCCAATAAACTCGACATAGGCGCTCTCGTACTTTGCGCGCGCAAAGCTGACAGTAGGTATGCTCAGGTATTTTTCGTCGTGGTCAGCGCTTGTAGTCTCGACGAGACCCTCCCACCTTCCAAAGTTGCTCAACGCGTTAACAACAGCCCAGCGCTCTGCCGCGCAAAACGGGCAAAAGCCAGCTCCCATAAAGAACACAAGCGACTTGCCGCTCGGCTTTTTGAGCGGCTCGTCGGTAACGTGCACGAACTTGCCAAGAACCTTTTTTGGAACGAAGCTGCTCACGAAGAGAGTTCACGCTGTTTATTTTATTAACGTTCTGAATCCTGTTAGGATCAGGCAAGTCTGTGCATGGCAGCACGGTAGTATCCAATACCAAAGGATGAACAAGCCGACTTGTCCCGACCTGATAAGCATAGCGTGCAAGAAAAGCTCCTTTAAGACTATGGCAAGAATATTCTGGAAAGCATCTCTATGAAAAGTCGCCCACGATCTCTATCTTGCCCTACATGTGCAGGTGCGGCACGCAGCCGTAGGAAAATTCGCCGGTCTTTGTAAAAATGAATACAAAAGTTTCTGCCGGCATGATCAGCTTGCTCAGCTGCTCGCTTGAATCTAGCTAGCCGCTGATCTTGTCGACATATCCGTCCTTGTTTGTGACCGCGTGTCCAATTGCGTCTGTGTTTGTCCAGGCAACCCTGTTAGACACGCCGATAATGCCCGGCGCTTCCTTTGGAAAGTAATCCCTCTGGCCTGCAAGTAAGCCTTCATTTACAAGGTTCGCCGGCCTTTCGGCTATGGGGTTAATCACGATATAGAATATTCTTGCAGACCATTGTATTTAACGCCGCATGAAAGACGCTCCTGGTAGGGAGCTCCTTTATGCAATTTTACTTATAAAGATAAATTAAACCCCGCCGGATTACCGATCGTCTAGTTGGCCCTGAGAACTCTTTCTGATCTGCCAGACTCGCAATTTGATGGAAAAAGAGTGCTCGTGAGAGTAGATTTCAACGTCAGCATAAACAACGGCGCTGTGGGCGAGGACTATAGGATTCGCCTGTCCATCCCCACCATCGAATACCTAGCAAAGCGCGGAGCCAAGGTGATCCTTGCTTCGCACCTTGGAAGGCCGAAAGGGCGCGAGCGGCTGTATTCGCTTGCGCCTGTTGCCAAGCGCCTCTCAGACATCGTCGGCAAATCAAGGCCGGCAATACGCTTTGTAGACGACTGCGTCGGCCCCGAGGTAGAAGACGAGATAAGCAAGATGAACAAGGGCGACGTACTCTTGCTCGAAAATCTGCGCTTCCACGACGAGGAGGAGTTGAATGATCCGGAGTTCAGCAAAAAGCTTGCGTCACTTGCAGACATTTACGTTAACGACGCATTCAGCACTTCGCACAGGAAGCATTCGTCCACCTATGGCGCGGCGTGGCTCTTTGACGTCAGGATTGCAGGCTTTACCCTGAGCAAGGAGGTGGAATACCTGTCCATGATAAGGGAAAACCCGATCAACCCCTTTACGCTTGTAGTCGGCGGCGTCAAGATAAAGGACAAGATAGGCGCGCTGGAGCACCTGCTGCCAAAGGCAGACAGGGTAATGATAGGAGGAGCGGCGGCGTACACGTTCCTCAAGGCAAAGGGCGTCAAGACGGGCAATTCGCCGATCGATGAAGAACGCTTGCCATGGGTCACCACGGCGCTGTCCGCCTACGGCGACAAGATAATGCTCCCGACTGACCATGTCTGCGCCACTTCGCCAAGCGACACTTCAGTCACGATGGTAAGAGGAGACATTCCAAACGGCATGTCCGGCTATGACATTGGCAAGGAAACAATAGAGCGCTACTCTGCAGAGGTTGGAGGCAAGAGCGGTGGCACCGTGTTCTGGAACGGCCCGATGGGCATGTTTGAGATCAGGGTGTTTTCAAATGGCACCATAAACATAGCCAGGAGCATGGCGCTTGCGTTTTGGCGAGGAAGCAAGACGCTCATTGGCGGAGGCGACACGCTTGAAGCGATGAAAAGGTCTGGCGTGGCAGAAAATGAAGTAAGCCACGTGTCGACAGGCGGCGGCGCGACACTACGCTACCTTGCGGGCGACGAAATGCCCGGTGTAGTCATCCTAAATGGGCACTAGCAAAATTATACGATCTTCACCTTGACTGCCTTCAGGACCGACACGTCATCATCGCCTGCGCCCACCATTAGGACATACTGTCCTGCTGTCAGGGCTTCGGCCGGCGTGAAGGTGAATGAAACCTGCTTCGAGCCTCCCGAAATCGAAACCGAGTCTTCGCTGAATATCCCGGTCGAGTTGCCAAGCATGCCATTTGGCATGAACGTGCCGGCTGCCATCATTTTGCCACTGAAATCTCTTGCTGCATTTATCGTGACCTTGATTTCTGAGCTGTCCCCTTTCGCTATCGTTACCTCGTCTGGCGCTAATACTTCAATGGGAACCTGCTTTGCCGTGTCCAGTTTGGCTATCTTGTTTTCTGTCCATTCCGAGAACCATGCCTGATTGTCCGGGCTTAAGCCGAACTTCAGGGCATTTGCAAGGCCGCAGGTTGTCGACCCCGGAGGGCAAGCCGCCCAGTTTTTGTTTTGGGATGGGATCCAGTACTCGGTCAGTGTAAGCTTTTCAGGGTCAAAGCGGGCAATCTTGTTGCCAAAGTGCTCGTTGAACCACAGCGAGCCGTCCCTCCCGGTTGCTATCCAGTATGGCAGCGTGTACGCGTTTGGCGGAGTCGTGCCGCCGTAGATTTTAGGCGACGCTACTGACGTTGCAAATTTCGTTATCTTATCCTGCGCCGGGTCATACCTGAAAAATATGCTTGTCCCGTGGTCCGCTACCCATAGGTTGCCTAAATTGTCAATAGCTGCTCCAACGGGCGAGCTGAGATCGGCTGGAAGATCGACTGTACGGTCAAGCTTGCCCGTGTCAATGTCGTACCTGAATATCTGCCCTTTCTGCTCAAACGCAAGCAGAGAAACCCATACATCGTTTCTCTTATTGTCAACCACGAGCGCGCCGGAAGTCACGAGCTGGGGATTGATCCCTGAAAAGCCGTCAAGCGGTAGCGGAATTTCAGTAAAGCCGTCTGAAGTTCCATTTTTCATTTTTGACACGTCGCCAAAGTAGAGCGACTTTGAATTTATTCCAATAAAGTAAATGTTGCCGTTTTCATCAAAATCTATGGCTGAAGGGTAGCTGGCAAAGACATTGAACATGTCAAAGGACTCTGAAGCCTTGTTGAACCGCCAGATCGCGTCGTTCTGATCTGTAAACCAGATGTTGCCGCTCTTGTCAACCTCGACTGTCCACGGCATAGACCATGAGGCAAACTTTGCAAATGGCTGCTCGCGTGATGGCCACTCTGGAATGATGTACTGGTTGAATTTATTGTCAGCAAGACCGTAGCTGCCAAGCAGGCCGCGTTTTGCAGACACGTACCACACCTGGCCGCTGTCGACAGCAATCCCGACCGGCATTTGGCAGTCAGAAGGCAGCACAACCTCGGTAACATACGTGTTAGAGTTTGGTCTTACGTCTCGGCCGCACCACAGTTCCTGGAACTTTTGCAGCGCTTCTTCTTCGTTGTTCACACCACTGGAAGGCGGACGCGCAAGAACCAAAACAGAAACCGCGGTGACAGCGAGTATCCCGATTATCGCATAAGTAATGATCTTTTTAGAAGACGAGCGCGAGGTACGGGAGGAACTTGGCACGAGAACAAAACGTGTTTTCCACCATATATCTCTAGTGCCATCGATGGCATAGACAGAAATACCATATCAGGAATAATTGCCCTGTTTGGCTGCAGAAAAAGCCGAGGGTCACAGGCAGCACATGGCTGCAGGATACCTGTCTGTATTGTTTGCATCTGCGCTGTTCGGCTCTGTGTTCACGCTGGCAAAAGTTCCGCTCACCACGGTGGATCCGCTTGCGCTTTCAGCCATAGTCTACACCATTGCGGGCCTTGGCCTGATCCCGATTGCAAAGGCATCGTTCAGATTCAAAACAAGGCGCGAATATTACTATCTTGCAATAATAACGATTTTTGGCGCGGTGGCCGCGCCGGCGCTTTTGCTCTACGGGCTTCAGCAGACAAACGCTTCCGACGCAGCGATACTGGCAAATGGCGAGATCGTATTCACCATAATGCTGTCTGCGATATTTTTCGGCGAAAAGCCACACGGCAGGGTCGGGCTGTTTGCAGTGATCCTAGTGATTATCGGGCTTTTCATCGCCACCACCAACCTGAAAGTGTCAGAAACAATACTGGAGTTCAACGCTGGCAACCTCTTGATACTCGCATCGATGCTCATGTGGGCGATCGACAACAACGTCAGCAGGCGTCTGAGTTCAAACGTTAGACCGGCCAAGATTGCGATGGTCAAGTCGCTCTCTGGCGGCCTTGTCCTGCTTGCGATTGTGCTGTTCCTTGGCAAGTCAGGCGCGATTACAAGCATCGAGCCGAGCCTGTGGCTCATAATAGTCGGCATGTCAGTTTCTGGATTTGGCGGCGCGCTCTTGCTGTTCCTGCAAGGAATCAAGAGGATAGGAACTGTCAGGGCAATGTCGGTGTTTTCAATGACTCCGATATTTGGCATAGTCATAGCGGCGATTGCGCTTGGCGAATCGATAAGCGTATTTCAGGGGATTGCAACGGGCCTGATAATTGTCGGCATACTGCTAGTGAGCCGCCACTAGAGAAGCTTCAGGTCATTTGTCACCTTGTCAACCAAGTCTGCAGGGGCCGGGCCTATCCCAATGCATGTGGTCGTGCCTGGAGGTATCTGCGTAAGCCCGCTGTCTTGCACCTGCACGACAGGCAGCCTTAGGCTCTCGGCGCGCTTTCTTACCTCCATCAGTTCTTCCATGCTCTTTACCTTTACCACGACCTTGGCCTGGCCGCTCTCAAACCATGCGTCAAACCATTCCCGCTTGCGCTCCTTTGTTTTTTCTGCGCCCATCACTGCTGCATGCGCTACCTGTGCGGCTATCTTGCCGGTTCCCATGCCAAGGTCTCGCCTGACCACCATTACCTGCTTGAACTCCACCTGATGCTCGGTCATAGTTTAATTAACAGAGTGAAAAATACATTGCTGGTCTTTTGTGAGATGCCGCACTATGATGTAATAGTGGCAGGGGGCAGCGTTTCCGGCTTGCTTGCGGCACGCGAAGCGGCCGCCGCCGGCCTCTCTGTCGCTGTCCTTGAGGAGGACTCTGAGATAGGAACGCCGGTGCACTGTGGAGGGCTTGTGAGCATAGCAGGGATACGGAACATGGGCCTTGTGCCGGACGCAAGCGCAGTAGAGAACACCAAGATTGCCCGGGCCAAGATTCTCTCTCCCTCCAACGGCTTTGAAATCAGCGCTGAAAACCAGAAAGTGATGGTGCTTGACAGGCGCGCTTTTGACAAGCAGATCGCATTCCAGGCACAAAAGCTGGGCACCGAAATAAAGGTAAAGTTTGCCATGCGATCGTTTTCAAAAGACGGCTCTGGCTACTCTGTCAAGACATCTGAAGGCGATCTTGTATGCGACTACTTTGTAGACGCGAGGGGTGTCGCGTCAATAATTGCCAGAAACAGGGAAGGCGTCCTGCAGTCAGCCCAGTACGAAGTTTACGCGCCGTGGATAGAGCGCGACACCATAGAAGTCGCGTTTGACAGCCAACGCTACCCGGGCTTTTTTGCGTGGATAATCCCGACTGCGCAGGGGAGCGGCAAGGTAGGAGTGGCGGGCAGGGGCATCAATGCGGCAAGCGCGCTCCAATCGTACATTGACGGCAAAGGCAAGCATTCGGTGGTGCGCAAGGTATACGCCCCTATATGGGTCAACGGTCCTACGGAAAATTTCGTGTCTGACAAGACGATAATAGTTGGTGACGCGGCCGGCCAGAGCAAGCCGACTACCGCAGGCGGGATCTACACCTGTGGCATGGGAGGCGTGTTAGCTGGGCGGGCGGTGGCAGAGGCGGCCATGACAAATGACGACAGTCTTTTGACGGGATATGAAAAGAATTGGCGATCCATGTTCGGGGCCGAGTTTGAAAAGATGCTGCTTGCAAGGAAGCTATTGGAGAGGCTCGACAACAAGGCCATAGATGAATTGTTTTCCGCATTGTCGCCGGAGAAACTTGAAGAAGCGTCAACCAGCGGCGACTTTGACTTTCACTCCGCCGCGCTGGCCAAGATCCTTGGAGCAAAGAGTGCGGCCCGGATGGCCAAGGCGCTGCTTGGCAACGAGATCAGGCGCCTGATTGACAGCAGCTAAGCAAGATATAAATTCGGTTAACCTTAAGAGAGCACGTATGTCCAAGCCATTGCAGTTGCCGGTCTGCACCTCATGCAGCAGGCCGATCATGCCTAACGATGAATGCGTCAAATATTACTGTCCTAGCTGTGGCTACGTGCTAATATGGCGCTGTGAATCCTGTCGCGAATTTGCCAGATCCTACAAGTGCGTAGGGTGTGGTTTTGAGGGCCCGTAGACATGGCGCGGCTGATAGCCAGAATAAGGATAATGCCTGCGGACGCCGAGTCCAACCTTGACAGCGTCATCCATTCGATAAAAAGTTCCATGCCGGAAGGGATGGAGATTAAGGGCCATGCGATGGAGCCTATTGCTTTCGGGTTGAAGGCCGTAGTCGGAGACTTTTTGCTGGAAGACGCCGAAGGCCAGATGGACAAGCTCGAAGAATCGATAAAGAATGTCGAAGGCGTTGGCGAGATCGAAGTGATGAACATCAGCAGGCAGTCCGTGAAAATGAAATAATAATGCCGGAGGCTGCTAAAGTTTGAAAAAGATGCGCGCGAGCAGCAACGAATCATCTCCTGTTCAGCTCAGGGTAGCTGAGGCCAAGCACAGGGACGTAGGCAAGCGGCGCGCAAGAGTAGACGCGCGCCATATGGAGCAGCTAGGAATTCAGGCCGGCGAAGTTGTCGAGCTTGTGGGCAAGCGCAGCACTGCAGTAACGGCGTGGCCAGCTGACGAGGAAGAAAAAGAAAACGACATCATCAGGATAGACGGGCAGACGAGGAAGAACGCCGGCGTCGGGCTCAACGATCTTTTAAACGTCCGAAAGACCGATTGCAAGCAGGCCAAGAGCGTAACCCTCATGCCGCTTGGCGACAGCAGCATTACAGTCGACAAGGAGTTCTGCGACTTTGTTAAGAACAGGCTCAAGGGATACCCCGCGAGCGAGGGCGACGAAATTTCAGTAGTCATCCTGGGCAACCAGATGGACTTTAAGGTTGAAAGGGTCGCGCCAAAGGCCATAGTGAGGATAGAGCGACCAACCAAGCTCACTATAATGGCCGAGATCACGAGTGACAGAAAGCCGCGCGTGACTTACGAGGAGATAGGCGGTATGAAGGAGCAGATAAAGCGCCTGCGCGAAATAGTAGAGCTTCCAATGCGCCACCCAGAAGTCTTTGCAAGGCTTGGCATAGAGCCCCACAGCGGCATCCTGATGTACGGGTCGCCAGGGTGCGGCAAGACATTGATCGCAAAGGCCCTTGCGTCAGAGTCGGAAGCGAACTTTTTCATAATCAACGGCCCAGAGATCATGAACAAGTACTACGGCGAGACCGAAGCCAGGCTGCGCGACATCTTTAAAGAGGCCCGCGAGTCGTCGCCTAGCATAATATTCATCGACGAAATTGACGCCATCGCTCCAAAAAGGGAAGAGGCGTTTGGCGACGTTGAAAAGCGCGTTGTGGCGCAGCTCCTTGCGCTCATGGACGGCATGTCTGAGAGGGGTCAAGTCATTGTGCTTGGCGCCACCAACAGGCCGGAAAGCCTCGACCCTGCGCTGAGGCGCCCCGGCCGGTTTGACAGGGAAATAGAGATTGGCGTTCCAAACGCAGAGGGCCGGCTCGAGATACTGCAGATACATACCCGCGGCATGCCGCTGTCCGAGGACATCAACCTGCAAGAGCTTGCTTCGGAATTGCACGGGTACACAGGCGCCGACATCAAGGCACTGTGCAGGGAAGCTGCTATGAAGGCGCTCAGACGATACCTGCCAGAGATAGACTTGGAAGGCGACAAAATATCTCCGGAAATCCTCGAGGGCATGGTCATCGCAAACCGCGACTTTAAGGAAGGGATGAAAGAGATTGTCCCGACGGCAATGAGGGAATTCTATGTCGAAGTCGCGCGGGTAAAGTGGAACGACGTCGGCGGCCTGTACGAGGCAAAGCGCACCCTGCACGACAACCTGATAACGGCCATCAGAGAGCCTGACAAGTTTGTAAAGATGGGCATCAAGCCTCCACGGGGAGCGCTGCTCTATGGCCCGCCCGGCACAGGCAAGACGCTGTTGGCAAAGGCGCTTGCCACGGAGAGCAATGCCAACATCATTGTAGTCCGCGGCCCCGAAGTGCTCAGCAAGTGGGTGGGCGAATCGGAGAAAGCCATACGCGAGATCTTCCGAAAAGCAAAGGCCTCGTCACCATGCATCGTTGTTTTCGACGAGCTGGACTCACTTGCAAGGCCGAGGGGGCAGGAAGAGGACATGTCGGGTAATGAGCGGGTCCTCAGCCAGATATTGACGGAAATGGACGATTCAGGAAGCGCCGGAGTGGTGGTAGTCGGCATAACGAATCGGCCTGACCTCATTGACACGTCACTGCTCCGGCCCGGGAGGCTGGACCTGATCATATATGTTGGGCCGCCGGACGGAAAAGCCAGGCAGGAGATACTGAGGATAATAACCCAGCCGATGCCGCTTGCAAAGGACGTCGACCCGGTGAGCATTGCCCAGTCAACAAAGAGCTTTAGCGGCGCTGATCTCGTGGCGCTGTGCAGGGAGGCGGCCGTGAATGCAATGCAGAGCAAGTCAGGGATCGTGTCAAACGCTGACTTTGCCAAGGCGATAAGGCTTGTCAGGCCATCGATAACAAAGGACGTCGAAGACTGGTATGAGTCAATAAAGAAAAACATTACATATGCGATGCCCAAACCAATAGACAAGACATTCTACGGGTAATAATATGAAATATCCTATCCGGAACCTAATGTATGAAAAGATAAGGCAGGCACGCACAATGACCGACGCCGCGCTGATGAAAGACCTGGCAAAGGACGGCGTCACGCTTGCCGACTCGGAGTTCAACAAGACACTTCTAGACCTCGAAATATACGGCCTCGTCAGGGTGTCGTGGGTTACAAAGGACAAGCGCAGGATCGAGCTGGTCGCCGATTCTGGCACTACCAGCTGAAAAGCTAGATTGGTAGTGGATAGTAGAACAGCGCGTCAAGCGCCAGCGCGACAAATATCACGACAAGGTACGGCGCTGTGACCTTGTACGCCTTCCACGCAAATTCTGGAGTTGGGTTCTTTGTTAGCTTGTAATGGTAGGCAAGCATGAGCGAGCCGGAGGCTGCGGCAATCACAGTGTAGAGCACGCCGGGACCAAAGAAAGCGATTGCCACCGAGTATGGAAGCAGTATTGCGGTATTCAGCAGGATGTAGCTCGCAGTCTTTTGGTTGCCAATGAGCACAGGAAGCATCGGGACCCGTACGCTTGCGTACTCTTCCCTTGCCCTTATCGCAAGGCACCAAAAGTGGGGCGGTGTCCACATGAACACGAGCCAGCCTACCAGAAATCCAAGCAGGTCGATCGAGCCTGTGACACTGGCCCAGCCGGCCATGGAGGCGGCACTGCCGGCAAACCCTCCAATGACGATGTTTGAGGCGTTGCTGCGCTTGAGCCACGCCGTGTAGATTATGACGTAAAAGAATATGCCGAGCGCTATCATGCCGGTCGCTATAGGATTCAAGGTAAACCATGCAATTATAACAGAAATGGCGCTGACTGCAATCCCGTACGCAAGGACACTCTTTGGCGACAGCCTCCCGGCAGGTATCGGGCGCTTTGCCGTCCTTTCCATTATCTTGTCAATGTCGCGGTCGTAATAGTGGTTTAGCGCACTTGAACCCATCGACGCCAGCGCGCCGGTAAGCGTGAGAAAGCCCAGCTTGAACCAGTCAACATCCCACGCCACGTTGGGAGTCACGTCAAACCGGGTGGCGGCGAGGTATGACGTGACTGCCGTTATCACCAAGACTACCACTATTCGTGGCTTTGAAACCTCGACATAATCGCGTGCAGTCACAGAGTTGCCTCTAATAGAGTCCGCTTTGCTTGCATTTAATTTATTCGTTGAGTTAGCAGACGAAATGTTTCAAATTAGCCACCTGTAACTTGAAAAATGTCATCATCTTGCGCTTGAGCAGGGCGTGCTCGGATTCTGACAGACCACACTTGCACTGGAGGCTCCTGTCGATTGAGTGGACCTCTGCGATGACGCAAAGCTTGGCTATCTTGTCTCGTGCCTGCACAAAATCGTAATACTGGCCCATCCTGTGGGTATGCTCGAGCATGTCAATCAGGTTGATGGTCGTGAGCCAAGCATCCCACACTGTATCGCCCTCGCTCACTTCGAACAGATCCACTACCGACACGGCTACAACGTGCTGTGCGAGGTATTAAAATGCGATATCAACTATTTTAGATTCACAATTAGCTTTGTACCAGCCGTGCTGCCTCGGCCACTTCAGAGACGTTCTGTACTGACGCTCCTCTATCTTCTGGACCAGCGGCAGCACCTCATTGCGCTCTGGCTTGTTTGACTGCTCTAGGAACCTGACGATGGAGCCGCTGTCTGCTGAAAAGTCAAGGTCCTTCAAGACCTGCCCAAGGGCCGCGCCCTGTGGAAAGTCGCTGACTACCTTGCCCGTCTGCTCGCCCTCCAGGTGATCCTGCCTTCGTAGTGTTCTCTGCGTCTCCTCCGCGTTGAATCTTGAGGGATCTGTTCCCGGTTCTCCATTTCTAACATGACAGGCGATGTCCAGTACTTCTATTAAGGGCTGCAGAACAAAATAAAAGCCGTGCCGGCGTACTAGTACAGAGGCCAACTTTAAGAGTGCAGAGGTTTACACACTCGACGGCAAAAGAATGGGCAGGCTAAAGGATATCATTTCAAGAGAGTTTACTGGGTTCAAGCGTGGCCTTGTAACAGACGAAGAGTTCAAGATTCCGATTTCCGCGATTTCTGCTGTTGGAAACCACGACAATGCTGCGATAGTCAGGGTTAGCCTGGACGAAAAACAGGTAAAGCACGGCTACGAGTTTGCAAAGGGCAACCCAACTCCGAATTTGCAAGCGGGGCTGCGGAATCTGAGCCAAAGATTCCGCGTGAAAGGCAAATGATCAAGTGCGAGTCGTCTAATCCGTCCGAGGAGACCATAACTGCTGATACGTCGCCTGCCATTTCAGAATACCTTTGCGACATGCGCAGTGAAAAGTTCGCCAGCCCTTTAGAACTGCAGGAGCACAGGGCGGTTTAGCACAAGGCCCCGACTGGCATTTGAAAGCTAGAAACGATTAAGTATACCAAACGAACCCCGAATACTTGTAACATGACTGACTGGGACCTTCTGACCCCCGGGATAGGTCTTACTTCAATAGGCATTGTTGGCGTTGGAATTTCTCTTGCAGGCATTGCCAAGACCTTTATCGACGGCATGCACGCCGTTTCGCTTTTGACGATGTTTATCGGCATGATCCTCCTTGCCTCGGGACTTTTCAAGGACGGCTTCCCCTCGACGGGGCGGGCCAAGTCTGCCACATTTATCACGCTGGGATTCCTCGTTACCTTTGGCTTTGCCGCCGCAGTCACAGTCAGCGCGCAGGTGCCAAGCATTTACGCCTATATCGGCCTCATGCTGATAATCTCGATTCCGTCAGCGGTCCTTGCGGTCGCTTCATACAGGCAGGTACCCTACCTCAAAGCACTGGCTATTATCTTCGTCAGTGCCGCAGTTGTTGGCGGCTCTACGTTCTATGCCTTTGGGCTAGTGGCGCCCAAGCCTCCGGCGCCTGAAGAAGAGGAGCCGGCTCAAGAACCGGGAGCCCCGGCAAAGGTCATCAACGCAACAATACTCGCAGGATCTTCTGCCCAGGGCAATCCCTCTTTCGAGCCCAACCCACTTTCCGTAAACAAGGGCGACGGAGTCCAGTGGACGAACGCGGACAATGTCCCGCACACGGTCACCAGCAGGCAAGAAGACCTCTTTGACTCCTCGACCATTAATGCAGGTGCTACCTGGCTCCTGAATACCGCCCAGATTGACGCAGGCGAATACGAATATTATTGCATATTCCACTCCTGGATGGTAGGCACGTTGAATGTTGCGGAAGGCGGAGCGGCCCCGGCACAAGGCGCCAATGCGACTGCCCCAACAAGCCCGTCTAACCAGTCGTCTGCCAGCAATGAAACTTCAGGCGCGCCTGGCGCGAACAGCGGCGGAGCGTCAGTAACTACCGTGTCGATAGTTGTTGGAGCGTCAGTCCCGTCAAACGGCGAATTCTTCAAACCGGACAGCGTGAAGACGACGGTCGGCAGCATGGTGACATGGAAGAATGGCGACAGCTCGCCTCACACTGTGACTTCAGGAGTGGTTGAAAACAGCAGCCCCAAGCCAGACGGCAAGTTTGACTCTGGAATCCTGAATCCTGGCGACAGCTTTCCGTTCGTGTTTGATTCAGGGGGCGAATACCCGTACTACTGCATGTTGCACCCCTATATGACCGGCAAGGTCACTGTCATCTAATGGAAATTAGTCTAACTTTGGTGTGTTAACAATGGAAATTTCTCTGACAGCAGGACAGATCGGCGAGCTCTCTACCCTTGCAAAAAGCTCCCTTCCAAACGAGTCCTGCGCGTTTCTTCTCGGCAAAAATGACAATGTTGTTGAAATCTTGCCCATGCGAAACTCTGATGAATCGACCGTCTCCTTTAGCATCGAGCCGCAGGAAGTGCTTCGCGCATATGACCTCGCAGAAAGCAAAAAGCTGCATGTTATCGGGATATTTCACTCGCACCCGGCCAAGCCCGCGCCGTCAAGCACTGACAAAAGATTCATGGAGATAAATCCCGTTGTTTGGCTCATTTACTCGACCACTGAACAAAGGTTCAGGGCATATGTCTACGGCAGCGACATAATGGAAGTTGCAGTAAAAATCACGGCGTGAGCCTGTCAGTATCCCTGGGGTACAGGACGACGTCGCGCACGTTTTGCGACCCTGTCAGCACCATCAAGAGCCTGTCGTAGCCAAGGCCCCACCCTGAGTGCGGAGGCATGCCCCAGTCAAACGCCTTGAGGTGTTCCTCGAAGCTGGCGGGATTGAGTCCCTGTTCTGCAAGCCTGCTCCGCAATTTCGTAGGATTGTGTAGGCGCCGGCCACCGGAGACAATCTCAAGATATCCGTACTGCAGATCAAACGACTTTGATAGCTTGGGGTTGTCCTCCTTTTCATGTATGTAGAACGGCTTAAGCTTGAGCGGCCAATCCATGATAAAGTAAAAGCCGCGGTGTATTTCGCCCAGCTTGCGTAGAGCCGCATCTGACAGGTCGTCGCCAAACTGCAGTTTTTCCCCTTCCTTTGCAAGCTCTTCAAGGCACTGCTCGTAGGTGAGCCGGTCTATCTTGGAAATTGAAACTTCTTTTCCGCCTGCCAGCATGAGGTCTGCCTTGTTCTTTTCCCGAAATTCCATGGCGATGTTTTTCACAACCCTTTCCACCACATCCATGACGTCTTCATAGTCCGTGAACGCGGCTTCGATGTCAACGCTGGTGAACTCTGTCAGGTGCCTTACCGTGTGCGAGTTCTCGGCCCGGAAATATGGCCCAATCTCAAAGACCCTGTCAAGGCCGAGCGTCAGCTGTTCCTTGTACAGTTGCGGGCTCTGAGCAAGGTACGCCTTGCGCTTGCCGAAATAGTCGAACCCAAAGAGATTGGCGCCGCCCTCGCTTGCGCTCCCAATCAACTTTGGCGTGTTTACTTCGATAAAGCCTTCTGCCCGCAGCGTATCTCTTATCACTTCGAGGCCGGCAGAGCGCAGCCGAAAGATGGCCGCGACCTTTGGCGTTCGCAGGTCAAGCGCACGGGAATCAAGCCTCTTGTCAATCGCAGACTCGACCCTCCCTGTCGGGTCTATCGGCAGCGGGTGGATCGCCTTTGTAAGGATTGTAAATTCGGTTACCTTGACCTCCACCGGGAAATCCTTTGCCTTGCTCTTTTGCACGACGCCGGCGACTACAACCGCGCTCTGCCTTGGCGCCTGCCTGGCCACATGCACGCTGTCGCCAATCACTATGGCCTGGCATGCCCCGGTCACGTCCCTGACTGTTACGAAGGCGAGCTTGCCAATGTCCCGGACATCCTCTATCCAGCCGCCAACCCTTACCTGCTGCCCCACCAGCGAGTCGTCAAGCTGGCGTGCATAGTGCGTCCTTTTGATGTCCACCATTTCCTATCTACCGATTCTCGAATTCAATGAGCAGCTCAATGTTCCTAACTGCCTTGGCAATCTTTTGAACCTTTTCTATATTAACCCGTCCCCTTTCTGCGTCCCCCGCCACCTTGGCCTTGGTGAGCTTGTCGCCGTCCTGGAGCCAGAACAGGTTGACGGAGGGGCCTTAAGAGGATGAAGAAGGCCTTCCGCAAAGCGCTTGTCCGACGCCTCCGACTATACAAACCGGACTCTCCGCTCGAACTCGCCTTCTATCTTATTGGCAGGCGAGTCGCCCCGGAGGACAGGCACCTCAGGGCTCATTAGCACCAGCACAAAGTCGCCATCAACTTGAACGCCGCGCAAAAGGGTAAACTTGTCGATGTTCTCGCTGCGATCCGCAAGCCGGGAAAGCTTGATAGCGGCTTCCACGTCGTCCCGCGCTGTGCTGCCCGATTCCAGTCTTGATTCGCACTTGCTGCAAAGCACGCCGGACCTCCATCGAAAGAGCATCTATGAGACGTTTAGAACCATGGCCGATCTTCTAATGGGGAACATGATGCCGAGAAGTGGTTGCTGATGTAGATTCCAGAAAACTTCCGGCTTGTTTTTCTCACCAGCACCTGAACCTCCTGTCATCTCCATGCGAATGCTATATCATCCCTGATTAGTAATAACTTTGATGCATCTGGTAGTCAATACGACTGGGTCATGGTATTTACTAAGTACCGCGATCGGTACAAAGCTTGCACCGTAAGCTGATATTCTGTTATCCCTGAAATCGTTTACTTCGTCGGAGCTTCGACATAAATTCATCTAATGGAAAGCATAACACCGCTCAAACGGTTTGAAATGGTGTCGTGTTCTAGTGAATTCCTAACGTAGTATCTGTTATTTGCCATCGATTGCGGTTCAGATTATTACTATCAGAAACAGAAACGTAGTATATAATTCCGAATTTTTCACTTATTGATGAATACTTACTATATAGTATATACTATCGAGGGCTGTGAATAACTATCCTTGGAAGCATTTCACACACCTCTTCAGGTCCGGCCTTCCTATTTCTACAGCCGTTTTTGCCACCAGTAACATCACCATACCGATACATACGGAATGCAG
>JAHEZV010000079.1 GCA_023250885.1 Nitrososphaera sp. | reverse complement strand
TGGAAATACTGATTTGCTATGGCTATCAAAGATTGGCTACATACAGATAAGGCTGCATAGACAGCCTGTAAATATTAAGCAGATAACTGTGAAAAAGAGTTGTGGTAAATGGTATGCAGTTGTATCTTGTCAATTAGCCAAGCCGGTATTCAGGTTTATAAATCCACAAAATTCGGTTGGCATTGACGTTGGTATAACAAAGTTTGCTCATGATTCTGATAACAACGTAGTCGACAATCCTCTATTCTTGAGAGAGATGCTTCCACGGTTGCGAAGGGCTAGTCGGACGCTGTCAAGAAGGCAGAGAGGCAGCAAGAACAGGGAGAAAGCGAAGACTCGTTTGCAAATACTTCATGAACGAATACGTAATAAAAGAAATGATTTTCTGCATAGATTGTCAACAGAATATTCAAACAGGTTTGACGTCATATTTCTAGAAAGGTTACAGATGTTGAACATGGTAAAGAACAGGCATTTGGCTAGAAGCATCTTGGATAGTGGATGGGGAACATTCAAGCAAATGCTACAGTACAAAGCCAAGATGGTTGTTGAAGTATCGTCTCACAACACGTCTGTAGATTGCTCAAGATGCGGCAACAAAGTACCAAAGACGCTGGCAGTACGTACCCATAGATGCGACGTATGCGGTTTAGTAATCGATAGGGATTACAATGCAAGCCTCAACATATTGCAGAGAGGCTTGAAACTGGAGCAGCTACCGGTGGAACGCTGGGAAGTTACGCCTGTGAAGATTCAGCGTGAGTCTGTGAAGCAGGAATCATTACAAGAGGCTACCGGACTTGTCCAGTAGTAGTTCACAATAATTTGATGTTATAGTATCATTTTACTAGCTAGCGTATTTAGTACGCCGTCCTGCTCAAATGCAGGCGTTGTACATGCCAAAGGAAATGGGCAGGGACACAGAGGTTGTCAAGGGCGTCAAGATAAGGACCGTAACAGAGGTGACAAAAGACAATCTGAACCGCTATAGGGCTTGCAGAATTGTGCGAGCTGCGCCACATTGGAGGGATCAAGGGCAACTTTGGCGTGAGGACATTCGAATACCTCTCAACAGTTTCTCTGCACATATCACAGCCGATATCTCAGGTCATACACAGCAATGCAAAGGAGATCATCGAGCAGCAATAATACGTGTTCGAGTCGTTCTGGGACAGGGCGGTGCCTGCCAAAACCCGGGTAATGGAGATAGAAGAGGGCAATGGCGCGACCCTTGGCTTCATGTTGCCACTGACTGGCTAGAGTCCCGCGCTTTCTATCAGGCTTGTCAGCTGGTCGTACTGCTCGATGAACATCTTGCCCTTGGCGGTTATGGCGACAAGCCCGCTCACGCGATGAATCATGCCCTTTTCTTCCAGCTCGTCAAAGTGGTTCATCATCTTGTCGTATGACAGCCTGGTAAAGTGCTGGACGTGCGTTGGCTTGGCGACTTCGTTGTGCGCGGCGTCCTCTTCTATCGCGCAGAGGATCTCGTAGAATAATTGTAATTTATGCCGCTTTTCTTGCCTCAATCTCGATCCTCCTCCTCGAAGTAACCCTGTGCATAATGTATACAAAGAGTGCAAGGCCCGCTATTCTTGCAGCAGCCGAGCCGATGAATGCGATGGCGCTGTTGTCAAAGTATGCAAGGATGAGCGAATACTGCTCCAGCCACAGCAGCGCAAACGCAGCAGGCACGTACAGCAGTTTGACGTTTGCGGCCCTGACAAGCGACGCTATGGTGCTCTTGAATATGTATCCTATTACTATCATGTTGAATATTCTCATGTAAAAGCTGAGGTCTGCAAGGCCGGCGTAGTTAAAGTACGGCTGGCTTGCCAGCGCAAAGGTGGGCACTATAAATGGTATTGCGACCATTGCCAGCGGCAGTGCCGTGACCAGCACGTCCCTTGCCCGCACTTTCCTGCCAGACTCGTTCGCATCCGAGTTCTTGTAGTAGTACGAAAGCGCGATTAGCGCAAGCGCTTCAGACTGGAGAAGCATCTGGATCCAAAAGAACGCGGGGTACAGCAGCGGGTCTGCCCTGTACATAAGGCTTGACGCTTCAAACAGGAACGACGCGCCGAGGAACGCAAAGCCCACCGGCAGGCCGAGCAGGTAGCCAAAGCCGGAAAACGTGTACGACTTAAAGAAGTAGCGTGAAATCATCAGTGACAGCGAAACCGAGATCGCAGTAATTACGGCGGCAAGCGCCGGGGCCACGGCCGGGCTCACCAGTACGAACGGGTTGAGCACGTTCGGGTCCAGCACTGCCATGGCTATTATTTCGTGTCCGCGCAAAATAAGGCTTGCTCCCATTAAGGGAGTGGCAGGATTCGATTCGTTATTATCTTCCAGCGTTCCTACATGAGGGATTGTCATCGTACGAGACGCTTCAGGGCCACGCCACTTCAGAGGGCACCAGAAAATACGCCCAGCGCGCCGCCTCACAGGGCAGGCCGGCGGCGCACTTCAAGACGTTTGACGACCTGCATCTTTCCAGCATCGGAATGGGGACGTACCTGGGTCAGCCCACGCAGGAGGATGACTTGGCGGTTGAAAGCGCAGTCTACCAGTCAGTAAAGTCGGGCGCAGTCAACGTCATTGACACAGCGATAAACTACCGAGCAATGAAGTCTGAAAAGAGTATCGGAAAGGCACTTTTGCGGCTGGTAAAGGACGGAGTGATTTCACGCGATCAGGTGTTCATATCTACCAAGAACGGCTACATCACAAACGACGGCGACTACCCAAACGTCGACGAGATGGAATACGTGCACAGGATGTACATCCAGACAGAAGTGATAACGTCAGACGACATCAGCTCCGGCTACAACATCATCAACCCCAACTACCTTGCAAAATGCATCGATAAGTCGCTCATGAACATGCACCTTTCTGCGATTGATCTCGTTTACATCCACAACGCGTTTGAAAGCTGGAACCAGGACGTGAGCAGGCAGCAGTTCATGGATATGCTTGCAAAGGCGTTTGAAGTCTATGAAAAATACCGCGCTCAAAATAAAATCCGCTATTACGGCATGGCAACCTGGACGTGCTTCAGAGTGCCGCCGGGTAGCCATGAATACCTGTCACTCGAACAGGCGGTCAAGACCGCCGAGAGCGTCGGCGGCAAGGACCATGGATTTAGGTTTATCCAGCTGCCGTATAACCTTGCGTACAGCGAAGCGTTGCTGCTACGGAACCAGTCAGTTGGCTCTGAGAAGAGCCTGACGATTCTGGAAGCGGCGGCAAAACTTAACGTGGGCGTGTTTACTAGCATACCACTCTTTCAGGGCAGGCTCTTGGGTGCTCGGATACCTGACTATGGTGGTTTGAGCGACCCTGTGAGCAAGCTCGTCCAGTTCGTGAGATCGAGCCCCTCTGTCATCGCTCCTCTCATTGGGCAGAAAAGGCCAGAGCACGTAGAAGAAAACCTAAAGGTTGCAAACCTGCCGCCGCTTTCTGGCGACGAGTTCAAGCAGGCAGTTAAAGTGCTTACAAGCCAGCCACTATAAAAAATCAAAAAATAAATAATCTACTGCCAGATGGAGGCTACGGATATCAGGAAATTGCACAGCAGGACCGCCGACGCAGTAAGGGCGCTTGCATTTTTTAAGGCCAAGCCGGGCAAATGAAAAGAACTTGAAAAAATCCTTCTGGTGCTTGTCAACCCTACAAGGAGCGAGCCGGGCAACATCGCCTATGTCTTGCACAGGTCGATTGAAGACCCCGACGAGCTTGTATTTGATGAGATATTTGAGTAAATGCAGGCATTTGGAGAGACCGCGGAAAAACCCTATGTCAAACCGTTGATGTCAAAGATAAGCGATTTGGTAGACGCGCCCGTGAAAGTAGTGACGGATTATGAAAAATGACTACCCGACAAAGACATTGTGCGAAGCTATTGCGCTTAGCATCTTCGGGTTTTGCAGGTCAGAAATGACAAATATCCTTATTTCATGATCGCCGGATGATTCCAGCCTCCAAGAAACACCAGTCTTTACTACTATGCTGTCAGCTTCGACTACACCGATCTGCCAAGCTATGTGTTCCGATACTCCTTCCTCATTTCTAACATCAAATATCATTACAAACGACTGCGGCTTGTCATTTGTGTTATGATAGTCATAAGATATGGTGACTTGATGTCCCGACAATACATCTTCAATAGCGTTGCCTCTGCTATCAGTTATCACCGGAGGTGGTGCGTTGATAATGCCAATGTCGGCTACATATCAGTATACCGGATGGAAGAACGACGCAATTACAAGTCCTCCAATGCCGATGATTGCCTTCATGCCATAATATTGAAAATTCTTCTATTAATTTACAGCTGTGTTAGCGCTTCTTCGATGCTCTTTCTGTCTTCAGCCGCCGGCGTCTGCTCAAGGTACTTGGCAAGGTCTTCCTTTGCTCCTTGGTTGTTGTTGAGCTGCATCCTTGCTATCGCGCGGTTCTTGTAAATAGGCCCAAAGCGCGTCGGGTTGACGCCCATCGCCTTGCTGTAGTACGCTTCCGCTAGCGAGTAGTCCTTCTTTTTCAGGTAAAAGTTGCCAAGCCCGCGGTAGGCAAGGTAGTATTTCGGGTTTAGCTTGATCGTCCTTTCGTAGCAGGGTATTGCCTGATCGGAATTTGTCTCGTTGTACATGCCGGCAAGCAGGCACCACGCCTGTGAATTGTCCGCGTCGAGTTCAGTGGCATCTCGCAGTTTTTCAATGGCGTCGTTTATCCTGCCGCGCTGGCGCAGCCCTTCTGCCTCAAAGCAGACTCTGTTTGACTTTACAAACTTTAGACTATCGTTCTTTAGCAAATCCTTCATGTCCGCGGGCACTATTATTATCGCAGTCATGTCGTCCTGCTCCCAATCCTGCTCAAACTTGCTCTCAGGAATCGCGCCCACAGTGCCTGGCTCAGGGACGTAGGTAAGCATCCTGCGCTCCTCGCTGTTGTAGCCCGACACAACCATCGCATGCTGCACAGTCCCCTGTATGCCAGGCATTATTACGACTGGAGGTATGCCCTGATCAACCCGCTTTTTCAGATCTTTAATCGAACTTTTGTAAATGTATGAAGAAAAGCCGCGGCTTTCCGCAAGCATGATGCCGTCGATCATCGCCGAGCCCTTTGTTTCAGCTGCCTGCGGCACAATGTCCTCTCCCCAGTATTTTGCCACGACGTTTAACACGAGCGGCAGGGCGGCGCTTTCTTCGCTCTTGCTTACGAGCGGCAGGCTGAGGAAATGTTCAGGCTGCGATTCCAAGGCTGTACTGGCTGTTTTTCAAACAAATAAAATCCTTCTTATGTCTTGGCAGCAAAGTTCTGCAAAAGCGCGAGGCCGTCGCTTCCGCTCTTTTCGGGATGAAACTGCGTGCCGTAAATCTTGCCCCGGGCAAATATCTCGTGCTTGCAGTACTTCGAGCTTGCAAGCGACCTGAAATTCGCAGGCAGCCTCGCAACGCAAAAGCCGTGGCTTTCGTACACGAAAATCGATTTTTTGCCTCCAGTCAGCGGGTTCTGGCCAGAGACCGAAACCTCGGTTGTGCCATGCACGTGGGCGGGCATTTTGCGGATCGATCCCCCGAACGTGAGCGCTATTATCTCTGCTCCGTAGCAGATCCCCAGAAGCGGCTTGTCGCCGTCGCGGCATTGCCTTACCATCTTTGAATTCACCGCGTTTATCTCCTTGCTGTTCTTGCGCCTTCCCGATAGGATCACCCTGTCGCACCGGGCAAGATCCGAGTCTGATACTTCGGAGAATTTTTTGTAAACATGAGGGATGCCAAGCCTGCCAAGGCAGTCAAGTATGTCCGGCGTAAACGGTGACAGGTTGTCCACCACGAGCACTGGCATTGGCCTAACCTACCTCTATTGAAATGTAATGGCTCTCGACGATGCCTTCAACGTCGCGCAGCACGCCAAAGTTGACCGACGTGTCCTCTTGCCATTCAAATATGCGCCCGCCTTGCGGCGCAAACTCTTGTATAAATCCATGAATCGCTGCTTCTGCCTGAGTCAGGTCAGAGTCCGCTCTGTAGGATGCCTGTGCCTCCCTGAACTCTACAGCCGCGGAAATTGCAGTCGGCTTGATTACA
>JAHEZV010000078.1 GCA_023250885.1 Nitrososphaera sp. | reverse complement strand
CAGGAATAGACTGGCTTGCAATGGTGTCAGAGCGCGGCGACATGCAGAAATTCTTTGAATACTAAAGTTTACATTTTGCGCCCTGATCAGGGATCCTGATGA
Organism: Nitrososphaera sp.; assembly: GCA_023250885.1. GTDB lineage: Archaea > Thermoproteota > Nitrososphaeria > Nitrososphaerales > Nitrososphaeraceae > Nitrososphaera. The sequence goes on along the minus strand of JAHEZV010000078.1, from coordinate 6,209 downwards.
GCGGGGCACGCATGAGCGACGCGGCTGTCAAGGCAAAGACGGGCAAGGACTGGCAGCAGTGGTTTGCAATTCTTGACAAGGCTGGTGCGATGAAAATGAATCACAAGGAGATTGCCGAGTATATGTATGACAGGCGCGGCGTCCCAGGCTGGTGGAGTCAGATGGTTGCAGTCACGTACGAGCAGAAGCACGGGTTGCGGAAAAAACATGAGAGGCCTGACGGCTACTCGGTAAGCGTAAGCAAGACAGTCGAAGTCTCGTTGAATACACTGTACAAGTACTGGAGCGACGAAAAGTTGCGCAAGCAATGGCTCAAGGACAAATTCACGGTCAGAAAGGCAACTGCAAATAAATCGATGCGCATAACTTGGAGCGACAATACCAGCATTGAAGCAAACTTTTACAGCAAGGGCGTATCAAAAAGCCAGGTGGCAGTCCAGCACGGCCAGCTTGCAGGCTTGGCTCAGGTCGAGCGCACAAGAACGCGCTGGAAGACTGCATTAGAACGGCTGTCAGGGCTGCTGTGATACAAAAATTCGTATATATACTACTCTGAAGATACCAATCAATCAATGGCTGCAGTTGTTACCCGGAAATTTGGAGAGGAGGCGCTCCAGTTCCTTGGAAAAAAAGTCTCTGTAGAAACTTCGGATCAAAAAATTTACAACGCCACTCTTGCCGGAATCAACGAAAGGCTCGATGTCGTGCTTGACAATGTGGAGGGCCACGGCATCCTGAAGATGATAATCAACGGCGCGTTTATCAAGGAAATAAGGCTGATGGAAAAGCCGTTTGACTTCAAGGCGCTTGCAGAAAGGCTGTCAAGGGTCTTCCCCGGCCTTGTCAAGATAAGGGAGGACGTGGGCGCTATCATTGTCATGGACAAGATAAAGGTAACCCAGTTCGGCATCGAGGAAGGCTCCGGTTTGGCTGCAGACAGGGTCCGGTCGATCTACGACGAGTTTATGAAGGAGACAAAGAGGTAGTTGTGTTCGAGGTCCGGTACTCGGATCTGGCGGCCCGCATAGGAAGGCTCGAGACCCCGCACGGAGTCGTCGAGACCCCGGCCTTTGTCCCGGTTGTGCATCCGGTGAGGCAGACGGTCAGCACCCAGTTTTTGAAAAAGATAGGCTTTGACATTGTCATTACCAACGCCTACATCACACTCAGGCACTACGGCGACGAAGCGCGAAGGCGCGGCATTCACGACATTATCGGCTACGACGGCGCGGTCATGACCGACTCGGGCGGCTACCAGGTGCTAGAGTACGGCTCGGTGGAAGTCGAGCCGGCGATCATGGCACAGTTTGAAAAGGACATCAGGAGCGACATGCCTATTCCGCTTGATAAGCCCACGGGCTACGGCCTCGACTATGAAATGGCAAAAGAGTACGTATCAACCACGCTGAAAAATTCGCAGGAGACGCTGCAGGTCGTTGGCGACACCAACGCGATCTGGGTCGGCCCGGTGCAGGGCGCCGAGCACTCTGACTTGGTCGAGCATTCCGCAAGGGAGCTTGACAGGATGGGATTCAAGCTGCTGGCGCTTGGAAGCCCGGTCGAACTGATGGAAGCATACGAATTTTCGACACTTGCGCGCATGATAGTTGCCGCCAAAAAAGTCATCCCTGCAAAGCCTGTGCACCTCTTTGGGGCAGGCCACCCGCTCACTATCCCGCTTGCAGTCGCGCTTGGCTGCGACATGTTTGACTCGGCTTCCTATATGCTGTACGCAAAGGATGGGAGGTACATGACTCCAAATGGCACTGTCAGGCTCGCCGAGCTCGTCTATCTGCCGTGCCAGTGCCCGGTATGCTCCTCCCATAGCCTGGAGGAGCTGCTCCGGATGCAGGGGGACGAGCGCATAATTGAAGTTGCAAAGCACAACCTCCACGTACTGAAGTCCGAGGTGGACGCAGTCAAGCAGGCGATAATGGACGGCCGGCTGTGGGAATACGTTATGCAAAAGGCGCGAGCGCACCCAAAGCTCATGGAGGCGGTGAAGCTCTTCAAGGACATCGAAATGCTGGAGTGGGGCACGCCGCTCTTCAAGGAACGGGCGATCTTTTTCTACGACCCGATAGACCAGCACAGACCGGAAGCGAAGAGGTTCAGGAGGGCAGCAAAAGGATTCCGCTCGACAAAGAAAAAGCTGGTTCTATGTCCTGAAGGCGAAGTCCACCCCTTTTACTCCACCAGGAGCTACAGGGAGGTCGTGAAAAAGTTCCCCGACGCGCAGGTCTGCAGCTACAGCCCTTTCCTCGGCATAATCCCGGCCGAAATATCGGACGTTTTCCCGGCGTCGCACAACCTTGCCACAAAGTCAGGCCACAGGCCCGAGGACTATCCCACGTTTATCGAGTCATTGAAAGAGTTTGCATGTAGGTTTGAAGAGATCGTAATAATGGCCGACAACTTCATGGAGCAGGCTGCAAAAGCTGCAAGGCTAAATGCCCGGCTTGTCGGTGATATCTCGGCGCTTTGACATACGGCGACGCGATAAAGCTGCAAAAAGAGGTTGCGAAAAAGGTAGTCGCGAAAGACGACTTTGGCGAAATAAACCGCATCTGCGGAGTCGACGTTGCCTACAGCGGCGACGTTGCGTACTGTTCTGCAGTGGTGATGAGCAGGGATTTGCAATTGCTGGAATCTGTCGATGCGGGGACTGTGGCAACACACCCCTATGTGCCCGGGCTTTTGATGTTGAGAGAGGCTGAGCCCATCTTCCACGCGCTCAAGATGTTAAAGGGCGGCTATGACCTATTGCTGGTCGACGGCCATGGGCTCTTGCACCCAAGGAAATGCGGGCTTGCGTGCTATGTCGGAGTCACGCTTGACAAGCCCACCATAGGAGTGGCAAAAAGCCGGCTGTGCGGGACTGTGCGGCCTGACGGCTTTGTAGAACTTGGCGACGAGATCCTTGGCTACGCGATTGGCAAGAAATTGTACGTCAGTGTCGGTCACAGGACAAGCCTGAAGACTGCGATCGCGATCGTAAAAGAGCTTGGCACCGAGCCTTTGAGGCTGGCAGACGTCAATTCCAAGGCGCAAAAAAGAAGGAGAGGGCTTAAGCCTTGACTGTCATTGGTTGCTCTTCGACCTTTTCGAGCTCGGGTTCCTCTGCAGGCACCAGATTCTTCAGCTTGCCCCTTTGCTTGTGCTCATAATACATGTAGTCGCACATTAAGGAGATAATGCAGGTTATAGCAGATAAGTCTTTTGATGGTTAGAAAATAAAAATAAAAATGAAAAAAGGAAAGGAGTTTTGCTGTGCTGGGCTTAACCTTCTTCCCAGCCCTTACTGAACACACCGTTCTTGTGCAGAGGGACTGGCTGTCCTGGAGTGTATTCCATCGGCCTCATCCAGAAGATAGAGTGTGTTGGGCATACGCCTAAACAAGCGCCGTCTGAGATACATCTTTCTGGATAAAAGACGAACGCCTTACCCCTCTTCCATCCTTCGACTGGTTTTACCCTGAGAACGTCCGGGCCGAGGGCAGTGCAAATCTCTACACAGAGTGCACAGCCAATGCATCTTTGCTCATCAATGTCTGGAAGTATAGCAATTGGCATCTACAATTCACTTAAACGTCTGTATTGTGCGAAACTATTTAAACCCTATGGGTACTGCAAAACGCTGTTATAAACAGGCAGCAAGCAAGCGAGCTTCATGCTGATGGGTTGAAAAAAATAAAGGAAAAGAGAAAAGAAATTTTATTTGTTCATTCGGAGAACGTCTACTTGGCCGCTGTGTAGCCAATCCTTCAGCTCTTCGTGGCTCGGCTTGGCGTCGTGCTTGCCTGCCAAGTGAAGATGCAGAAGAACATAGTTAACCTGGTTGAGCAGCGGTTTGTTTGATTCGTCGCCCCTGCGAGCCTTTGCCTTCAAATCAGCTGGAACGGTTTTCCACCAGTCATCAAATTTCCTAACCATACCACCAAAGTGAAAAGAGAACTTAATAAGCGTTTTGGGTTTTTCCAAACGCCGTTATATAACAATCGCGACGGATTTCGCAACGCATTAGAAATATAGGGATTGTGGAAATCAAGTAAGCTAATGCCTTTTGCGATCCAGGAACTGCAGAGTGCGTACAAAGCTTATCAGCAGTTTCTGGCCCGCAACCCGCCTGCCCACCATGCCCGCTACATCTTCCCGTTCTTCGCCGGCTCGTATTTCGCTTTCCGCAAGCTCGACGTAGAGCGGGTGGCAGCCATTGCTAAGTCGATTTCTAGCAGCCCACGCTATGTCGACATTGGATGCGGCTACGGCGACTTTCTCGAGAAGGTGCGCAGACTTGTGCCGGATGCAAGCGGGATCGAAAAGGAAGGAGGCATTTTTTACGCCTTCCAGATCCCCAAGCCTGACCACGTCCAGCTGATGCCTGTCGAAGGCTTGTCCGGGCCGGTAGACATGGCGTTTGTCGGCTGGATGGAGCCGGGGCAGGACTTCCGCAGGTTCGTGGCGCGCTGCGCAAGGTGCTTGGTTACAACTTTTGACGCTGGAGGCCAGTGTGGAATAAACGGCGGCTGCGAATACGACGAATTCGGCTACGAGCGCATAGCATGGTGGAGGACACCATCCTGGATAGACGTCAACGCGGAGCTCATGAACCGTTATTATTCACCTTCCCTAGACGCCAAGAAGAAAGAGCAGCTTGCCAAATTGCGCACTGCGCACAACTTCTGGTATGTCTATGCAAGGCCCAACATTGCGGGCAGAGTCAGGTTGGGTCTGAAGGCGCAGCTGGAAATAGAAGACGCGAACGATAGGTATGATTTCGAGTCCGCGCTTGACGAGTGCGGCTTCTGCTACAAAGAGGAGCTGCCAGCGCTTGCAAACAACAGGAAATTATGGGAAGTGATGTTTGACTAGCCATGCCGCTTAACATCGAAGACCTGCGCAAGGCAAGGCAGGCACTGGCACAATTCAGATCAGCTGCCCTGTCGCCACACCACGAGCGCTACAGCTTTCCGTTCTTCGCCGGCTCCTATTTTGCTTACCGCAAGGTCGACGTAGAGAGGGTGGCCGCCGTTGCCCGCGCGATCTCGGGCAACCCCAGCTACCTTGACGTCGGCTGCGGCTACGGCGATTTTTTGAAGCGTGTTAGGGAGTTCCTGCCAAATGCCGAAGGGATTGAAAAGGATGGCAGGATCTTTTACGAGCTTGGCATTGAAAAACCGGCCGACATCAGGATCGCAGACGCGCACTGGATCGACAGCAGATACGACCTGATGTTTGTCGGCTGGATGGAGCCGGGGCAGGACTTTCGCGACCCTGTTGCGCGAAGCACAGATGTCATCATCACGACGCTCGATCAGGGCATCAGCCTAGCAGCCGAATTTGACGGCCACGGCTTTTCGCGGGTCGCCTGGTGGAGGACGCCGTCATGGGAGGATGTGAACATAGAGATCATGAACAGGCATTACACGAAGATGCCGGATGGCAGGCGCGCCGAGCTTGCCAAGATGCGCGGGACGCACAACCTCTGGTACGTTTACAGCAGGCCGCAAAAGGTGGGCATTGTAAAGGAAGCGCTCAAAAAGCAGCTTGAAATCGAGCCTGCCGGCCGCTACGACTTTGAGAGCGAGCTTGACGAGTGCGGCTATGGCTATTTGCAAAAGCTGGAAAACCCGTCGGCGCCGGAGCCGATGTGGCAGGTGCAGTTCAGCTAGCCTTTGGCGGCGTGATCTGGTACGGCTCGATCCAGTTACCGTCCGGGTCCTTGGCGTGGGCCGACCGCCCTCCTGTTATGGAAGGATCGGCCTCTGTTCGCTCAGCGCCTTTGCTGACCAGCTCTTTGAATTTCTCCCTTACATCTCCCTTACATCGTCGACTATGAAACCGATGTGGTCAAGCCCCTCGCTTCCGAAATACGAGGTGGAGAATCTGGAGCCTGGAGGATACCAGTTCAGCTCCAGGTAGTGGCGGGATTTTTCGTCCTTGAGCTTTACCCAGATGCCTGCCCCGTGTTTCGCAGTCACCCCGCGAAACTTCCTTCAGCTTCAAGAGCTCGGCGTAGACATGAGCGACCTGTCTAGGTTTGAGATCCTGATTCCGACATATTCCAGGTGCATACGGTTAACCACACAATTAGCAAGATTTAAAGCGCTTATGATCAAAGATTTCTAACAGTAAAGCAAGTTGAAAGTAAAGGTTCTAGGGGCGGCCAAAGAGGTCGGCCGCTCGGGATTTCTCGTAAACTGCGACCA
>JAHEZV010000077.1 GCA_023250885.1 Nitrososphaera sp. | reverse complement strand
CATGTGCGGCAGCGGGAGTATCGTGCCGTTGACGACTTCATTGGCAATCACTATGCAGCAGTATCCGCCCTCCTTTGTCACGCGGTAGACCTTGTCGCCGAAAATGTCTGCCATGTCGTTTAAATAATCATTAGTATCAAGGCTCAGCTTGCCCCTGTAGTAGCCGCCGCTGCCAGACGCATGCATGTCATAGTCTATGGCATTTCTGTACGGAGGCGAAGTTATCGTCAGCTGCACCGAGTTTGCTTGGAGCCTACGCAGCACGTCCTTGCAATTTCCAAGGACTATCTGGTTTACAATTTCTTCCTGTGCGAGCATGACTGGATGTCGGCTTGCTTGTCTAGATCGCCCATATCCGGCTTACTTTAAAGTAATAAACAACAGGCTAAAAAGACGCTACATCGCCAGCTCACTTTTGCGAGCTAAAATGGATACAAATAATCAAGGCATGGTTGCGAGACAGGATGTCACTTCTCTTACACAATAGTGATTAAATGAGATGCAGTTGACGTATTCACCTCTTGTCCACGGCAATGTCAGAGAAGACCTGCTTCATATGTAAGGGACTGAAGGTCTCTACTGGAAGCATGGCGGAGTTCAACGGCCGGCCATGTTGCCCGACATGTTTGAACAGGATATTTGTAGCGTTTGCCAGAGAAGACTAGAGTAGGCTAGAGTAGACTAGACTAAATCTACTTTTCCACTATGTATTCGTCAACTTCCATCCCAAAGTGCCGGCCCGAAGCGGGCTTGGCATATCCCAGCACCTCGTCTCCCACCTTGGCCTCGGTCACCGACAAGAGCTTGCCATCCTTGGTTATTAGCCGTATAGTCTCGGCGTTCTGCAGGATGACAGTGCCGGTCTCGCCGTCTATCTCGGCGCGAATCATCCTCAGGGGCCGCGTCTCTATCTTTGACCTGCCTACTACCGCCCTCCTCGCCGCGCCTTCCTTGCTCACGACCCAGACCTCGCTTCCAGACTCGATCTCTGAAAGGTAGCGTGTCTTGCCGTCCGGCGCTATTGTGTAGCAATATACCGCGCCTGCGTTAACCCGGAACGGGCGGGGGGACGTAAATGACGATCCCACGGACTCGCTGTGCACGAGGAGCATAAAGTTCGACCTGCTCCCGACCAGCATGCCCTCTCCAATCCCCATCATCGAGGCGGTATCTACGCAGACGCGCTCGCCGGTTCCCACGTCTTTGATCTCTACTATCTTGGCGGGCTTGATCGGAAACCTTGCACTCGACAGCTGCTGCCTTGCCTTGTCGACTTCGTCTTCACTGTCTGTCGACAGTATCACGCCGTCTACTCCGAGTTCCAGGACAGCAAACATCGTGGCAACTTCCCGCGAACTTTTTGCGGTGGTGAAAACCTTTGTCTTTGACTTGTGGAGTTTTGCGATGATGTTCTCTAGCGGGATTATCTTCCAGTCTGGCGCGTCGACGATGACAAATTCCGCGCCGGCCTGCGACGCCCTTTCGATCTCGTCGACGTCAGCGTTGCTCAGCACCTTCTTGAAGTAGCCAAGGCTCTTGCCGGACGACCTGAGCGACTTTAGCTGATCAAAAGTCTTGCATACGACCATGTCGGCGTCCTCCGACTCGTATATTGTCCTGAAGCCTTTGCCAGCCACCTTGGGGTCGGTGTTGAAAATAGTGATCCCATTCTCTTTCAGTTTCGACATAAAGCCGGCCAATGTGGACTTTGCTACCGTCGGCCGGATTATCAGCTCTTTTGGCTTGGCGTCAGTCAAGTTCCTTCAGGGCCTCTTTAACCGGTTTATTGTCAATTATTACCTTGCGCAGCGCACGCACCATCGCCGGCGGGTTCCTATGCTGGAAGATGTTGCGGCCAAATGTCACGCCCTTTGCCCCCGCGGACATTGCGCCAGCACACATTTCAAGGATTTCGCGGTCGGCGTTGGCCTTGGGCCCTCCAGCGATCACTATCGGTACAGGGCAGCTCTTCACAACCCTTTTGAATGAATCGACGTCGCCCGTGTACACCGCCTTTACGACATCGGCTCCTGCTTCCGCCCCAACCCTTGCCACGTGCGCGACAATCTCTGGGTCATGGGGGTTCTTTATGTTCTCGCCGCGCGGGTACATCATTGCAACTAATGGGACGCTCCATTCGGTGCACTTGTCTGCAACCATGCCAAGTTTCTGCAGCATCTCCGGCTCTTCCTTTGCGCCGATGTTGATGTGAAGCGACACTGCGTCAGCTCCGAGCCTAATTGCTTCCTCGACGCTGCCCATCAGCATCTTCCTGTTAGGCGCAGGACCTAGCGACGTGCTGCCTGAAAAGTGCGCGATAAGCCCGATGTCCGGCGGCCTCGGCATCGTCTTGATTATCCCCTTGTTGACAAGCACGCATGTTAGCCCGGCAGAGGCGCACTGGTAGATCATGCCGTTAATGTCCTCTAGCCCTTTGATAGGTCCGTTGCTGATGCCGTGATCCATGGGTATGCACAGCATCTTGCCGTCCTTCAATATCCTTGAAAGCCTGATGTCCCTGCCAAAGACCATATTATCAGGACATTCTTGCTGCCCTACTTATAACTTATTTACTCCTAAGAAACGCGCGGCTAATTTCTGGGAACCCCAGCCATATTGTTAAATCTCAACAGGGCGTCCCTCATTTCCCCGAGCTGCTGGTCGGTCGGGCGGTACGTGAGAATCTGGTTGACGCGGACTCAGCTTCCTCAAGTCCACTATTATCGACTCCCTAGTCTCCATCCTAGAACATCATTACCGACGTGGGGGCCATATAAGCAGGTACATGTCCCTGATCCGACAATGGCCGCGTTGCAGTAACAGTTAGCCGGTGAATGTCCAAACATGGACATGTCGATATTCTTATATTGACAGTCAGATGATTAGGTGAGCTGTCTTGCTGACGGAGCATGAACGTAACCCGTTCTGTTACATCTGTAACCTATTTTTCACTCCGGACTACATGCCGATCCATCTCAAGACTGACCACACGAAAGCAGAGCTTGCGTCCCATCTCCTGCTGGCCTATTTCGACGAGTGGCTCGAGCAGGAAGAAGCGATCGAGAGCGCCCTAGAGTCAACTCGGTGATACCATAAGTTTTTTAGAAATGCCCACGGCTTTACAGCGTGGGCTATCCGTCTGACTCGTCAGAATTTGAGAGAATGTCTACGAAAAAGCTGGCAATACTATTTGGCCTCGCCTTCTTTGGGGCGCTCATGCTCATACAGATGATACAGGGATTTCCTCTTGCACAGCTCTTTACGAGGCAGATCGTGACTGAAGATGTCAAGGTGTCTATAAAGAACGGAGATGTCTGCGTCGTCGAGCCATCAGACGGTCAGCCAAAAGATATCCAGCAATGTTCCTACAACAAGGGCGACACGCTGGTCGTGACATACTACAAAGGCAATACCAAGCTAGAGTCCTACAGGCTGAAATAATTCTATTTTATCATTCCAAGGACGACTTTTAGGTTCTGCTCGTCGCCTCTCTTCTCGTCGATAGGGGTCTCCATTATGACAGGCAGGCCCCTAATAGCCCGGTGGTTGAGAAACGCTGCCAGGCCCTCTGTTCCTATCTGCCCGAGGCCTATGTGCTCATGCCTGTCGAGGTTGGAGCCCAGCGGCCACTTTGAGTCGTTGAGGTGGATGAATTTCAATTCCTTGAGCCCGACAATGTTGTCGAGCTTTTCAAGCGTCTTGCCCACGTCCGCTTTTGTCCTCAAGTCGTAGCCAGATGCAAACAGGTGGCAGGTATCGGTGCAGACCCCGAATTGTCTTGGGTCGTCGAGTCTGTCGAGGATCATGCGGAGCTCTTCGAAGTTGCCCCCGATGCTGTTCTTTTGCCCTGCGTTGTTCTCAAGTAGCACTACAGGCGCGCCGTCCGACTTTGTCCTCGCAGCTTCGATCGCCTTTACCAGCTGACCTATGCCGCTAGCCTGCCCCTTTCCCATGTGGCTTCCAAGGTGTATCACAAGGTACGGTATTTCAAGGGCGACGCACCTCCGCATCTCCCCCGTCAAGGTTTCAACCGATTTTTTGTAAAATTCGCTATCCGGCCCGGACAGGTTTGGCAGGTAGGGTATGTGCACAATTACAGAATTTTTTTCTATGCCGCTAGCAGCTAGCTTGCTTTTGAACAATTGCACGTCGTCCGGCCCAAGCGGTTTTGCAGCCCAGCCCCGCGGATTTCTGCTGAATATCTGGAACGCGGTGCATCCTATCTTTTTTGCATTGTCCACTGAATTTGATATTCCGCCGGCAATAGAGACGTGGAAGCCAACCCTGATGCCCATGGCTCGCTATGCGCCCAAATGCGTACTTTAACCTATTGCAATGGCGTTTTTATGGCAGTTCAGCTATGATATCTCGAACTTGTCGTCCATAAGGATGGGGACCGGCGACCTGGCAAAGTATCCTTTCTTGAACGAAGCTGGAGAGTACCTTCGCGATTCGGGCTTTGGCTGGGAGGAGCTCGAAAGGCCCGACATGAAGGACGTCATCGACCGGGCGGCCGAGCGCGTGGAAGTCGAGGTAGGCGGCAACATGTATGACAAGCTCGACAGGTACGAAATTGAAATCCTCACGTTCCTTGTTTCGCTCATAATGGTCAAGTCGATCGGCATGGAGCCGGTTCTAAGAAAGTTCTCGCTTGCGGAGGCCCGTCGCGCCGAAAAGTTCCTGACAGAGGATCTGAAGCGCCAGAACGAAATGCAAAAGAGCTCGCTCTTTTCCAAGATTTTCGACGACCTGTTCAAGCTGAAGATTGACGCTGCAGAGAACGGCCGGCTCTTCAAGGTCAGGGTCACAGACTATCTCTCAAGGTCATCCCACTTCCACGAGCAGGAATGGAAGCTCATAAACAGGCTTGTTCACGGCGGCTCCGTATATCTTGACGCCGACGAAACCGTCAGGCTTGTCAGGAACGAGCTGTCGGTGCTCATCTACGAAAAAATCAAGGCGATGACACTCCCGACCATTCCGCAAACAATCAAGGCAAAGGCAGACACCCTGCGTGCAAAACTTGCGCCGCGCTACGAATACCGGCCCACCGCTGTCACGGACTACCCACCCTGCGTCAAGCACGCGCTTGAAGTCATGGGCAAGGGAGAAAACCTCCCGCACTCTGCTCGGGTCATGCTCGCCACCTACATGCTTGCAATCGGCAAACCAGTCGATGAAATTGTAATGATGTACGAAAATGCCCCCGACTTTAACGAAAAAATAACGCGCTACCAGGTCGAGCACCTTGCAGGCATGAAGGGCAGCCGGACGAAGTATTCCGTCCCCTCCTGCGACAAGCTACGCAACGAGAACCTGTGCTTTGCGACTGTAGAGTGCGACGGCATAATCAACCCGATACAGTTTGGCAGGAAGAGGAAATGACAGAGAGCGCCCTTGCCAAGACCATCAGCGTAGTCAGGAACGCGTTCCGGGGATACTACTTCAAGCCTGACAGGATTGAAGCGCCTGACAAGATAGAGCAGCGCGAGTTTGGCTACATGCAGTTTGGCCAGCCGGGCATGGTCAGGCACCTTTCCTTCAAGAGCTTGAAGGAACTGACCGCCACAATAATGAAAGAGGTCCCTTCAGACATTTACTGCTCCAACGCGTACTACTGCTTTCCGACGCGCCCGATGGAGGAAAAGCAGTGGCTCGGAGCCGACCTGATATTTGACATCGACGGCAAGGACCTCCACCTGGCCTGCGTCCCTTCACATTCCTACCTTGTCTGCCTAGGCTGCGGCCACGCGTCGGCGCCTGCGCCCGACGAAAAGAGAGAGTATTCCTGCCCGGCGTGCGGCAGCAAAAAGTCCGACAATGTTTCGATACCGTGCGCCAAGTGCATCGACGGATCGAAAAAAGAAGTCAAGCGCCTTGTCGAATTTCTGACAGGCGACCTTGGAATGCAGCAAGACGACATACATGTCTATTTTTCCGGCAACAACGGCTTTCACATCCAGATAAGCGATAGTGAATATATCCCGCTTGACCCGCAGGCCCGCTCCGACCTTGCAGGCTACCTCTCCGGCGCTGGCCTCATGGCAGAAAGCGTCGGCGTGAGAAAGGGTAACGCAGAAAATTTGTTTTTAATAAAGTTCCCCAAGAGCGGCCTTGCGTACGGCTGGAGGGGCAGGGTCGTCGACAGACTAAATATCGACAGCTCGTCCAAAATCAAGCTCCAGCACATCGTCGAGCAAAAGGGAGGCTATACCCCGTTCAAGGTCGACCTCGACAGGATGGCGCGTGACATGGGAGTCAGGATAGACCCGCAGGTGACGACCGACGTGCACCGCGTTTTCAGGTTGCCCGGCACGCTCAACAGCAAGAGCGGCCTTGTGAAATTGAGATGCAGCGAACTTGATTC
>JAHEZV010000003.1 GCA_023250885.1 Nitrososphaera sp. | reverse complement strand
TGTAAAATACCCATGCGCCAAAGACAAACGCAATGATCGCCGGTATTACCAGCACCAGCCACATGCCGCCTGCCACGCGGTATTATTGCAGCTTCCGGTAATAAAGGAATTCCGGATGATGCATTTATAACCACCCTGCGGCGCTTTTCACCTCATGTCCAACTCGATCTTCTTCGTTCCCAAGTCCATAGCCGTCATCGGGGCCTCTGAAAAGCCCGGAGTAGGCAAGACTATCTTTAACAATATTGCAAAGCACTTCAAGGGCAAGATCTACCCGATCACCCCGTCAAACCCGACGGTGGGTGGGCTGACGGCGTACAAGAGCGTGCTTGAAGTCCCAGAATCGGTTGACCTTGCTGTAGTCGCTGCGCCAAGCAGGTTCACCCCGGCAGTCATGGAAGAGGTGGGCAAGAAGGGGATCAAGGGCGCGATAATTGTTTCCGCGGGATTCAAGGAGGTGGACGAGGCCGGAGCAAAGCTGGAAAAAGAGGTCGGCGAAATCGCGAAAAAGTACGGCATCAGGGTCATCGGCCCGAACTGCCTTGGCATCATGAGCCTGTCGACCACCAACATGATGAATTCCACTTTTCTGAAAATCACTCCAAAACACGGCAGCGTCGCGCTTGTGTCGCAGAGCGGCGCGATCTGCGCCGCGACGGTAGAAGACGCGGAGGCGCAGAACATTGGCTTTTCCAAGGTCATCAGCATGGGCAATAAGGTGGACATGGACGAAAGCGACATCCTTGAATTATTGGCGGAAGATCAGGATACCCGGGTCATCGTGATGTACCTCGAGGACATCCGCAACGCAAGGCGCTTCATGGACATCTCAAGGAGGATAAGCACTGAAAAAAGAAAGCCCATAATCGTTCTCAAGGCTGGCAGGACGGCCGAGGGCGCCAAGGCGGCGGCTTCGCACACCGGTGCGCTTGGCGGTTCTGACGCAAACTACGAGGCGGCGTTTGCCCAGTGCGGCGTTATCCGCGTCGACACGATGGGCGAGCTGTTCGACCTTGCCGCAGCGTTTTCAAAGCAGCCGCTTCCAGACGGCGGAGTGGTCATTGTTTCAAACGCGGGTGGGCCTGCAATAATTTCGACCGATTCGTGCTCTCGGTACGGGTTAAAGATGGCCGACATCTCGTCCATCCGGGAGGACATTGCCAAGGTCATACCGGCGTACGGGTCGCCAAGAAATCCGGTTGACATTGTGGGCGACGCCGACTATGTCAGGTTTGAAAACGTGCTGAACTTGGTCCTCTCGCACCCGAACGTCGGCTCTGTCGTCACCATGTGTACTCCTTCTGCTACTCTGAACTATGACGACCTTGCAAGGGTTCTTGTAAAGATGTCAAAAAAGGCCCCGAACAAGACGATGCTTGCGTCGCTGATGGGTCTTGCCGAAGGAATAGAAAACAGGGCGATAATGTCCGAAGGCGGCGTACCATATTATCTCTATTCAGAGCCGGCGATAAGGACGCTCAAGGCGATGTACGACTTTAAGAAATGGGTCCACACCGCTTCCACTAAAGCGTCAACGCTGCAGTTTTCCAAGGACAAGAACAAGGTCAAGTCCATCTTTGAAAATGTCCGCAAGCAGGGAAGGGCCAACCTCCTTGAAGAGGAAGGCTATGAAGTGCTAAGGGGCTACGGATTTCCGAGTCCAAAGAGCAGCCTTGGCGCGACTGAAGAAGAATGCGTCAGGGCTGCAAAGGAGATAGGCTACCCTGTTGTCATGAAGATAGCGTCGCCGGATATTATCCACAAGTCCGACGCCGGCGGCGTCAAGGTTGGCGTCAAAACTGACGACGAGCTGCGCCAAGCGTTCAGGTTGATAATGGAAAGCGCGAAAAAGTACAAGGCCGACGCCAAGATAAAGGGAGTGCTAGTACAGGAAATGGTTAAAGCAGCCAAAGAAACAATCCTCGGCGCAAGCCAGGACCCGACATTCGGTCCTGTGATCATGTTTGGCCTTGGCGGCATCTATGTCGAGGTGCTCAAGGACGTCGTCTTCCGCGTCGCACCAATCGACGAACGCGAGGCGGCTGGCATGGTCGAGTCGATAAAGACGATAAAGCTGCTCAAGGGTGTAAGGGGCGAAAAGCCTTCAGACCTGAAGGCAATCGCGGATTCTCTCCAGCGGCTGTCGCAGCTGGTAGTCGACTTTCCAGAGATAAAAGAATTCGACATCAACCCGCTCCTTGTGCTCGAAGAGGGCAAGGGCGCGCGTGTGGTTGACGCAAGGATAATACTAAAGTAATCAGAGCTTGCTTCCGCATTCTGCGCAGAATGCCGAGCCGGCCTCATTCTGGAAGCCGCACGCGTGACACCTGCCTCCCGAAGTGGTCTTTGCGTCCGCGGTCTTTAGGAGCACAATGTCGCCTATTTTTGAAATGCCGTCCCACGACACCTGCCTGTCGCCTATCTTGAGCGTAATCTTGGCGCTGCCAGCTTCCCTGCTCAGGCCGATCTGTTCTACCTTGCCTATCAGCATCGCCTCGCTGTCGTACGCAGACAGGCCGACCAGCGACTGTACCGGGATAAAGCTGTCGCTTGCAGCAGCAGCTGTTGGAGCGACGACAAGGTCTGGGGCTGCCTGCTGGACCCTTGGCGCCTGCACCTGTGTCTCCTGCTGAGCCGGCGCGTCAAACTTACGGTACTGCGCGATGGTGGAGCTGCACGTCTTGCACTTGTACTCGCCCTTTTCGATGAGCATGACTCCCTCACCCAGCTCTTCGTTCGGGTTCTCGTAGTGGACCACCGGCGCGCCATCGTACTCTTTTTCGCACTTGTTGCAGTGGTATTTCACGAACCTGTCCTCATCTAGCCTGCCAATGCCGGCAAGGAACAATTCCGGGCCTCCGAGGTTGCCCTTTTTCTGCTCCTCGTCAGTTATCCTTGCAATAGCGTAACCCCCTGAGCCGCGCAGTTTTTTTTGCGCCATGTCTTCAGCCATCATGATATGTTCCATAGTTCAGATGCAAGTTATTTAAATCATGTCAAATTGGCGCGCCATCACATGCGTTTCGCCATTGCTAGTAAACATGACCTTGTCGACCACTCC
Source organism: Nitrososphaera sp. (assembly GCA_023250885.1). Classification (GTDB taxonomy): domain Archaea; phylum Thermoproteota; class Nitrososphaeria; order Nitrososphaerales; family Nitrososphaeraceae; genus Nitrososphaera. Next base: position 54,781 of record JAHEZV010000003.1, on the reverse strand, counting down.
ATAGACGGGCGCGCCCATGCTGACAGAAATATGATATGAAACTATTTACTGGTTAACGAGCCTGTCAACTTTAGAAATAGGACAAAATTCACCAGTAGGAATCCACTTCGCTTATTGATTAATATACGCAAGAGCCAAAAAGCTGGGCAGTGAACGCCGTAGCTATACTGCTGTACCGGAACCTAGTCGCTTCAATCGACAAGGTGTTCCTCGTGTGGCAGGTGGTCTTTCCAATCATCTACATCTTTATCGCGGGCTATTCTTATTCCGCGCTGATCGGCGGGGAGGGCGTCAAGGTTGGCACTGCAAATGTCGCCTACCCGGCGTACTTGGCGGCCGGCATGATCGGCTTTAACATGATGAACAGCAGCACGATTGCAGGCAGCATAATATGGAACGACAAGCGAAACGGCATGTTTCAGCAGATACTGGTCATGCCCTTTGCAAGGATGGAGTACATCGCCGGCAGCATCATCACAATCATGCTCATGGGCCTTGCGAGCGCCGGCCTCATCCTCGCGGCAGGAACGCCCACGCTCATCGGTAGTGCAGAGCCCACGCCTGCCGGGTCGATGTACGTGCTCTACGCCCTGATAACGGGCGCGATATTCTTTGGCTCGATAGCTGTGATAATATCGACCAGGCTCAAAAGCAACGAAGGCTTCAACGTCATCGTCAACAGCGTGTTTCTGTTCTTTTCGTTTGTCAGCACCGCGTTCTACCCCACGCAGGGGGTGCCCGGCGCCCTGAGCACCGCATTTTACTTCAACCCGCTGACGTACATCGTTGACATCACCAGGGCAGGCATTTTCAACCAGATCGACTTTTTCACAAACATCGAAGTCGGGGTTATTGCCGCAATAACTGCGGCCGCGTTCTTTCTCGCCACATTGTCGATGCTAAGGATAAAGATCTAGGCTTCCTTGCCAATGACTGTCAGGAAGACTTCCTCGAGCGTGGGCGGGTTGACAGAGATGCTTTCTATCAGGACAGAATTTCTTGAAAGCGACTCGATTATCTTGACTAGCATCTCCTGGGCCTCCGCCGAGCTTATCCTGATCGTGCCTTCCGCCGGCGTTTCGATCATCGAGCCGCCGGCTATCGGCCGGATGATGTGCATGACAGACTGCGCGCTCGAGTCCTTCAACTTTATTTCCACCGCCTTGACGCCACCATACCTTTGCTTCAGGCCGGCCGGCGTGTCGGTGGCTATTATCCTGCCCCTGTTGATTATCGCTATCTCGTCGCAGAGATATTCAGCCTCCTCCATGATGTGCGTCGTGAAAAACACGGTCAGCCCGCCCTGCACGTGCCTTTTGACATAGTCAAGCAGTATACGTCGCGCCGAAGGATCCAGGCCCATCGTCGGCTCGTCGAGGAAAAGCAGGTCCATGTCGTGCATGAACTCCCTTGCCACTTGCACTCGCCTCCTCTGGCCGATTGAGAGCTCGTCGTTTTTCATGTCCTTGAAAGACGCAAGGTCGAATTTTTCGATCAGCTCGCGCGCCCTGTCGTGCCTCTTTTCGCCCGGCATGCCCCACATCAGGCCGTACAGCTCGAGTGCCCGCTCGACTGTCAGGTTCGCCTCAAAGCTCGGCTCCTGCAGCACTACTCCTATCCGTTTTTTTATCTCCCTCTGGTGCTTGACGATGTCCTTGCCAAATATCCTGACCGTGCCCGAACTTGGGTGGACGATCGTTGTGAGCACCTTTATCGTGGTAGTCTTGCCTGCCCCGTTTGGGCCCAGAAAGCCAAACACCCTGCCATACTCTACTTCAAAGGACACGCCATCTACCGCCTGCACCGACCCATAGCTCTTGCGCAGGCCGGAGACGTGGATGCAGGGCTCCATAGGCATGTACCACTGGATGGGTTTAATGTACCAATGGATGGGTTTAATTCCTGTATTTATCCAAAGGCGTAGGCAGCCCGCGCAACCACCTCCGAAAGCGCGGGGTGGATGTGCACCGTCCTTGCGATGCTGTCGACGCCGGCTCCAAGCCTCATTGCCACCAGCACCTCATGTATCAGGATCGATGCCTGGCTCCCGATGATGTGGCAGCCAAGTACCTTGCCTTCCCTTGACGCAAGCAGCTTCACGAACCCATCCCTCTCTTCAATCGCTTGGCCCATCGCCGTCCTGATGTACGGGTAGACTGCCTTGGTATACTGGATGCCCTTGCTCTTTAGTTCCTGCTCGGTGTAGCCGGCTCCGGCCACCTGTGGAGAACTGAATATTGCGTGCGGCATGGCGGTGTAGTCCACCGGGATTTTTTTTCATGCGTGAGGTTGTGAAACGCATACTGCGCTTCGTGGTTGGCGGCGTGCTTGAATAGGTAGCGCCCCACAGCGTCTCCTAGGGCAAATACACACTTGGCGCTTGTTTCAAGGTGCTCGTCTACTGCGATAAAGCCCGCGCCGTCTGTTTTCACCCCGCTCTTTGCAAGGTCAAGTGTGTCAGAGTTTGAAGTCCTGCCGGTCGCTATCAACAACTGGTCGGATTCCACTTCGATCCTCTTGCCAGTGGAGTTCTTTGCAGCAACAATGAACATGCCTTTACTCTTGCTGATAGATTCTGTATGGTAGCCAAGGTGGACGCTGTATTTCTTGGAAAACAAATCGGTGAACTTTCTCGCGACTTCGTCTTCGTCGGGCACCAGCACGTCCCGGCGCTGTATGATGCTTATTTTTGTCTCAAGCGCGCCGAAAAAGTGCGCAAGCTCGGCCGCAATGTATCCTCCGCCAATTATCGTGAGCATCGCCGGCTGCTTTTTCAGCCTCAGCGCCTCGTCGCTCGTGATAAAGCCGCTCCCCTCAAGCCCATTTATCTTGGGGATTGCCGGGCGGGTCCCGGAAGCTATCAGGATCTTCTCGGCTTTAATCGTCTGGCCGCCGGCAGAGATTATCCTTTCGCCAACGAACCTGCACTCGTGCGGGAATAGCTTTGGGTTGTCGATCTCAGAGAATGCCTGCCGGATCCCGTCAGAGTCCGAGTCCACTATGCCGTTTGTCCTGCTGACGATCTTTTGAAAGTCTCCCGTAATGTCGTCCACGTTGATCCCGAATTGGCCGGCGCTTTTGATCGCTTCGGCGACGTCTGCGCTGTGTATCAGCAGCTTCGAAGGGATGCAGCCCCGGTTAAGGCACGTACCGCCCATCCTGCCCTTTTCAATTACTGCAACGCTGAGGCCGGACTGGGCTGCCGCGTCCGCAACGTCGAGGCCCGAGCCGCTTCCAATGACTATAAGGTCGAATTCCTGCATAGCCCAATATCCAAGGCAATTCAGATAAACATGGCATTCTCAAGATATATTAGCAAGTAATTGGTAATGGTTTTTTCAGAACTGGAGGTATAGTGGCAAAGCTTGTCATCGTCATCGCACGATTTTAAGGGGATGCTTGAAATCATGCTCAGGCAAAAGCCCGAGCTCAGCCCAGAGCAGATAAGGGACATGATTGACGAAAAAAAGCGCAAGGTGGGCGCAGGCTACCTTACCGACCAGGGCGCGCTTTTCCTGGTTGCGGCAGACCTTGGCGTTTCGTTTGACAGCATACCGAAGATCCAGTCAGGCCTCAAGGACATTTACGTCGGAGCAAAGGAGGTGACAGTCACGGGCAGGATAATGAACATCTACCCCGTCCACACCTTTACAAAGAGGGAGAGCAACGAACAGGCCGCGACCCGGACGATCGTGGTCTATGACAGGGACGCAAGAGTGAAGGTAAAGCTGTGGGACAAGCAGGTTGCCGTCCCAGACGAGATGGGCTTGCAGGCCGGCGACATCATCAAGATAATCAAGGGGTACGTGAGGGCCGGGCTTGACGGCAAGCCGGTGATAAACCTTGGAAGCTACGGCGCCATCGAAACTGTGCGGGACGACCCAGCGATCCCTAGCATCGACTCGCTCAACTCCGCCATCGACGCAGTAAGCGGGCTGCAGGAGAGCGCGGTAATCACCGGCACGATAAACACCAACCCACGCGTGAGCGAGTTTGTCAACGCAAGGGGAGAGGCGAGCAAGTCGCTTCAGCTGCAGGTGTCAAACGACGCCGGCACCCGCACGCTCCGCGCGGTGATCTGGAACGTCGACGAGTCAAGGTTGCCGAAGGTCTTCAAGACCGGCGCCAAGGTGCGCATGATTGGAGTTCGCATCAAACAGGGCAACCCGCAGTACGGAAATGGCGACTTTGAGATCCATGGCGACGAAGGCACGATACTGCAGTTTTCTGATTCTCAGGAGGACGTTGAGGTCATGCCGCTCAGGGTGGTTTCAATAGGCGAGGAGACGGGCAGGGGGAGCTTTCTCTGCCTTGCCGCAGACAGGGCCGGCGGGGTCCTTGTCTTGACAGTCGACATCTCGCTTGTCAGCTCGGATCAATTGAATGCCGGCGCCATGATCGAGTGCGTGCCTTCGAGGATATTTGGCAACTCGGTCGTGCTGTCAAAGGACGACTCGTACATCAGGACGACTGACGACGACGCGTCTTTCCCCAAATTAGCAAAGTTTGAAAAAAAGATAAAAGACATCCAGGTGTCGCAGGACCCCTGCATCATTGAAGCTATCGTATTGCAGGCGCCAGAGACTGCTAACGTCAACACAAAGACCGGCGAGACTGTGCCGGTGACCTCCACGCTCTTAGGCGACGACACTGGCGAGATTAGGCTGGTAGGGTGGCGCAACCAGAGCGCTGGCGTAAATAAGCTCAATGTCGGCGACAGGGTGAGGCTTGCCGGCGTCACGGCAAGCGCGGGGCGGGAAGGCAAAGCAGAGCTGACCCTCAGGGCCTATTCTTCGGTGACAACGCTGGATTGACTTCATGATCATCTTCCGCGCCTGCCAATTGCTTGCCTGATATGTTTAGGACCACTTATGGAGATGGTTCTGTAAAAAATATTATGGCATCAAACGTAAATGTAGCAGTCGTAATAGGAAGCTCGAGCGGCATCGGGCTTGCCACGGTACTAGAGATTGCAACAAAAGGATTTTTCACATATGCAACGGCCAGAAACCCGGCATAGGCAGGAGCCGTCACAGAAGCGGCAAAAAGAGTCTCCCGGTTGCGGTCGTAAAGCTCGCCGTGAACGAAGACAATTCCGTATGACACGCGGTTGAACAGGCGCTGAAGGAGAAAGGCAGGATCGACTTGCTGGTAAACAACGCGGGCTACGGGTTTGGCGGCGCTTTCGAAGACGCTTCGATGTAGGAAGAGGGCCGAGTACGAGACCAACGTCTTTGGCCTGATGAGGATGACCCTGGCTGTCCTGCCTGCAATGAGGAAGCAGAGATCGGGCGTCATTGTCAACATCAGCTCAGGAGCTGGGCGGCTCGGGTACCCGGGAGCCGCGGTCTACATGAGTACAAAGCATGCAATCGAGGAGCTGAGCGATTCGATTGCATATGAGCTTGAGCCGTTCGGAATAAGGATGGTTCTGGTAGAGCCGGGCGTGGTAAGGACAAACCTTGCCAAGGGGATGGTTTTTGCCAAGAAAGCCCAGGATCCGAATTCTTCGAGACGATGAAGCAGAATCTGCTTGGCAGTACGGGCTAGTCTGCCCAGAAGCCGCGCGTAATGACATACTGCCTTTCCGCTTCATATATGCTCTTGTACACCTGCTCCTCGTCGATGTAGTTACGCAGTATTCTTGCCGCGGTGTCGGCTCCGACCCCGTGGCCTGCCAGCACTATTACCGCTTTCTTGCCAAAGTTGTTGACAAGCGACGCCACCTTCCACGCCCGCTCGAACTTGTGGTTCTGCTCCGCTGTCAATTTGCCCCCTGCAAGCCTTGTCCTGATCACCCTTGACATCTCGTCGTCAGACCAGAACGTCGCGGTAATGAGGCGCGACTTGCAATATGGACAAGATAGTTCCTCTGGCACGTCCTTTGTCTCCATCACGCGCTCCCACTTGCCGCAACGGATGCACACCAGCCTGTGTTTCGTCTTTTCCAGCCGCTCCTTTACGAGCTCGATCACTCCCTTTTCGATGCTCAGTGGCATCGCGCCGGCCATCTTGCCGGAATGCTCTATTATCGTCTTTGCAAGGTCCGAGAACTCGGTTACCTCTCGCCAGTGGATCTTGATCTTTTTATGCTTGATGCCGTCAAGCACTTGCTGCGTCTGCCGCACGTCGTACTTGTCGTGCACTAGCTCGCGTATTGACTCGGCGCTGACCGGCGTCTTTGAAAACCTGTCATAGATCATGCGCGCCACTTTCCTGTCGTAGACTGCTTCGCGGCTTATCATGCCAAACCTCTTTGCCACCATCCACACCTTCCAGTTGATGTTATGCGTGCCTGTCAGGGCCACGATTATCACGGGCTCCAAGTCGTAGACGTCGCTCAGGACAGCTTCGAGCTTGCCCTGCACAATCCTTGCGCTTGAGGTAAGCATTATCCTGTATGCGTCGGACCTCGATTCCACGATGTAGCCGAGTTGCGATGACAGGATGGTAGACAGCAATGAAGCAATGGTGTTGTTCACCTTTGATCCAAATACGGAATGAATGACGAGCATGTTGCGCGCGATGTAACTTTCAACGACAATGTTCTTCGAATCCGGGATTATCTTTAGCGCCTTTTTCGTGTCGTCCATTATAGTGGTCGACAGCTTTATCCTGTCGCGTGCGGCCTGGCCGCGTATTTCGCCAACCTCTTCTGCTGTCTTAAAGTCTACAGGAATCATTTCGCCGACCCAGTACGGGATGTTGATGGCCGCGCCGTGTAGGGGCTCGACGTTGACGACAAGCCGGCCTTCGTCTACAGCCAGCACGCGCCACTGCGATCCCTTGAGCACAAAGACATTGCCCTTTTCGCCATAGTCGCCCACGAACTGCTGGTCAAGCGTTCCTATCCTGCGCTTACTTATCGAGTCAATGACCTCGAACTTCAAAACATGAGGTATCATGGAGAGGTTTTCGAAATAATATTTGTACGCCTTTATCTTGCGCACGTACGCGCGGTTGTCGCGGTCGTACTTGATCACGTTGTGGCCTGCCAGGATGTCAAGGCAGCTTTCTACATCAAACATGCTGACATTGCGGAACGGGTACGCGCGAGTCATCAGGTCGTACGCATAGTCTACCTTGATATGGTCGCGGGTCTGCATCGCTAGTCCAACTAAATGATGAGCCATGACATCTAGCGCGCCTTCGTGCATCTTTTGCTCCTCGATATAGCCCTTTTTCATGCGCCGGATTATCGCAAGCGCCTCTATCTCGTCGTCTGCGTTGTTGGTCACAATCAGTCCCTTAGCAAAGCTCCTCTGCCGGTGCCTGCTCCTGCCGATCCTCTGCATCAATTTTGACACCTGCCGGGGAGACCCATAGTGGATGACCAGATCAACGGAGCCGATGTCAAGGCCGAGCTCGAGCGAGCTCGTGCATACCACGATGCCGGCCTCGCCCGATCTCAGGGTATGTTCTGTTTCTTCTCGCATTTCTTTTGAAAGCGAGCCGTGGTGGACATCAACCTTGATGTCGCTCTGGTTCTTCAGGATTGTGCCAAGGTACTCGGCCTCGTCCCGGGTGTTTGTGAAAAGTAGGATCGAGCCTTCGACCTTTTCTTTCTTAACATAATCGATTACAAAATGCGCGACGTTGTTGAGCGAGCCCTTGACAAACCTGACGTCGATATCATAGCCGCGGCTTGCCGCGTCCACGAGCACCGCGTGGCGCCTGCCGCTGCCTGAAACAAACTGCGCCGCCTGCTTCAGGTTTCCCACCGTGGCAGAAAGCCCAATCCTTACGACTTGCTGCGACGATGCGGCCTGCAGGCGCTCAAGGCTCAGCGAAAGGTGGGCGCCGCGCTCATTTGCCACAAGCTCGTGCACTTCGTCGACAATGACCCACTGGAGGCCCTTCAACGCAGCCAGCATCTTTTCGCTTGTCAGCACCACCGCAAGTGACTCTGGCGTAGTTATCAAAACGTCAGGCGGATCTTCGACTATTTTTTTCCTTGCAAGAACAGTGGTATCGCCGTGTCGTATTTCAACCCGCAGGCCTTCAGACTGTGCGTAGTGCACTACTCGTCTGAGGACATCGTTGTTGAGGGCGCGCAATGGAGTGATGTACATCGTCCTTATCATCTTGGCCGGGGCTTTCTGGTGGGCAAGCATCGCGAAAACAGGCATGACTGCGGCCTCGGTCTTGCCCGAGCCTGTCGGCGCGACCAGAAGGCAGTTTATCTTCCTTGCAATGACTGGCAGAGCCTTGCGCTGTATCGTGGTTAGGGATGAAAAGCCTTCTTTTCTGAATTTCTCGATTGTAAGCTGCTCTTCTGCGTGGTTACTTTCCAGTCTCTGCAGCTGTTCCGGGGCGCTGCTGTTCGTGTTTTTGGTTTGAGCTTGATCTTTCATAAACCATTACTGCAAACAAGCCGGCGATGAACAGACCGACGGCGACCAGCGCGTACGAGTCAAAGTTTGCAATTTCTCCTGCCATCGGCTGCTAGTCATTGTACGTCCAATAAATATATTTGCTACGTATAAAACAGCATGAATAATCATAGCTTGAAAAGAAACCCCTTTCCCTGTAAATTTACCAGCCACGGAGATTTAAGGGTTAACAAGTATTCGCAGCCGGGAATTTGAACCAGTGGTCGGCATGGCTGGGTTCGTCTTACGAGGAAATAACCTCTACGATTGTAACATGATATGCGCTGTCCTCGCAATTGGCCTTCTTCTAACAAGGTAAGGAGAGAATTTTGCGGGTTTGGAGGTGCGCCCCTAAATAAGGCCGAATACCAATGGTCATGAACCGATAGAGGCTTGATTCGCGGATTGGGTTGTCCCGAAAGGCAACCATATAGCATTACCATGTGATGAATGTAAAGTACAAGAAAGCGGAGATAGTATCTAAGATCATCCGATGGACGATTCAGTTCGGGTCGGACTATTTTCTTAGACACCTTCGTTGAAAGTTACAATAACACCACCTTAAGTACAGTACTGACAAAAGTGACAGCAGATGAATGTCCGCAACTGTACTTATCGAAAATGGAGAGATCAACGAGACATATAGAGGGCTATGTAGCCAGTACCGGGGACGCAAAGAGGATTATTTTGCGCTGCTCTATCTAATGAAGAGATTCAAAATTCATATCGAGGAAGCAGCGTCTCACGTAAGCTTTGGCGGTAATGAATGTGCAATAGACTCGTTCTACTATGAGGAAGCAACACGAAATCTCTTCTTGTTTCAGTTCAAGTGCTCAGACGATCACCTGTTGTTCAAAGAATCTATAGAAAGACTGGCTCTGGTGGGTATACAAAGGGTTTTTGCCGACTCTTCGTTTCGAGAATATGAAGGCGAAAGTGATTTTCTAACGAGATTGAGAAGATGCATTGTTGATAACAAACGTGGTATCGAGAGGATCACGGTTCATCCTGTCTTTAATGGAGACCCGTTGAGAGCTGAGAAAAGTAGAGTACTCGAGATGGTAAGAGAATATCTGGAGTCAAAGAAGTACAACATAGACAGCTTCTTTGGGCGAGAGGTAGAAATGATCTTTCAGGTTATTTCGAGTAAGAAAGCGGTAGGCCATGCTTTCCTGCGAAGCCAAAGCCCAGTCTATTCGATTCCCTGTGCTGATACTCCCATGAGGGTTGCGACTCAAGGTAACGAACTCATCGTAACGTTCGTACCACTAGGCACCTTGCACGGAATGCATGCTGATTTAGGCGATAGATTCTTTGAAAAGAATATCCGATGCGGAGTCAGTAATGGCAAAATGACGAAACACGAAATCAAAAACTCACTCAAACGGATCTTGGCAAGCGAAGAACCAGCAGAGAACTTCACATTCTATCACAACGGCGTTACCCTGACCGCACAGCAAGTCGAACTCAAGAACAACAACAGCAAGCATCACGTGCTGGCGATGACAGAACCCAGATTACTAAACGGCGTCCAGACAGTCAAGACCATCAAAAAATTCGTCGATGAAAACAAAAGACAGCGAGGAAAAGTACTTGAAATGCTAGATAAAGTCAGGGTCATGATGAGGATCGTCCGGTCTGGAGAAGAAGAGTTTCTCAAGCGAGTTACTATAAACAATAACAGGCAAAACCCCATAATGCCATGGAACCTGAGAGCAAACGACCTGATCCAGTTGCATCTTGAGGAACTATTCAAAGATAAACTGGGCATATATTATGAAAGAAGAGAGAATTCTCTTGAAGACCTTACTGACGAAGATTTGGAAGAGATGAACATTGCCCATAGAAAGGCCATAAGGCTTCGAAATCTAGCCCAAACTCTACTGGCCCTTCATGGAGAGATAGAAAGAATTTCACAGATGAAGCAAGTTTTTGAAAGTGAGAAGTGGTATGCAAGCACTTTCAGGGTTAAATATCTTGAAGTGGACCCAAGAAAACTCGTCTTGCTCTATAAGGTTCATTACAGATTACCGGCAATTGTCAAGCAGATTCAGTTCTTGGGGTATGAAAAATACGATTATCTAGGGAAGCTGAGAAATCTGGTATGGGGTTTGGCAATACAGGGCATACTAAATGATGAGAAATTCGATTCCTACGTCCAAACATTTGGAAACTCGCTAATTATCGAAGCCAATTTCAACATTCTTCTCAAGAATATCGCATCTTTGAAACTGCGGTTCATCCTGGGAAATACATTTGGCGAAAAGAAGTATAGAGATTATCTGAGAGATGCCAAGTATTCGTTCCTCAAGACCAAGACTGCCTTCAGTGACTGCATGGAGATCGCAAGAAGGCAGTTCGGGTGGGATAAAAAGGACATCTAGAGGTTGCATGGACGTACTAGCCTTGGTCGCGCCCAACCCAAGTTTTGTATTTTCCTTTCTTGCGCTTCTACTGGGAGCTGTCGGATTTGAATTTAAGGGAATGGGTTAAGTAGCCTACGTACAAATTGATTTGGTCTGTAGACTATTTTTCCAGAATTACCTTGGATTCTGTAAAACTTATTTTATAATTTCTTAGAACATCCATGCCCAATAAGCTAGGATATCGTTCTTGTTCAGCAATTTCAACGCTGCTTTGTTTCAGAAATTTTACAGGTTTGACATCTACAGATTCTATTCCTTCTCCAAAATACAAGTGGCATGAATCCGCCAGATATGACTCGGCTTGCCCTCCAATACCCAAAGAATCTTGGTTTTTCGTCAATTTGGAATAGTCCACTTTCATTCCACGCGCATCAAATTCGTTTATCGTGGTAACGGCGGTTCCAGTATCTACGACCATGAGAATATCTTTATTAACCTCCAGCTGGTCACAAATAAATTTCACGTAGATAAACGGTAGCCAGCCTGTTATTAGAGGACCCTCAATTTTCAAGCTCTCTCCATAAGGCATTTCTCATTGAATTAAATCTTAACGATTGAAAGCTCGTCTTGATCCTCTTTCTCGGGAGGGTTACTACGGGGTTACTGTAAGGAGACACCGCTATTGAAAGTGAGAAGGGATGCCCTCTGTCTTGAACAAGGCTACATAAGGGTCGATCCCCTTCACTTATTAATGCGATTGATATTATCATTTTAAGAGGTTTGTCTGTAGTCAGATCAAATGTAAGTAGGAGATAAGCTTCTGGGCAATCTTTCTAAGTACATACCGGTTTACAAGGGACAACTAAAGCATAATATCCTGAAGAAGCGAAAAGCTCTCATGGAGGATCTGCTATTGGTAACAAGCTTCTTGACAAGCAAAAGGGTCTTCAACGGAGGTTGCTATCGAATACGATCCAATTCCTTTTTTAGTTCGTCGTTGTTACTTAGCCCGGAGAGTTAAATTTCTCATAGCTCGGAGTGAGATAGTACAAATCTGATCGGAAGGGTTGTGCCCTATTTCCCAGTGCTCTGTACAGGCATTCGGGAGTTTGTGAAGGAGCTTCGAAGGAACAAGGCAGGAATAGGGTTGCCAAGATAGCGGCTAGGCACGGAGAAAATAATAATAAATATGCACGCTGTTTGAATAACCTGGGTCGCGTTGGCAAACAACCTGAAGGCAGAAGAGCAAAAATTACAGAAATTGTGCCAAGACATACTGAGCAAGGATACGTCAATCAGGTTTGCAGGAATTGCAAATCATCTTGGCCGTTTGGTAGCATCGTCGTACCGGTCTGGTCTTGTTCCGTTAATGACAAATAGCGATACGGAGCAGTACGCGTTGGAAGCTGTAACGCGCGCACTTATGCGGGAGACGTTCCAGTCAAAGATAGGGGGGCTTCGCTATGCTATCGGAGTTTACGACAAGCTGGTTCGTGCGACTATAGCCATGTCCTCGGGTAATCATGGTTTCTACCTTCTCCTCTCATTTGACACGGGCTGCGATGCTGCAGGCATTATCGAAAGGAAGATACTCCCTCACATCAGCCAGGTTGTGAGGCCGTGAAATGAGTTAATTCGTGTTGTGGCTTATGCAAACATTATGGAAACGATTGACTCTAAAGTAGACAAAGCTCTCAATGTCGCATATCTCTCTCCTTTCCTTCTTCATGTGACCGAAGTTCCCAGCGCCTTAGGGTAATATCGATTGCAATGTGTTAGATGGTCATCGAGAGACGAAAAGGCCATCCCGCATTCATCGCACATGAAATCATACCTGGAGCTGCTACCGTATTCACCCATGACTACTTGGTACAGAATCTGCGAGATAAGGTTATTCTGGAGCCAAAGGCAATTGAGGGGATAGTCGGCCCGCATATGCAAAGCTGTATGTCTGGCCGGCTCCCAGACTTTACTTTATGGCACAGTCTATCATCCACATATCTATAGAGTGTAGGGCAAATGGACGTGAAAGATGAAGTGCAGCAGGGTTTCGTGAGGTGCGAACATCAGTGTGTCAGATGTGGAATGCTTTTCTTCCACTATGTGACAGAAGGCCAGTCCCCCCGATGCATGCAGGCGTTCTGGTCTGTAACATGCGATGCTTGCGGCAGACATACCACGTAGCCGGTTGAACTTGACGGAAGAACGGCGCAGACGAAGGGTAAAATGCAGCGTTTGCTGGTGTGTCGCTGGAAAGAGGAACAAGCGGGAAAAGCTGTGTGGTAACTGGTGGAATCCTGAAGGGCTATTCAATGCTTATTATTGCGGGTCCCGATGGAATAATTGAAAAATGTCTTCAGATGTAAAGCTTGTCAAGCCTTTCGGCATGGCATTGTGTGGACAATACTCCACCTGATTTCGCGTGCTACTCTGAAAGCTGTCTGCAGGAATAATCTGGACTATCTATTCACTTTTTTGCGAATTGAACAAATTATCCACGTTCCTTACATAGCTCCTCGTAGTTGATCATGGGGCTTGGTGAGGGAAGGAAGAAGCTTTACCCGAGCTCCCCCTCCTTCCTCTCTCTAAGAATTGCCTGATGGGCTGGCAGCCGGAATGACGGCTCCCGCTGTTCTCCCGAGCTGTCAGCTCAAGGGCGATGTATGTAAAATGTCTTGTGGTGTTGAACTTTCGAAATCGATAGCATGCATAGAAGTCTACTGTAGAAGGTTCCGCCTAAAACTTCATCAAGACATCGATCAAATATAATAACTTCCGTCACTCTTCGATTCAAAGGATGGCGAAAAAGAAAACCAAGCCAAAGAAGAAGTAATTTCTTGCAGGATCGGGCTGGTGTTTGATACCAGCAGCCCGGCCATTTTCTTTTTTCATTAGTATATTACCTCATCAGAATTCAAACACTGAATGGACGCTATCGTTGCCTGTTCTTCCACGCCACATCAAACTGTAAAACAGTAATCGCGTCGAATTTCTGTTCCTTCCCCTTTTGGACAAAATTTGAACATTGCTCGCATGTGCCATCATAAAAAAGCTGGTCGTGCCTGCTCACATGGTCATACAAGCAACCGCAAACAATGCATTGATGCAAGTGGTGTTGGGTCAACTAGTGGCTGCCGAGCCTATCCGGAAAGTAAGCTATACAACTTTCGGCGAATTTTAATTGACTTGCAGCTCAAGTCAGGATCCGCTGATTGTATGCGATCATGCAGAAGATGAGACTCAGGCGGTAGCGATTGGATAAGAATTATGATATTCTTTCAGAAGGGATTCCTTAATGGTCTTCACGAGGCCTCCCAATTCTTTGGCATCATTAAATTCGTTCAGCCGGATCTTTGCTAATCCCAAGGATTCTAGCTCGTTCATCAAGTAGGATTGCTTATGGTGCTCACTCCGAAGGATCTCCCGAGCCATCATACCGGGGTACAGACACCTAAATTTATCAACACTGGTATTATCTACCTGAACAATGTTACGTAGCTAGCCGAGGAGGGGCGAGCCGATGGGAGGCCAAAAGGTGGTTGCTCAAAACCTTAAGTGAGACGGACATGTGAGATAACTATGGATGGATCCTCTACATGCGGAGGCTGTGGCAGAAAGACCCAGGACTATCCGATCTATTGTTACATGTGCGACGATTACTTTTGTTCTGAAAACTGCCACCTTCTAAAGCACGCAAAGCCGTGGCAAAAATATTGACGTAGCTCCACTGAAGCTGAATAAAGGCTGAAACGCCATTGGACGGCCAAGCAATCCTGACATTCTCATCATGAAATCATGCTTCTTTCGGCCACATGAGAGTGATAAGCATCACTGAATCCAGAGTTGAATAGCATTTGTGGTTATCGTTCCTCTGCCAAATGGCAGTTGATACATCTAGGCTACTGGTAATTTGTCTGTCATGGCGCAACTGCTGATAGGATGCTCTGTATGGAACTACGGAGACCCAGCTAGCAAGGGCGCCTGGAGGCGCGTATTCTATCCGGAGAATGAAACCAAGTTCTTACGATATTATTCCCAGTTCTTCAATACCGCATAATTCGTATATTACTCTATTAAGAAATATATTCGCATAGTAATTCAGAGTGACGGCCATTATATATTGCTAAGGTTCCTTCCCAATAGCCTCCTGGAGTGGCCTTCAGCTGGATAAAAGACAGTCTTGTTTTCTTATTGGTAATATTTTTGCCTTTCCTCTCCACACAGTGCTAGCTCCATCATAACAATCATTCTTGAGCTGGAGCCTGCAACAGCCGAATATGCCATTTCAGGCTATATTACTATTACGTTACGTTCTTAAGAAAACACATGCACCCAAACCATAACACCGTCTTTCTTAGAAAGACTGCAATAACGATAACAATCCTGAAGGACCCACTTAACGACGTCCTCATCCGTGATCAACGTAAATCACATTTGAATCAGACAGGATCGTTCGGTACATTTCATCTGTAAGGTTAGCTCTATAGTAATCAAGTTTGTCAGGGTCATACCTTTGAACCATCTCGATTTTCTCACCTTTCTTGATGCGCTGTAATATCACATCACGATGCGCGTATCCAGTCACAAATTTGTAGCCTCTATTCGCAGCTTCATCGAAGAATTTAAGCCGAAGTAAGTGACCGCCCGTTGCACCCAAGTATCCCCTTCTTATACCTATGCCCTCCAAGTAGCTGGTGTTATGTTTTCCGAAATTGTAGTCTATCGTACCTCTTCTCAGCTTACATTTTTCAAGAGGACTACCTTTGGCATATCCCACAATAGCGCCATCCTGCTTTTCGGCTCTTAGTGTAACCAGTATGTTTTCCGGATCCCATAACGATGTTAGGAAATCTTCACGTACAGAACTCATTGGGAAGGATTGTTCGCTATATACCTCCATTACCGAGTCGACTACCGCACGAGGAAGTTTTGCGTCGACATTGTTTTCGACAAGGGTCCGGATCATAACTTCATTCCTGACACTCCGTTGGAGCTCCACCTCTTTCTTCCAAGCTTCTGTGAAACCCTCGACATTATTGAAGAATGTTGCTCTGTATCTTTCAGGAACCCCGGACATCACTCGGTCGAACATCTCCCTTTCTTCCCCAAGCGTCTCAAAATAATGAACAGACCGTTCGTTTATGACAGAAGGATGCCATCCCAGCGCATGCGCGTTTCTTCTAGCCAGATCCTTGGAATGCTCAAAATCTCCCAAAGCATAACCGGCGATGCGTTCCGAGACAGACAGAAACCAACCCAGGTTAGTGTAGCGTTTTCTCGTTGCATAATTATCCTCCGGGATTCCAGCAGCGGTGAAAAGTTCCTTCATACGATTTTGTGCGTGTTTCGCATTATCTCCTTGGAAGGGATAAGCTGTTCGATGGATAAGAGCAATAACAATGTCGATATTTAGACCGACCTCGTCAATAAATCGCCTGATCTTCGTGTCGGTCCTTATGATTTGCTCGACAGCATCCTCATGAGGCTTGTCAAACCTCTTCAGGGGATCATAGTCATGAAACAGCGCAGCAACAAAAAGATAGGCTAGTTCCTCGGGTGTGAAGCTAGAGTTAGCAGGCTGGCTGTTGGCTGCAATTAGAGTGAATAGCGCAGCTTCAAGTTCGTGGTCAATGTTGTGATAACCATAATAGTCGGGTCCTAAACCTTTCTTTGAAAACTCTGAAATTGCATGGCGCAATATTTTTCTTAGCCATCGATTGGGGAAACCCGTTTCCATGCCAAGCTGAATTATCCTATTTTTAAGTATCGATTCGTAGGTACCTCCTTTGTGGTATTCCACCCACCAGTCGAATAGCTTGACACGGTTCAGCAGCTCTGACCATAATGGCACGGGCCTTGAAAGGGGGTTGATAATCGGGCCTGGGTCCTGCTCATCCCCCGACCCTTCATTGATAGAGTCGTCAGGAACCATCTACTAGAAGAAATATGCGGGGACTTCCATATAACATTTTGAAAGGATGATTAGCTAGCTGACCGCCAAGCTACCAATGGACTGCAAAACATCACGCGTGAGCTGATTCTTGCTCTAGAGTTCCTTCATCCTTATCAATATGGCATCTTCCTAGTACCGAAGCCCATGATTGTCAACGCTTCCTGGCTGTGATGGTGTATGTCTTTTCAACGTACCACCTAATGCTATCTTTGAAGGTAGACCACCAATCCAGGAAGGAATCAGCTTTCTCTGCTTCGAAAAGAAGAAAGCCGTTGTACTCTGTGCCCCATGCATGGTCGTACTCTGCTATCAATTCAACATCAGTAGGCAAGGTGCCCTTCATTTCGCGCCATTGCCCTGCTGCTCTCTGTGCATCCTCCTTGTTCATTGATTTGTATTTGAAAAAGACGAGAAATGTTGCTGCCACAACCGAATACGAAACAAGACTCTAATAAGGTCATCGGATTGAACCAGCTTGGAGTTAGTCCGTCTCTTCTCCCTTCTGTTTACAGCAATAACATAATAATGGCGAGCGTCAAATGAAATGTCTAATGCCAAGCGCCTTTATTATGGTCAGCTGTGAAAGTGATTCAGCTGACCTGTTCGCAGCGGAGCTGAAGAAAATGCCTAATGTAGAATTTGCTGTCAGAGTGTCCGGCGTATACGAGTTCTTTGTGAAAGTCAATTCAGAGACGGACGCGCAGCTGAAGAAGGTGGTAATGGAAATCAGGACAAATAATTGGGTAAGGTCCAGCTCGACGCTCATGATAGTAAAGAATCTGTCTTCGCCAGTTTGATATTACCCAATCAAGTATAATCATGATTTTGATTTGCCTGGTCTTTCTTGATTATGTCCTCAATCCCTTTCTCCACTTTAAAGATAGCGTCCAGCGTCGCTTGATTGTGTTGCTCGATCCGCTGAATCCTCTTCAGCATGTCATCGTGTCGCTCATTCAACTCCCTTATCCTTTCAAGCGTCGCGTCCTGCAACTTTGATGTCTTTTTCTGCCTATTGTATATCCACCAGCTGACTAAAGCGCCGATAATCGCCCCTATCAGTATGCTGAGGTATGTGCTTGAAGAATTAGTCATGTCTTGGCAGCCATTCCCAAGCTCTGGTATACATCCCCCAATTGCTTGAACTATTATTGATAGAAGAAGCATTGCAAATGAAAAGGATTTTCGACTTAATATGCTTGCGTGCTACAGGCTCGGATTTGCGCTGCGTCTAGGAGAATAGGAAGGCAACAAAACGTTAGTTTTGTTGGAAGCATATTATTGGGATGCACTAGTGCGCCATCATGATAAAAATGACCCATTTGTCAACTATCTATTTATTAGGAGTTTCCTGCCGTCCACGTCATGCCCCAAAAGACGTTGATGCTCGCCGGTCTGGCTGCCGTAGCCGTAGCAATTGCAGAAGCTATGCCGATGGCGATACTCGCCCTGCAAGGGTCGCATGACATGAAGTTTGAGTATGTCAAGTCAGGCGGCATAGCAGGCATCAACGAGAAGCTCGCGTTTGACTCCAAGGCGTCGTTTGATTCCAAAACTAACGTGATTACGTTCTATCTGGGCACGTCGAACACAACAGAGCGGCAGCTGTCCGGCGCAAAGGTGCAAGAGATCAGGGAGGCGATAGCCGGCAGCGGGTTTTTTGCGATGGAGAGCATCCAGGCGAAAACTGGCCCGACCGACTACTTCTCGTACTCGCTGACTGTCACGATGAACGGCATGACCCATTGTGTGTCGTGGGTTGATGACTTTGCCACATCTGCCACGGCACCTGAAGGTCTAGACTACGTTGTTGACGAGATGGAACAAGCATATGCTTGCGCTAGCTAGCTGAAAATTATTTTGCAAACGCCTTCAGCTTGCCGCGCATTTCCCTGTCCTTCGAGATTGCGGGGTGCCCAGGGTCTGCAAGTATGACTTCGTACCAGATATTCATCCCGTCCTTGTGCAGGTAGTAAGAACCGAGCACTTCAAGGTTGGGGAATTTCTCGTTCACCCTTCGCTCTGCGACCTTGCGCATGTTGATGCCCTGCTTGATGTGGACCACGCCGAGGTGTTTCGGCCTCCTGCCTGATACCGGGCGCTGCTTCCTCATGCCGCCCCTGCCCACTCGCGCTCGGACAACCACGATGCCCTGCTTTGCCTTGTAGCCCAGCCTGTGGGCCCTGTCAAGCCTGCTTGGCCTCTCTATCCTGTGGATGGTCGGCTCTGTCCTCCAGGCTATTGCCTTTGACTTGAGCTCGTCTGAATTTTCCTTCCACATCCGAAGCCAGGTCTGGGTCATGTACCTGCGCATTATACCACTCTCCTGTCTGGCACCCTTTTATAATCTATATTACGCCACGCAGGATCTGGATTACCTTTTCTGCAATTACGACCGAAGCCAGTTCCTGCGCCTCCTTTGTCTGCGCGCCAATGTGAGGCGTGCACACAAGGTTTGGCAGCCCGAGCAGCTGCTTGTTTGTCGGCGGCTCGACTTCAAAGACGTCAAGCGCTGCGCCGGCTATCTTGCCGTTCTTCAATGCTTCATACAGTGCGTTCTCGTCTATTATCTCGCCCCTTGACGTGTTGACGAGGTATGCGGTCGGCTTCATTTTTGCAAGGCGCTCGGCGTTGAACATGTGTTTTGTCTCCGGAATCGACGGCACGTGGCACGTGACAAAGTCGGCGCTTTCAAGGAGCGTGTTGAGATCTGTTATTATCATGCCGGTCTCTTTGATGAACTCTGGGTTTATCGGGTACGGGTCATAGCCTATTAGGCTCATGCGGAGCGCCTTTGCCATCCTGCCGATGTTGCGCCCGATGCTGCCCACGCCAACAATTCCTAGGTACTTGCCGGACAATTGCATTCCCATCAGCTCCTTCTTGATCCAGTTGCCGCGCTTGATCTCAGAGTCTGCCCTTGGTATGCTCCTTGCAAGCGATATCATCAGCCCGATTGCAAGCTCTGCCACCGCGATGGAAGCTGCTTCGGGCGCGTTGATCACCATGATATTTTTCGCCTCCGCGGCCTTGACGTCGACGTTTTCAAGCCCCACTCCAACGCGGGCGATTATCTTGGCGTTTGCGGCCGCGTCGACGACTTCCTTTGTGACCTTGGTCCTGCTCCGAACAATGATGACGTCGTAATCCCTGACAGATGACGCGAGCTCGGCCGGCTTTATCTCCGGCTTGTAGTCGACAGCGAGCCCGGCGCGCTTCATGCTGTCGATGCCTGCCTGGTTGATTGAGTCGCAGACGAGCACCTTGCCGCTGACTTGCATAGGGCTTGAAAAATCCAGTAGTAATATAATGTTTTATAAATGCCTCAAAGCAGAAGCCTTGGTGTCAGACGAGCCTCCAAGCTATATCCTGAGGATACAGAAGGACGACCTTGAAAGGCAGCTGTTCAGCCTGCACACATTCTACGTCGGCATAAGGCGCGACTGGTCGCGCGGGACTCGGGTGCTCTTTGTCAGAAGGGACGCGTTCACCGGCTCTGGCACAATCGACAGGGTCGTTGCGCTGGACGATCTCGAAGAGCGGGAGAGGAGGCTCTGCCTTGAAAACAACTGGTACGGCAAGATCATCTTTGCAAAGCTGGCGCGCTTCCTTTATGCCGTGCCCGTGCAGGACACTCCCACCGCAGGGCAGAACCCGCTGATGCTCCATGGCGCAATCATATCCAGCTCTGAAGCGCTGCGGATAGAAGGGCTCGCCTCCGCCAGAATAATATCGTGAGAGTAGTCGATTAATTTATTACGGCCCCCACAGTAGTGGCATCCGGCGATGTCGTTCAGAATTGACAAGGATTCCCTTGGCAAGGTCAAGGTCCCATCCGCTGCTTATTACGGCCCGTTTACTGCCCGCGCAATCAACCAATACAAGGTGACTGGTCAGAAGGCTCACGTCAATCTAGTCATGGCATATATCATGATCAAGCGATCTGCAGCACTGGCAAACAGGGAGCTCAAGGCGCTTGATGCCAAGAAAACCAGGGCGATAGTGAGGGCGTGCGACGAAATTTTGTCAGGCAAGCTACTCGACCATTTCGTCGTCGAAGCCATCAATTCCGGCGCTGGGACCGCGTTCAACATGAACACAAATGAAGTCGTGGCAAACAGGGCGCTTGAGAACCTTGGCAAGAAAAAAGGCAGCTATGAAACAATCAGCCCTAACGACCACGTCAACATGTCGCAGTCAAGCAACGACACTTTCCCCACTGCTATGCACGTCGCGATCCTGCTCAACATGGAAGAGACTGTCGCCTCGCTTGACAGGCTGATAGCGTCCTTGCAAAAGAAAGCGAAAAAGTTCTCCGGCATCGTCAAGATTGGCCGGACGCACTTGATGGACGCAATCCCTGTCACGCTTGGCGCAGAGTTTGAGGAATACGCCTATTCGCTAAAGCAGGCGAGGGCGACGCTCGTGCGGTCAATGAACGGACTTGCATACGTCGGCCTTGGAGGCACAGCTGTTGGCACTGGCGCCAACGCCCTGAAAGGCTACAGGCAGCTTGCAATAAAGAATTTGTCCAAGGTTTCCGGGCTGAGCCTGAAGCCGTCTGACAACATGTTTTACTCGCTCCAGAGCAAGTTTGATATCGCCAGCTGCTCGTCGGCGCTGCGCAACCTTGCGGTAGAACTCAACAAGATGGCAAACGACATCCGTCTCATGGCTTCGGGCCCGACCGCCGGCCTTGCAGAAATCCTGATACCGGCCGTCCACGCCGGCTCATCGATAATGCCGGGCAAGGTCAACCCGTCGCTTGCAGAGTGCCTGAATATGGTGTGTTTCAACGTCATCGGCAACGACGTATCAGTTGCGATGGCCGCGCAGGCAGGCCAGTTCGAGCTGAATGTGATGCTGCCGGGCATGCTGAAATGCATGCTCGACTCGACTGACATGCTAAAGAATTTTCTGCCGATATTTGCAGCCAACATGGTGGACGGGATTGAAGCAAACAGGGACAGGCTGGAGTCGTACATTGAAAAAAGCCCGGCGCTGGTCACGCTCTTGAATCCCTACATCGGCTACCTGAAGGCGGCGGAAATTTACAAAGAGTCGCTCAAGACGAACAAGAGCATACGCGAGCTGGTGCTGAGCAAAAAGCTGATGACAAAGGAGCAGCTCTACAGGGTGCTTTCAAAGAAGAACCTCCTTGGCAGCTAGCTAGCCTTTTGCACAATCCTACGAGCCCGTACCTCCTTGATTGCTGTCCAGATAAGCGCCGCCTGCAGGACGTAGCCGCCGATTATCAGCACCACCGCGTTGAGCGGCTTTGAGAAGGTGGTCATTATCTCGACGTGGGACGGCGCAAGCGAATTTCCGACCATCACGAAGATGGCCGGCGGAATGCAGGCGTAGAGCGCCTTCCGAAATCCCTTGTAGATAAGAACAGTTAGCGCAATAAACGTCAGCTCGAGCGCTATCGCCCTGTCAATGAACTGCGGATCGCCAAATGAAATCGCGATCGCGCCTACCACGCTGATTGCTGCAAGCACCGCCACGACTGGGCTCTACAGCATGGCATTTTCTTTGTCGCAATTTCAATTAAACATTGCTAACTATTAATAACGAGCGTGAGATACTCTCACGGTATGAAGGCTGCACGGATAATAAAGACAAGGGAGCCGCTTGAAATCAAGGACGTTGGCGTTCCGAAGCCAAAGAACGATCAGGTCCTTGTAAGGGTTGAAAGTGCAGGCGTATGTCACAGTGATCTGCACCTGTGGGAAGGCGGTTACGCCGGCCCGCAGGGCGTGTTTATGAAGGTTGAGGATCGAGGAGTAAAGTTCCCGCTCACCCCAGGCCACGAAATTGCCGGCATCATTGAAGAGGCGGGCGAGTCGGTCACCGGCTTTTCCAAGGGCGACAAGGTTCTGGCCTACCCGTGGATTGGCGAGGGCACGTGTCCTGCCTGCCGGGTCGGCGAAGAGAACATCTGTGACGCCCCGCGCAGCCTCGGCGTGTACCAGGACGGCGGCTACTCAGAGATGGTCCTTGTCCCAAGCCACAAGTACCTTGTAAAGCTGCAGGGGCTCGACCCCAATTCTGCCGCGTCGCTTGCGTGCTCTGGCCTGACAGCATACACGGCGGTAAAGAAGGCGAGCGCTCAGGCAGGCGACACGCTTGTCATTGTCGGGGCCGGCGGCCTCGGGCTCATGGCGGTGCAGATCGCCAAGGCGATCACGAACGCAAGGATCGCGATTGTCGACATAGACGACAAAAAGCTAGTAGAGGCAAAGCGGCTTGGCGCCCACGAGACAATCAACTCAGGAGCCGGCGACTCCGTCGAGGGGGTCAAGGATATCACGAGCAACCTCGGAGCAGAGGCAGTCATTGACTTTGTTAACAACGCCAAGACCGCGCCAAATTCTATAAACATGCTGAGGAAGAGGGGCAGGCTGGTCATGGTCGGGCTGTTCGGCGGGTCGCTCGAGCTTAACCTCCCGCTTGTGCCGCTTCGCGCTTTCACACTGACAGGCGCCTACACCGGCAAGTTCGCTGACCTGGTAGAGCTGGTGGCCCTTGCAAGAATGAACAAGATCCAGTCGGTGGTGTCGAGAAAGTTCACTCTGGATGAGGCAAACGGCGCGCTTGAAGAACTAAAGTCAGGCAAGATAATTGGAAGGGCAGTAATCAATCCCTAGAGGGCTACCGCTGTACTGCCAGTCATGTTGTAGAATGCGTTCCACACCCTCACGCCGTCGTTTCTCTTGATGTATTCGAGGAGCGGAATGTATCCGGGGCCGACCGTCTTTTCCAAGAGCTTCCTGACCGGCTCTTCCCCCTTGAACATCCACACCCATTCGTCGTAGACTGTCCGAGGCTCGGAGAAGAGCATCGCAAACGGGTTGTGGCCCTTCTTTTTAACGAAGTAGTACTCGGCCATGCTAAGAAAGCCTGGGCCAAACACAGCATCCCCTGCCTCGATGAACTTTCTCCTTGTCGCCTTGTAAGTGTCAAGGGTGACTTCGACGCTCCCTGCGTCCATGCCGGCAACTGATGCAGCTTTATTATTAACATGCTCCTATGTTTTTTATTCTACATACTTCTAGCACGAACGCGCCCCAACTTCTTATAAGGTTGAGAGGGCCAGAGCCCATTATTTATTCGACCAGCAATTTGGTGGTGATGTCCTTCACTACCACAGACTTGATGTTTACGAATTCTCTTATGCCGAATTCCGATAATTCCCTGCCGATGCCGGATTTCTTGATGCCGCCAAACGGGAGCCTTGGATCAGACTTAACCATTTCATTGACAAACACTATGCCGCTTTCGATCTGGCGCGCCAATTTCATGCCACGCTCGATGTCGTTCGTCCATATGCTTGCGCCAAGGCCAAACTCCGAGTTGTTGGCTTCCATTATCGCCTCCTCTTCGTTGTCCACCACAATTACCGGGGCTGCCGGCCCAAAAACCTCTTCCCTAACCACCTCCATTTCGTGGTTCACGTTTGAAATTATCGTGGGCTCGTAAAAGAACCCCTCGCGCCTGATGGGCTGGCCGCCTGTAAGTATTCTGCCGCCCTTGTCCCTTGCGTCCTGAACCTGCTTTGCAAGCGCCTCCCTCTGGCTGTCCCTGACAAGCGGCCCCACCGTAGTCTTTGAGTCAAGCGGGTCCCCCACAACCTCAGCCCGCGTGTTTTCAACAAACAATTTCGTGAAATTCTCCGCAACTTCCTTTACGACGATAAAGCGCTTTGCCGCTATGCAGCTCTGGCCCGTGTTCAGGAGCCTCGACTGCGTGGCCATGTATGCGGTCTGGTTAAGGTCCGCGTCTTCGAGCACGACGAACGGGTCACTCCCGCCAAGCTCGAGCACGAACTTTTTGAGACCTTGCGAAGCGAGCTCGGCGACGCGCTTGCCGGTGTTGACGCTCCCGGTCACCGATACGGCGTCGATGCTTGCCTGCACGAGGGCTTCGCCGGCCCGGTAGTCGCCGATGACTGACTGGAACACATTTTCTGGAAACCCGGCGTCCCTGAACGCCTGCTCGAGTGTCAGCGCGCTTCCAAGGCAGACGCTGGAATGCTTTAGCACGCCCACGTTGCCGGCTGTCAGCGCCGGAACTGCGAACCTCATGACCTGCCAGAACGGAAAGTTCCACGGCATTATGGACGCCACCACTCCAAGCGGCTCAAAAGACACAAAGCTCTTGCGAAATTCAGTCGGGATTATTTCGTCGCGCAAAAACACTTCTGCGCGCTCTGCGTAATAGTCGCAAACCCACGCGGATTTTTCGACCTCGGCGAGGGACTGCCTGACGGGCTTGCCCATCTCCTCGGTAACCAGCCTTGCATAATCTTCCCGGTTTTTCCTCATCACGCGGCCAAGCCTGCGCATGTATTCGGCTCGCTCAGCCACATCCAGTTTTTTCCATTTCGGAAACGCCTCCCTTGCGGCCTTTACCTTCCTACTGACCTGTTCAGGGCTTTCATTATCGTAGGCCGCAATGACCTTCCCGGTTGAAGGGTTGATTGTTTCGATCTTGGGCATGGGAGAATTACGCACTTCCATATTAATAAGCAAAATCAGAAAAGTCCCGCGGGCAGGATTTGCCCCAAAACGGCTTGCGGCCATTTTGTTTGAGCCTGCGACTCTTCGGTCACTGCATTGTGCGCCCGATAGGCTGCTTCACGCGGTCAGCTACTGAGAAGCCGACATCTACAGCCGAAAGCTCTACCAGGCTGAGCTACCGCGGGACATTGCCGTTTGTTGCTGGAATGCTATATAATTGTGGCGTCAGAGGTATTTTGAGACATCAAGCGCAAAGTACGAGATGATCCTGTCGGCGCCGGCCCTTTTTATCGATGCGATGGAGCAGACCTTCCATTCCTCTTCGTCAACCAGCCCGCGCATCGCTGCCGCCTTTATCATGGCGTACTCGCCGCTGACGTTTTGGACTGCGACCGGGTAGCTGAACTTGTCCTTTACCATCCTGACAAGGTCTAGGTATGCAAGTGCAGGCTTTATCATTACCATGTCGGCGCCCTCGTTGATGTCAGTCTCTATTTCCAACAGCACCTGCCGGGGGTTTGCGTACGGCACCTGGTAAGACGACTTGTCAAAGCGCGATCTCTTTTTTGCAAATGCCACTGAACGAAAAGGGGCGTAAAGCGACGAGGCGTGCTTGGCAGAGTAGGAAAATATCATTGTTTTCGTAAATCCGCCTAGCGCGCCCTTGATTGCGCGAACCTGCCCGTCCATCATCGACGACGGCGCGACTACGTCGGCGCCGGCCTCCGCGTGGCTTGCAGCAATCTCTGCCAACACGCGCAGCGTGGCGTCGTTGTCGACTCTGTTGCTGGAGACGATGCCGCAGTGCCCCGACGGATTGTATTGGCAGACGCAAACATCCGTCAACACATTTACCGAGCTGCCATAGCTAGATTTTATCGCCCTGACCGCTCGCTGCACCACCCCTTTCCTGTTGGAAGCAGAGGAGCCGCTTCGGTCCCTGCTTTTTGGTATGCCAAAGACAATGAGAGAGGGGATGCCGCTGCCAATTATTGTCTGTACGTGTTCAGTTATTTTTTCAACTGGCGTCACGGTCATGCCGGGCATCGACTCTATCTTGCCGGGCTTGTCTGAAACAAACACCGGGAATATGAGGTGGCTCTTGCGCAGTCCCGCGGCGGCGAATATGTCCCTGTATCTTTCCTCATCGTCACGCTCAAGCTGCTGCAAAGGCTATTACTGCTTGGCGAGCAGCATATGAATATATGTTTTCAATGCGCGAAAAATCAACCACAAAATTCATAAAATATCCTAAAGCCGTAACTGGTATGCGCAGGGTAACTGTCGGCGTCCCGGCCTACAACGAAGAGCGGAACATAGTCAACTTCCTGCAGTCGCTTGAGGGGCAGTGCCCGCTGATCTCTGAAGTGATTGTCTCTGACGACTCTTCTGACAGGACCTCTGCCCTTGTGCGCGACTTTGCCCGGAGGTCGTCGCTTGACATCACCATTTTCCATCACGAAACAAGGAGGGGCGCAGCCGCGGCTTGGAATGAAATTCTCCACAAGGCAACCGGCGATGTCGTGGTGCTTTATGACGCAGATACCATACCACATCCGTCATGCACATGGCAGCTTGCGTCGAACATTTTTGAAAACACAGCCCTGTGCGCGTCAAATTCGCGGCCCGTCCAGGCCGCCGGCATTGCCGGCAGGGCATCGGTGTTCATTTCAAACTGGCTCAGGTCGGTCAGGCAGTCAGGGCTGTCGCAGTACACCGTGATGGGCAGAGCACTTGCCGTCGACGCGGCAGCCGCCAGTAAAATTCAGATACCATCAGACACGATCGCAATCGATCTTTATCTGCAGTGCAGGATCCTTGAAATGGGACTTGGTGTCGCCTACAACGACGACGCGGTGGTTTACTTCAAGCCCGCGGGTAGCATGCAGGACCTGGCGTCGCAGGTGGTGCGGGCGGTCAATGGCCACAGCCAGATAAAGGACAGTGTGTCCACGCTCGGTATTGGCGTACCGTCCCATGAGGCGATTGCGCAGGCGCTGAAAAATGCGGCTAGGGACCCACTTGGCGCAATCTCAACCGTGATAGGGTACTCCCTGGTGCCGTACTACACGTCAAGGCTTGAGCATATCGACTCGGCAAAATGGCATACCGCTGACAGCTCAAAGGCAATAGACTACGCGCAGTTAAAGGCCAGATTCTGACTGACACACTTTTTTATAACCGCATCTTCTGTAACGAAGCAGGCAGGGTCATGTCAGGCGCAGAAAGGCGATTTGAGACAATAAGCAACGACGGAGTGGTATGGCTGAACGCGCAAAAGCCAAGCTTTGCGGACATGAACAGCCTCGCCCAGAAATACCCATTCCAGAGGCTCAACCTCGAGGATTCACTGTCAAAGATCCAAATCCCCAAGATTGACCGGCACGCGGATCATATGTTTATTATTCTGCACTTTCCCACGCCGGACAAGGAGAAAGGTTTCCTCTTCAGCCAGCTTGCAGTCTTTATGGGCGCAGATTACCTTGTGACCATACACCAGGGCGAGCTCAAGCACCTTGACGAGCTGTTCAACATCTGCAAGAATGACGAAAAGATGCGGCAGGCGATTATGGGCAAGTCGTCAGGGTACCTGCTTCATAAGATAATCGACACCATGGTAGACGACCTGCTCCACGTCCTGATGAAGGTGGTGGGCAACATCGACGATATAGAGGACAGCGTTTTTGATGAGCGGATATCGATCCCGCGCCAGATCTCGCTTTTGCGGCGGGAGATAACTACCCTGCGCAGGATTGTGACCCCGCTCCGCAGGACTGTGGTCGACCTGTCAAAGGATGTCCAGCGCTTTTCCAAGGAAGATATGTCGCTTTACTTTAAAGACGTGCTGGATCACATCGAAAAAGTGTACGAAGCTCTGGAAGAAGCAAAAGAGACAGTTGAAATTTACAAGGACACAGACTATATGCTCAGCCAAGAAAAGACAAACAAGATACTGGCAGTGCTTACCATTCTATTCACTCTGTCAATCCCGGCTACGGTCGTTGCCGGATTTTACGGCATGAACGTCAACATCCCAGGAGGAATCCAGACGGGCCCTTGGGAGCAGCTCGGACCCTATACAACCGTTATATTTGTTATAGTAATATCATCCATTTCTGCCCTTCTTATGGTATTCTACTTTAGAAGGCTCGGCTGGATGGGACCTTCGATGTAGCAGCCGTTATCCTACAATCGACGTTTACCTAAGAGGATAAATACTCGACGCATCACCCTTTTTTAGGATTGGCGGTGACAGGCGGAGGGGGCATACAGGGCTACGTATGTACTCCCCACCACAAGCAGTCGAGCTCTCTGATTGAGAACTGGAAGAAAAGCGACAATGTCATCGACATTTACTTTGTTACTGCGACATTTTCCGACGAAAGCGTCGCGTACTTCCCAAACAAGGCCAACCATTACACGCTCGTATCTTTCAACGACATGACAGGCATC
The DNA here is from genome assembly GCA_023250885.1 of Nitrososphaera sp. GTDB lineage: Archaea > Thermoproteota > Nitrososphaeria > Nitrososphaerales > Nitrososphaeraceae > Nitrososphaera. The sequence continues at coordinate 26,118 of JAHEZV010000003.1, read as the reverse complement.
CTTGACGACATCAAGAAATACAACATGGACAGGCTGTCTTTCATGTTCAGCTTTTCAAGCCCGCTCTTTGAGCGCAGCGGCGACAAGCTCAACTATGTTTCTCTGTACTTTACGAAATACACAAACGGCGATTCTGCAATAGGCGACCTTGCAAACGCGATTGCCCGGCGCGAAAAAGTAAAGAAGGCAAGCCTAGCTCAGATGCAGCTCCTGGCGGCCGAGCAGCCAAAGTTCGCCTTCCCGTACTCCAAGAACCTGGTGATACTCGAGGTCGAGGGCGAGGCGACGCACCAGACAGACCAGAAATACTGCGAGCGCACACGGCGCGACGTAGCAAGGAAGGGCATCGCGCTCAACAACCTTGTCAGTTTTTCTATCCTTGAAAAGCTAAAGTAATCAGAAACGTTAAATATGCACCTTTTTCTCTAGCCTTTGATTTATGAGCAAGCCGATGGATCTTGGCGCACTCAAAGTTGGTTCATACATTGTCGTTGACGGCGAGCCGTGTAGGATTGTTTCTTACGACCACAGCAAGCCGGGCAAGCATGGATCTGCCAAAGCAAGGATCACAGCAGTTGGAGTCTTTGACGGCAGGCCGCACCCATTCGTGGGCCCGGTGTCGGCTAAGGTCGAAGTGCCGCTGATTGACAAGCGCAGCGGCCAGATCATTTCAAAGCAGGGCGACACCCTACAGATAATGGACCTCGAGACGTTTGAGACCTTTGAAACCTCTTCAGTGGAAGACGAGATAAAGGACAAGCTCGCGCAGGGCGAAATTCAGGGCCGCGAGGTCGAGTACTGGAAGGTCCTTGAGAGAATCAAGATAGTCAGGGTCAAGGGATAAAAGTTCATACAATAGAACGGCAGAAGGTTTTCTGGATGCTGATGAGGTGAAGGAAGAGCCGGCTGATATCATCTGATGAAGATTATGAGTGCCGAAGCATCCATCAAATCTTTCTTGACCGCGGGTTAAGTATGGAGTCAAGAGCGTTGCCGATCAGCACGAACGCAAGACCAGTAATGGCAATCATTATTCCCGGCGGCGCTATCCACCACCAGAGGCCCCTTGAAGCCGCGCTTGAAGAGTTGGCGTCGTGCAGTATCTGACCCCACGTAGGGATCGATGGGTCACCGAGTCCAAGAAAAGAGAGTGAGGCTTCACCCAAAATAGCTCCTGGAACCGCGATGGCAATAGTTGCAAAGGTAAGTGGAAGCAGCTGTGGGATGATGTGCCGAAAAATTATTTTTGTATCCGATTGACCCATTAGTTTTGCTGCTTCGACATATTGCATGTTTTTCAGTTGCAATGCAAGGCTCCTACTCACCTTGGCCATGCTCACCCATCCGAAAATGACTAGAAAGCCCGTGATTAGAAAAATACTACGCCCTATTGTAACTGATAATATAATCAATATGGGAAGTGCAGGCAAGGAATAGAAAACATCGCTTACACGCATCAAGCCTTCATCGGTATGTTTCCCTTTGTAACCTGCAAAAACACCGTATATCAGACCGATAAGAACAGCAGCAATTGAGACTGTGAAGCCTATGAACAGCGCTATAGGAGCACCCCATAATATGCCAACCGCCAAGTCGCGGCGCAATTCATCTGTGCCCATGAGCCCGTAAACCTTGCCGCCTAGTATGATTCCAGAGTCTTCAATAGAGTCTTGACTGTCGAAAAGGTAGAATGTCTCTCGTATCACATACTGGCCTTTCAAAATTTTGTTTTCTTGCGCCTCAGCAAATATCATGATTTCGGGTCTTGAGGAATCTTGTTTGTATGAAAAGATACCTTCATAATCTCGCAAATTCTCAGCTATTGCCCTATCGGTTGAAAATACTCGCGCGGAAAATTCATTTCGTTCCTGTTGTGATGAGGGAAGAGAAGCAAAGTAAATCATGAAATCTTGTCCATCAGGTCTGACAACATTTACTTGCAGCACTGGCTGCGTGCTGCCGTATCTAGCAGAGTAGAGTAGCATAAAGTCACTAGGATAATAGTCATAATTGAAATTCAAAGCATACGAATGCACTACAGCTCGTAATTGGCCCTCCTCGATACTTGATATTGTTGCATCCTTCATGTGGAGTATTGTATGCTCTGGTATCTTTGGTCCTAATCCGATGTTAACCCATGATGGGGCTGCTGATCTGGGATAATCAATCCAGAAATTAGGGCTATTCCAATGTCTATAGGACTCTAACGGGATTGCTACGGTGGAATATATTGACATCCCGATAAGGCCGAGTATTATTGCGACTCCTGCCAAACCGCTCTTGGAGCGCCTAAAGTGTCTAGCGATTTCATACCTGGATAGGACTTTGGCGTTTGTTGCTGTCACGCTACCTTTACCCTCGGATCAAAGTATGCATACATTAAGTCTGTGACGAACACCGTAATGATGAAAACGACCGTTGATACATAGGTGAGCCCAATTATAATTGGAATATCCAGAAACCCTATTGCGTCATAAAATAGTCTACCAAGACCAGGCCAGCCGAAAACTGCCTCAACGGTTATAGCACCGCCAAACGAAGAAGCAAGGCTAAGTGCAATTACTGTTATGATTGGGGGCGCAGCGTTTTTCAGGGCATGTGAATAGACAATTCTCTTCTCTGGTATGCCTATCGTCCGCTTGGCCGAAATATAGTCCTCACTCAGGACGCCCACGACGAAATACCGGACCATGAATGCCCAAGACCCAAAGCCAACAAGGGTCATTGTAATAAGTGGTAAAGTCATGTGATAGAGCAGGTCAAAAACGTACATGGGATCTGAAGGTGAAGTCTGCGGTGTAGAATGTGGCGGGAAAATCTGGTAAGTGAAAGCAAATCCAAAAATCATGAGCATGCCAACCCACCATATTGGAAAACTTCCGCTAAAAACCGCAAATGAAGAATTGAGTCTGTCCCATATTGAACCGGCCCTGTTAGCAACAAAAGCCCCTAGGTAAAGCCCAATCATTGTGACTATCACTGTAGCAGTAGTAAACAGTAGCACCGTTTTGGGCAGCTTTTCTAGAATTATGTCGCGGACATTTGACGAGCCAGAGTCACTTGTTAGATAATTTGACTTGCCGAGATCAAGAACCATGACTTTTAGCACCGTATTTGTAAAGCGTTTAGGGGCATACCATGGCTCATCGAGGCCGAACGTCGTTATCTGATCTTTGACCCGATTATCAATGAAGGTCTGGCGCTCTTCAAGTGTCGAAAATTGAAGTTCCTTCTGCGTTATCTCCTCTACGACATTGAACTTTATGGCATCAGTCAATATCTTGTCCATCGTTGGACCCAATAGAGAAACGGTCAGTACGAGTGTCGCAAAAAGCACTATTATCATATTTATGCTACGTTTTGCGATGAAGCGGCCATAGCCACCCAATGATATCAGGATACGATAAAAACTGTATTCTATTAAAATCCTCCTATGCAATAAGCCAAGGTCCTAATCGTAGAGAAGGGCATCGGTTGTCTGACGTGTGGGTAGAGCGAAGGCTAACTATATCAAAACTGCAAAAATGAAATGGTACGTCTCCAGTCACTTGAGCATCCCTATGGTCATTCTTTCATTGCAGGCTCTTTCAACGATCTAGATCATGTGCTCTTCAACAAACGCCGCAATCAATAATCTTACTACCGCTATAGTTATTTCTGTCAAGATGACTGCGAGATATTCCCTCCAGGGTCGTCTTTTTATCAAGTCACGCGCCAATATGCCGCTTCTTGATATTCCTAAGCCATATGCGAAAAGTTCTGCCAGCCCAAAGGGTGTTACTAGGACGGAAAGAGGCGATATCCCAGCAAGAGCTGGCGCCACATGAGCGAAGGCGTCAAACGTGACCCCTGTCGAAAATGCAGAGTTAAGCGCGATGCCTGGAATAAAAGATGCTTTTGCGGATAAGGAATTGAGAGGATAAATAACGACTACAAGAGCCTCATATATTTCCGCGATATCTTTTCTCCAAAGCCCAGAGCTCCGTCACTCCTAACTGTGGTATTCTATGCAGGCATTGCAATGATTGTCTTTTCTGAAACATCTGGACGAAACGCGTAAATGCTGTTCGCAAAAATCCTTATCTGATTTGGACCGAGTGAAAGTTTGGACGTTTCTTCTGAGGAAAGCTCGATCTTGAACTGTCCGGGATGGTCTGGCGTATGATTGGCTTTGCCGGTGATGATTACTCTACCGTCTTTATCCAAAACAAAAAAGTCTAATGTTGCTTCGTTGCTCGGCTGTCCATCAACTTGAACATTGAGCCTTATTGTTATTGGTAGGCCTATTGACACTGACCGTGGAATATGCTTATCACCGATCGTAATGGACGGGGGTATGGCAACAGAGACAATGTCTGCAAGCTTGGGTTTTTCGTATTTTGCCCAATAACCAACCTCAAAGGGATAGGAATTATCTCTGAATGCTTTTATTGTGATGATCCTCCCAGCTATATTGTAATTGTCAAGATAGAAGGCGCCATTGCTGATTATGGCATTATTGTGGTCGCTAATCCACTGACTACTCGCATCGTAACGCAATTTGGCATCCTCGACCGTCACTATACCTCTTAATGCGGCAGGCACAAAGTTTTCACTCTTCATTTTTTGTAGTTCTTCCTTTATCATCTGCGCATGATCAGGTACTATAGGATCGTACCATTGAGTATTCATGGTTGACGCTTGACTTCTGGAATATGCCATCTTACCCGCGGTAACGAGCCTTTCACTTGCTGCCGTTAATTCCCAAGGCTCATTTGGCCAGAAGACACCAGAATCGGCGATCTCTTTTTCGTCATAGTGCCATATGTCAATATAGGATTCGATTTCATCTGGCATGGAAAATCTAAATCCTTTGTTGAGTGGAACAGCAACCTCAGCCTGTGACGTGTATTCTGGATCGCAAGTCTTGTCATTTTCATCTTCACAAGTCCCCCACTCATTCAAGAAATACTGAACATAAAGGAGGTCAGACTTGTCCATTGGAATTCCGTTGTGCCAGTTCGAATAAAGCGGCTTGAAAGTTACCTTGCTAGTCGCGTTTGAGCCCGAAGCTACCTGTTTCCATTGTTGTAACGTCGCATTCCATATTATGACATCTGCAGGCACGTCTAGTTTGTCGGAGGGTCCTTTGGTTGATACGTTTGTCCATTCTGTCCTCATCGGGATAATCTCGCCAGTGTAAGGATTTCTAAACGTCGCCGTGTCGGCTATTAGCGTGTAGATGTCCCTGCTGTACGCGTCCTGCAGTCCTGCTATACCATTCCACGAACCTTGATGAATTTGCTTTACCCCGATTTCCAATGTATTGTTTCCTCGAATTGACCTAGCATTCAGCATGGAGTACTTACTGGTTATGCCTGCTCCAAAGTCATTAACCAGACCGTCTATATCAGAAGAAGCAACAAAGGGGTCCGTTTTTTGCGCAACGAAAATTCTAACTGATTCTTGTATTCCAGCTCTTACAGCGTTCCTAACCAGCTTGTTTCTTTCATCTTCTGAGGTGAAGTTAAAGAACATTATGCTTTGAGTCAGCTGATCCAATGTGTCGTTCTGGTAGTTCCAGAATTCTGGATTCTGACCGCCAGGCATCCTGCCAAACCATGGCGCGAACATCTGGGCTGGCACTACGGGATTGTATCTTACAAATACAGAAGTGCCTGCAAATCCTTCAGTGTAAATGTTCCATTGGAGATCCTGTGGATCGGATCCGTATACGACCGTATTGGCCTTGTTCAAATCGCCATACTCTTTTTCGACAGTAAAGCCGACATTTTCAAGTTTGGATGCCACCTCTTCTCCCATAGATTTTCTTGGTGCGTCGTCCTGTCTTATTAGTATCTTCACCTTTATTGGGCTGTCTTTGTACATCCATTTGCCGTCGTCAGCTTTAGAGGCTCCATGACTACTTAGCGCTTCAGAAATTATTCTTTCTGCAAGCCCCGGGTTATATCGAAACCCGAACGATTCAACGGTGTCAATGACGTTCGGATATTCTGGAGAATAGATCCCGAATGGGTCAACGAGAGGACTGCCATAGCCTTTCAGGACCTCATTGACCATGAAGTCACGATCCAAAAGATAGTTCAATGCAAATCGGACTTCCTTGATCTGGAATGGGTTGATCTTGCCATCATCAGCATTAGCAGGTGCGGGATTTATGAGAAGTCCCATAGAGCCGGCGATTCTGTTGTAGACTTTGATCCGAGGATCGTTGGCTGCATCGTTTACGGCTTCAAGGGGAATTCTAAAATAATATAGATCGAGGACTCCAGACTTGACTTCCTGCAGAGCAAGGTTTTCATCCTCACTGTGGATAAATCTGACTGTATCCACGTACGACCCTTTCTCATTCTGTGCAGCTATTGGAAGAGAAGTGAGCAATGTTGAAAGTAGCATGAATAGAGCACCAACAGCAAATAGTATAGGTACATTCCTCACTAGTAATAGAGTGCGATTCGCTGGTAATATATTTTTCATAGCTGCATCAAATGTCGGGCTCAGGGATGGCATTTATCAAGTTCTTGGTGTACTCGTGATACGGGTCAGAAAGGACTCGATTGATGGGCCCGATTTCTACTATCTTACCATCTTTCATTACTGCCAGCTCATCGCCGACATAGCGGGCTGTGGACAGGTCGTGAGTGATATAAATATAAGAAATATTGAATTTCTCCTTCAGATTCTGCATAAGATCTAGTATCTCCCCCCTAACAGACACGTCAAGCATCGATACCGGCTCATCGGCAACGATTAGTCGAGGACTTAAGACTAGAGCTCTTGCAAGGGCAACTCTCTGCCGCTGGCCCCCTGACAACATTTGCGGAAGTCGGTTAGTAATTTCTTCGGCTGGCTCAAGCCGAACGTCCTTTAATGCTCTGATAACCTTTTCCACTTTCTCACTTTTTGAGCTTGCTCTATCGTGGATGTTTAGCGGTTCCATTACGATATCCATTATCTTCATGCGCGGATTGAGCGAAGCATAAGGGTCTTGATAGACCATGTGCACCGCAGTACGAAAATCTTTTAGCTGGCTGCCGGTATAATTTGTCACATCCCTCCCTTCAAATATTATTGAGCCTTTGTCAGGGTTTGTCGCCCTCATGACCAGCCTCGCCACGGTAGTCTTGCCCGAGCCAGATTCGCCCGCTATCACGAGCACCCTACCCGATTCTAGTATAAAGCTCACATCGTCGACTGCCTTTAGAAAATCTACTTCTCTCGACCGCTGCAAAAGGTGACGAAAACTTTTCTTGATGGGAAAATATTTTCTTAGGTTCCTCACCTCGAGCAGAATATCCAAGTAGTTGCAGGTTGGCGGCCTGGTGATATAAACAATTAGTCACAATTCGCACGAAGTTAATATTGAGCGCACCCCGGCAATGCAACGTGAAGCTGGCGGCGCTTTATTCTGGCGGCAAGGACAGCACCTATGCGATCTACTGCGCAAGGGAAATGGAGCATCAGGTGGTGTGCCTTATCACAATGCACCCAGTCGCTGACGACAGCTCGCTTTTCCATTACCCAAACAGCTGGGTCACCGAATACCTTGCAGACACGATGCAGATCCCACTCATCGGGTTTTCGGTGAGCGGCAGGGCAAAAGAAGATGAATTGAAGGCGCTAGAAGGAGCGATTGTGCAGGCAAAGTCACTTTATGGAATCGAAGGCGTTGTCTACGGCGGTATCTCAAGCAACTACCAGAAGCAGGCGTTTGAAGAAATTTGCGCGCAGCTAAAGATCGAAGCGATTGCGCCGCTATGGAACGCAGAGCCGCAAAAATACATGAGCGAGCTTGTCGAGCGAGGCTTTTCAATAATTATCGTTGGCGTGTCGGCGATGGGTCTTGACAAGGATTGGCTTGGCAGGCAGATCGACAGGAACGCGCTGGGCAGGCTGGCGGCGCTCGCCAAAAAGTACGGCTTTAACCTGACATTTGAGGGCGGCGAGGCAGAGACGCTCGTCACCAACTGCCCGCTATTCCGCAAGAAACTCCGGATAAACGCGGCCACCACGCACTGGGACGGCCAGCGGGGAATATTTGAAATACGGGATGTGTCATTAGTAGAGAAGTAAATGTTTGACAACCTGCGCGAAGGCCTCCGTGGAGCCCTGAAGAAAATAGTAGGGGCGTCCGACATCAACGAAGAGCTCATCGACTCGCTGTGCAATGACGTCCAGCGCGCTCTATTGCAGTCAGATGTAAACGTTAAGCTGGTGCTCTCCATCACGCAGAACCTCAAGGAGAGAGCTCTCAAGGAGCAGCCTCCAAAGGGGCTCTCAAGGAAGGATCACATTGTCACGATTTTGTACGGCGAACTCGCAAAGATGCTCGGCTACTCTGGCGAGGTCATCAAAACCATCGACAAGGCGCAAGAGGACGAACGGGCGCTTGCGACCTCGTTCTTCAACCCGGGGAAGCAGAACGTCGTTCTCATGCTTGGCATCCAAGGCAGCGGCAAGACCACCGTCACTGCAAAGCTGGCAAGATGGCTCACTAAGCACGGCTACAGGGTTGGAGTAGTAGGCGCAGACACGTGGCGCCCCGGCGCGCTGACGCAGTTGAAAATGAACTGTAGCAAGATAAGTGTTGAAGTCTATGGCGAGGAGGAAAACAAGGACGCTGTAGCAATAGTCAGAATCGGCCTTGCGCATTTCAAGAATGAGAGCCTTGACGCCATAATCATAGACACCGCAGGAAGGCACAAGGAGGAAGAGGGCCTTCTGCAGGAAATGACAGAAATGTACAAGGTGGCGACCCCGAATCTTGTGCTCCTTGTAATCGACGGGACGATAGGGCAGGGGGCTTTCAAGCAGGCAGAGGCCTTCCACAAGGCGGCCCCCGTGGGAGGCATCGTCCTTACAAAGCTCGACGGCACTGCAAAGGGTGGCGGCGCGCTTGCTGCGTCGGCTGCAACAGGCGCAAAGGTGATGTTTATCGGCACCGGCGAGCGCATCGACGACCTGGAGCAGTTCTCGCCAACCCGCTTTGTCGGCAGGCTGCTTGGAATGGGCGACATCAAGGCGCTGCTGGAGATGGCAAAGGGGCTCGAGCTCCAGGCAGACGAGGACCAGGTAAAACGCATAACAAAGGGCAAGATGACTATCGAGGACTTTTACTCCCAGATGGATTCGGCAAGCAAGATGGGATTTAGAAACATCATAGAGAACCTCGGAATGTCCGGGATGGTGAAAGAAGAAAAGGTCGAGGAGATGCAGGTAAAGATGGAGAGGTGGCGGTTTATCATCCAGTCGATGACAAAGGAAGAAAAGAAGGACCCGGACGTCATCAACGAGTCCAGAAGAAAGCGCATCGCAAGGGGCTGCGGCTTGGTAGAAAGCGACATCAAGGAGATGATAAAGCAGTACAACACCTCTAAGGATATCATTAAACACAACAAGGGAAGAGGAGGACTGGGCGACTTGTTCAGAAGATTTGGCGGCGGCAATCTTGGCTGATGCCCGGGCTATTTTGTTAAAGCAATACAAACTCTGCAAGCGATGTTTTGAAAGGCATGCTGGCGGCCGGGCAAGGCAGGACGGGCAATGCTACATCTGCCGCGGCCTGATGGGCAACCTTGACTCGACAGCGGACAAAATAATTGATGCTGTCAGGGGATACGAGTTTGAAACGTTCCTTATCGGCGCCACTCTGCCGACCCAGATTTATGAGCGGGAAGACACCATGAGGGCCCGCCTTAAAATCCGCGGCAGGGAGAGCGTCAAGAGCCAGCTGACAAGAGAGCTTGGAACGCGGCTTGCCCGGCTGGCAAGGAAAAAAGTCGAATACACAAAGCCTGACATCACGGTAAGCCTTGCCATAGACAAGGAAAACAACGTGGATGTGGCAGTCAGGTCAAGGCCGCTCGCGCTGTTTGGCCGGTACGTCAAAAAGTCAAGGGGCGTACCACAAAAACAGGACAGGTGCCCAAGTTGCGAAGGAAGGGGCTGCGATTCCTGCAATTATTCGGGCCTGTCAGGCTACGGCAGCGTCGAAGGCGTTGTTGCAAAAGGGCTTGTAGAAATGACTGGAGGGCAGGTGCCGAAATTTTCGTGGATTGGAAGCGAGGACCAAAGCAGTTTGGTGCTTGGAAGGGGCCGACCATTTTACGCCCGCGTCTTTAACCCTAGGAAAAGGAAGCTGAAAAAGAGCAGGATCAGTGGCAATGGCGTTACAGCGACGCTGTCGGTGATCGAAGACGAGCCGGATCTCCAGCCGCGATTCAAGGTCAAGACAAAAATTCACGCAAAATGCGAAAGGGCGCTGGCAAGGGAGGACATGAAAAAGCTCAATTCGCTTGCCGGAGCAGAGGTGAGATTTGAGAACAGGAATAAAACGGCTTCAAAAAAGATCCATTCCGCCCGGGCCCGCCGGCTCCACGGCATCCAGTTTGCGCTCACCATGGTTGCAGACGGCGGCTTGATGATAAAGCAGTTCGTAGGCGGCGAAGAATACATGAAGCCGAACGTTTCAGAAATCCTTGGCAGCAAGTGCGAATGCGTCATGTTTGACATACTGGGCGTCGAGCTTCAGTAACGTTTTTGTTTCAGCGAGGCAATCTCTCAACAGCAAAAGATGAGCAGCTTTGACCCGCTCTACAAGATCCATGACGCGTACAAAGCTGGCCAGATCCCGCAAAAGGTCTACGACCTAGCGATCAAACGGTTTCCGCTTGTAACAGAGGGCATCAAGAGAGTCGAAGAAGCGTCGGGTTTGAAATATCCTTACTACTACGTCGAGCCGCGCCTCGTAGTTTCGACGTCGGCAGTCGAGTTTACCCAGATGGGAATACTCTTTGCAAGGACGATACCGGTGGTCGGCGACGACAACCTGCTTCGGGTCGTCGTGCAGATAACCGCGCCCCTAATCGCCTACGGCCTCAAGGGCACAATACACGCGATTCTGGCGCACGAGTTCATGCACTACCTTGAACTTGTAGGCAGGATAATCAAGATGAAGGTGATATCGGATGAGGTGTCCGGCACCCTCTTTGAAGGGACGTATGCCGACGCCGGGAAGCTGCTTGAAGAGCGCGCCGTGTTCAAGTCAGACCCCACGCTGATAAAGCACATCACCACCCGCTTTCCCGAGGGCTTCAGGGACCTGAAGCTGGAAGACAAGGTGATCAAGATGTGGATGGACAGGGGCCTGCCGACAACAAAGGTGCCTATTGATGCAAACGTGATAAAAATCCCTATTGAAGCGATGGCAAACCTGCAGGTGGAGCAGGCGGTGAAGGACAAGATAGCCGAGTTCGAAAGCGTGAAGCTGAGAAAGAAAAAAACCGACTATGTCTAGCGTTTCCCCACAAGAGCTTGAGGTTATCAAGAAATGCATCGTCAGGGTGGCAAAAGGCCGCGCGGTGGTAGCCGCGTGCCTCTACGGCTCCAGAGTGGCCGGCTACTCCCGGCCTGACAGCGACGTCGACCTGCTGGTTGTCCTTGAGAACTATCCGTACGTGGTCAAGTACGTGTATTTCAGCGAATCCGGCATGAAGGTGTCCGCGCTTGCAGTCGACAGCAATGCGCTTGAGCGCGACGCAAAAAGCGCTTTTCTCGGCGAGTTTGTCGTCGGCCGCCTGCTGCACGTCTACGAGCCTATTGCCAACGCAGAGTTTTTTGCCTCGGTGGAGCGGGCCTACAAGCGGCGCGTCATTCTGGAAGAGGTGCAGGACATCGTGGGCTCGACGGGCGTGCTGAGCACCGAGATCATTTTCCCCCTTGAATTTGTGGCATTCTCCAAGATAAGGCGAAGGATGTCGCTGTACCCCGGTGCGGCGTACAGCTACTACAGTACCTACACGGTGGACAAGCACAACCTAGAATTCGCGCTTGAAGGCTACCGCAGGGCGCTTGCAGACATTGTTGCAGAAGATAGGAAACTTCTTGCTGCAAGGCAGGACAGCCTGTTGCAGATATCTGACAAGCGCGTATTTGTGGAAAGTGGCAGGACGCGCCTCAAGCTTACAAAGAGGCTGCAGGAATTCAGCTCATACTTTGTACACACCTATGCTGGAAGGAAAATCATGTACCTTATGGTCAGCGAAGCCGAATCAAAGATAAAGCGCAGGAGCAAATCAATGGAATTGCCTGATTTCATGGCCTGCCCAAGGAGGGCATACTGGAGGCTGCCTGAAGGCAGGCTGATGGTGGACAGCAGGGACTGGCTGGACGACCTTGGCTATTCTGCAACAAGAAAAAGGCGGCTTGGCAACGTCAACAGCAGGACAATGCTGTACGTGCTAAACGACGAACGCAAGATTGCAGTAAAGGAGTTTGCAAAGTCAAAGGCGGTGAAATGGGCCGCGCTGAGCCTGTGGACTGCACCGGTAAAACGGTTCAGGGTTGACCCGCTCTTCCGGCTTGGCTCTGAATACAAGGCAATAAGGTACATCAGAAGCCTCGGCCTGCGCACACCGGCGATAGAGGCGGTCGTCCTTGACAGGAAGATTCTCGTGACGCAGTTTATCGAGGGCGAGACGCTTGCCGGGGTGATAAAGGATTGCATCATGGGCAGGGGCGACGCCGGCATGCTCAGAGAAGGAGGCGCGCAAATCGCAAAAATACACGGCACCGGTTCCAGCCTTGGCAACGTCAAACCCAAGAACATAATTGTCAGCGGCGGTGATCTATATTTAACCGACGTAGAGCAGTTTGTATTCCAGGCCGGCGACCCTGCATGGGACCTTGCGCAGTTTATCAGCTGGGGGGTAAAGGGCACCAGCAACGGCGGCGTGGCAGCTGCGATAACAAAGGAATTCCTGCAGGGCTACGTTGATGTTGCAGGCTCTGGCAATGTCGCTCGCCTTGCAAAAAGCCGGCGCTACATCGAGTCATTTTACCCGGTGCTGGCACCATCGGTAGCTCATGCGATCAAGAAAGAGATTAAAGAAATTGCAAAATAGGTCTTTACTTTTTGCTCTTCTTGGCCGTTTCCTTGTGGTTGAACTCGGTGAAGCCGCACTTGCCGCAGGTAAACCTGTCCTTGTGCTCGGCCATGAATGTCCCCTTGCCGCAGCGCGGGCAGTCGCGCCTGCTCCTTGTCACCTTGTCGCCTGAAACCTTGTAGAACTTGTATACCGCTACTTCGCCCTTGGCAGGACCCTTTTTGTCAGCCATTACTTCTTGGCACCTCCGGCAGTGGCACCGCCCTTGGAAGCCGCGGCCTCTTGCTTGGTCTTGAGCTTCGCGGCCTTTTCTTCGTCAAGTATCTTTTTCCTCGCTTCCTTTGGTAACGTCCTTAGCAGCCTGTAGCGCGGGAGCTGCTTCGCAGCTTCCTTTTCGTCGTCATAGACATAGAATACGGCGTGAACGTCGGTCATGCCGGTATGGCATATGAGGTTCACCGGAATGACCTGCTTTTTATCGACATTGAGCTGGCTGGCCATCTTTTCCACCGCCTCGGTCTTTTTGATCTTGCCGGCGGCTCCCTTGAACACCGCCTTTACCTCCCGCCTGTTCAAAAGCGAGTTCTTGCGGTCCTCCAGCGTCACGATTTCCTGAGCAGACAAATCAGACAGAATCCTTCCTGTAACTCATATAAGTATTTGCTTGTACGAAAATCAAATATACCCTATCAATGGAGAGTGGTTGAATGAAATCATTCTTCCAAGAGTTTTGCGACAAGGTGATTACGCTTGACAAGTCGATCAGGTTTGCCGCGATTGCAGACGAGGACGGCAAGCTCATGGCCGCGTCAGAGAGGAAGGGCCTCAAAGCCCTGCTGACACCCGAGGAGAGGGCGCAGTATGCCATCACGGCTGCGACCCGCCAGTACACCCGCCTACGGTGGGAGTACCTGCTCGGCAGGATCAACTATGCGATGTCCCACTATGCCAAGCTGATAAGGGCGACTATCCCGATAGCAGATGAAAACAGCCGCCTCTCTTACGTGCTTCTGCTGTCGTTCGATGTCGACGCAGAAAACGTGCACGGCGTGATCATGAAAAAGATAATCCCGCTTGTGCGCAAGAACATGAGCAAGTTCCTGAAAGAGCGCTAGCTGTTTACAATTCCGGGTCAATGTCAGGGTTGTCGTCGCTGTCCATGTCGGGGTCAGCTGACTTTAACCGCACGTCTTCAGGCCTGACTATAGCCTCCTTTGACACGTCCGGGAATTTCTTGTCGGTCATTGCAGAAAAATAAGAAAAAGAGTATGCCTACTTGTTAGTCCCGGCAGCTCCCTGCTCGTACTCGTCGCCAGTTGGAGCCACGCCGGCGGTCCCTTTGGCCATCCCCTTCTTTCTCGCTATTTCGCGGGCCTCTTCAGGGTTCCCATCCTGCCTCAGCCCTCTCAACTATTTTTTGGTCAGACGGGTCGTGCTTGACGGCCGTTGGCTCATGCTGTTTTATCTTATCAGGACTCATCGATCCCTTTGTTCCTTCTGACATGCTTCCGCGGCATCAAGGACTATTTACTAATCATGAAAGAATGCAAAGGTATATTTTTCATATCCAGGGTAGCTGGCTTATGCCCTCTGAAAGCCTCGGCGAATACGTTGAAGCCCTAGAACGGGCAGGACAGCTAAAGAGGGTCAAGGCAAAAGTCAGCCCGGATCTAGAGATAGCCGAGGTCATGCGCCGGCTGATGTATTCCGACGGGCCGGCAGTGCTGTTTGAGAACGTCGAGGGCTCGAGAATGCAGGTCCTGGGCAACGCGTTCGGCAGCATGAAGAGGCTGGAAATCGCGCTTGAAACTGAGGACTTTACCGAAATTGGTAGGCGCATCACCGAGCTTGCTAAAATGAAGATCCCGTCAGGCATGCTCAACAAGTTAAAGATGCTGCCGAAACTGTCAGAAATAAGCGAGTACGGGCCCAAGTACGTGGACAGCGGGCCGGTCAGCGAAGTTGTGGAAACCGACAGGGCGTCGCTCAACTCGATGCCTGTCTTGAAATCGTTCCCCGGCGACGCCGGACGCTTTATCACTTTTGGCCTTACTGTTACAAAGCACCCGGAGACTGAAATCCGGAATTTTGGCGTTTACAGGATTCAGATCATTGACGACAAGCACGCAATAATGCATTGGCAGACACACAAGCGTGGAGCTCAACACTACAGGATGCTGAAGGAGCAGAACAAAAAGATCGAAGTCGCGATAGTGATCGGCGCGGACCCGGCAACCGTTTTTAGCGCAGTCGCGCCTGTGCCAGAAGGCATGGACAAGTACCTGTTCTCCGGCATCACAAGAAAGAAGGGCGTCAAACTAGTAAAATGCAAGACAGTTGACCTTGAAGTCCCTGCCAATTCCGAAATAGTGCTTGAAGGGTACGTCGATCCAAACGACCTGAGGATGGAAGGGCCGTTTGGGGACCACACCGGATACTATACGCCTTCAGAGCCATTTCCGACATTTACGCTTACAGGGATCACGAGGCGCAACAATCCCATTTACCTAACGACGGTGGTGGGTAAGCCGGTACTGGAAGATGCCTACATTGGCAAGGTGATCGAGCGCTCGTTCCTGCCACTTGTCCAGATGTTCCACCCTGAGGTGGTTGACTTTTCAATGCCTGCCGCCGGCTGGTTCCAGGGCCTTGCGATAATATCGATAAAGAAGCAGTACCCGGGGCAGGCGAAAAAGGTAATGATGGGGCTGTGGGGCATGGGGCAGCTGGCGCTGACAAAGATGTTCATTGTGGTCGACAGCGAAGTCAACGTGCACGACATGAACGACGTGATATGGGCTGTGACCACTCGAACAGACCCGGCGCGCGACACTGTCATCATCAATAACACGCCTACAGACACGCTTGACCCAGCGTCGCCGCTTGTGAACCTGGGTTCAAAGCTTGGCATTGACGGTACCACAAAGTGGAAGGAGGAAGGCTACATGCGCGAAATTCAGCAGCTTGTAGTCGTCGACGAAGAGACGAAAGCCATGGTCGACAAAAAGTGGGGGGAATACTTCAATGGTACTTTATGATCTTGTAGGAATTGTCTCGCTCGGCAACCCTGAATCCGGCCTGTTTGACTGCGGCAATTATCCTGTCTGACGTTAGCTCTGTCGAGCGCGCGCCAGTTGCGCTCACCACCTCTTCGCCAATGAGTGTGCCGCCAAAGTCGTCGGCCCCATGGTTGAGGGCAAGTTGCGCCATTCCTATGCCATTTGTGAGCCACGACGACTGCAAGTGTGGAATAAGGCCGTAATACATTATCCTTACAATCGCAATCATTTTCAATAGCGACAACCCGCCGGCAGGATACTTGATTTTTCCTTCGGCCTGTATCTCAGTCTTGTTGGGTTCAAAGCTCCACGGGATAAAGACCAGAAAGCCACCGGTCTTTTCCTGCAGCTGCGCTATCTTCATGATGTGCCTTGCGCGGTCTTCTTCAGTCTCCACGGTGCCGTACATCATTGTGGCCACCGACTTGAAGCCCAGCTGGTGGGCCTCCTCCATTATGCGCAGCCACTCGTGGCTCTTTATCTTGAGCGGGCTAATCTCTTCCTTGACGCGGTCTTCAAGGATCTCCGCACCGCCGCCGGCAAAAGTGTCCATGCCTGCCGCCTTCAGCCGGGCAAGCACTTCTTTCGTGCTGCTCCGCTCGACATTGGCTATCATGTCCACTTCCGAAGGCGAAAGGCCGTTTATCTCGACCTCGGGACATTTCTTCTTGATCGCCCTGAACGCGTCTTCATAGTATTCCAGTTTCAGGTTAGGGTTGTGGCCGCCCTGTATCAGGACCTGCGTTATTCCAAACATTTCCCGCGAAGTCGCCACGCGCTTTACAATCTCTTCTATCGGGACGGTGTACGACTCTTCGTGGCCCGGAGGTCGGTAGAACGCGCAGAACTTGCAGTAGGTGATGCAGACGTTGGTGTAGTTCAGGATGATGTTGTTGATGAACGTGATCGTGTTGCCGTAAAGCCTCTGCCTCAGGGCGTTTGCGACAAGACCCATCGAGTTGACGTCGTCTGACTTCACCAGCCGTATGCAGTCGTTGAGGCCGAGCCTGCGCCCTGCAAGGGCGTTGTCAAGAACGTCGCTGATGTCCGATTTCTTTAGAAAATCAGAGAGTAGTCTGTTTTGCAAGTGTTAACGTGACTTACGGGCTTTGATTGATATTTATTCTTTGACTACAATTTATAACCAACTCTGGTGCAGACTGTCATAGTTGCAAAAGAGCGATACCGTCGCAGGCGGGACTCCGGCTCTAGAGAAGGTTCTGGCCGGCGAGGAGCTGTCTTACAGCGACGGCGTGCAGCTGATGAGCGAGGAGAACCTTTTCCTCCTTGGGGCGGCCGCAGACAAGGTCCGCCAAAAGCTATGCGGCGATGTTGTGACATTCGTCGCGTCATACTACCTCAATTACACCAACGTATGCGCTGCGAGGTGCCCCCTTTGCGCGTTCTACCGCAAGAGCGACCAAAGTGACGCCTACACGCTGTCGACGGAGCAGATAGTCGCCCGCTCTAAAATAGCGGTGGAGCAGCTGGGCGCCACCGAGCTCCACATTGTTGGAGGATTCCACCCAAAGCTGGGGCTTGACTATTACGAAAAGATGATTCAGGCGATAAAAGCGGAATTCCCGAAGGTAACGATAAAGGCGTTCACGCCGGCAGAGATATTCTTCATCGCAAGGCTCACAAAGAACTCTGTCAAGGAAGTTTTGTCCCGCCTCAAGGTGACAGGGCTCGACTCACTCCCGGGTGGCGGAGCAGAGATCTTCCACCCCGATACCCGAAAGCAAATAGTGATAGGCAAGTGCTCTGGGGAGGAGTGGCTAGATACCGCGCGCCAGGCGCACGAGCTTGGGTTAAAGAGCAACTGCACGATGCTCTTTGGCCACGTGGAAAAGCCAGAGCACATCGTCGACCACGTGATAAAGATAAGGGAACTACACAAAAAGACGAAGGGCTTTACTACTTTTGTCCCATTGAAATTCAGCCTTGAGAACACCGAGCTCGAGCAAAAAGGGCTCGTCACCGCTGAAAGCCCGTCGACCTATGATCTTCGCGTGATAGCAGTATCGCGATTGCTCTTGGCAAACGTGCTTAACAACATCTCTGTTTACTGGGTGGCGCTTGGCAAGAAAGTCGCGCAGGTGGCGCTCTCGTACGGAGGGAACGACATGGTTGGGACCGCGTTTTCCGAGGAGATATTCAGGGCGGCAGGCAAGGAGACAGGCACGTCGACCCAAGAGCTGGCAAGCCTGATCAGGGAGATCAAGCGCGTGCCGGCGGAGCGCGACACGTTTTTTAATCACATCCGAAGCCTCTAGAAGGATTATACCGTAAATTAATAATGTCAATTAACATAGTTCAGCAAGACGTTATTTGTATTTCTGCGATAAACACGCTGGTGAAGATGGTGCAGAAAGAAGTAGCAATTCTTACCATAATTTCCGTGCTGCTGGCTTCTTTGCTCGCAGTCCAGGTGGCGCGTGATGGCGGATTGGCCCTAGGGCAACTCGTCAGCCCAGCGACGCAGCAGGTGCCCAGCACAAATGCTGGACAGGAAGATAGCAGCAGCGGAACAGCAGACACACATACGGCAGCTTCCGGCAGCAATCCGTCAGCAATCATTGACACGGAAAGCGCGGCACTGAACCAGGTGTTCAAGAAGGCCAGCGGCTCCGTGGTTCAGATAACGAGCAGTGTCAAGACAGTCATCCCGAACATAATAATCAACGGCAACCCGCTTGAGAGCCAGTCGACCCGGCTGGGCTCGGGATTTGTCTACGACACAGAAGGCAGGATCATAACGAACAACCACGTTGTCGACGGCTCCAAGACGGTCGATGTTACGTTCGTCGACGCGAACACATACTCTGCCAAGGTCGTGGGAACAGATGCCTTTAGCGATATCGCGGTACTGCAGATAATCGATGATTTTTCAGGCGAGTATCTAAGCCCTCTCTCACTCGGCGACTCTTCCCAGCTGCAGGTAGGTCAGCAGATGATCGCGATTGGAAATCCGTTTGGCCTAAGCGACACGATGACTACGGGGATCGTAAGCCAGATCGGCAGGCTCCTTCCAAACCATGAAATGGGATTCTCAATACCAAACGCCATCCAGACAGACGCTGCGATCAACCCAGGCAACTCTGGAGGACCTCTGCTTGACATACAGGGTTACGTGGTGGGTGTCAACACCGCCATCAAATCCAATACCGGCGAATTCTCTGGCATCGGGTTTGCAATCCCCTCAAACGCGTTAACGCGCATAGTGCCGCATCTGATACAGGAGGGCAAGTACGACCACCCGTGGCTTGGCATCGCAGGCGCAAGCCTGACGCCGGATCTTGCAGAGAAGCTGGGGCTACCGAGAGACTTCAGGGGCGTGGCCATAGCCACGGTGACGCCCGGCGGGCCGGCTGGCAAGGCAGGCATAGCAGGCGCAACCCGGAATGACGTGCCTGCAGGAGACGTCATAACTGCGATCGACGGGCAGGCAGTCAAGAGGATAGAAGACATCATCTTTTACATCGAGGAACATACTTCGGTGGGAGACAAAATGACGATTACGGTGTACAGGGACGGGCATTCGCAGGACCTTAACGCGACGCTGCAGGCAAGGCCGCTTCCTGTAATGCAGACGAGCTAGATTACTTCCACCGCTACGTCTGCATCAATTATTTTCTTTTCTTTAGCCATTTCAAACATCTTTTGAATCGCCCGCTTACCGTCGCGGCCCATGTCAAGCGTCAGCTCGTTGACGTACATTTTAACGAATTTTGTAATTATTGCTTTTGGCTGGCCGCGCCCGTACTGCATAGCATAGCCCACTGCGGCGTCGGCGTTGTCAAGGCCGTACTTTACCGACCTTGTAAAGACGTCGCTGAATTCCCCTATCTGCTTTCTGCTCATTGTCAGGGTGCTTGCCACGTTGATGCCAAGGGGCACGGGCAGACCAGCCATGGTGTCGGACCACCAGGTGCCAAGGTCAAGCACACTGGCAAATTTCGCCTTGTCGTACGTTATCTGCGCCTCGTGGATTACGAGCCCGGCGTCGACCTTGCCTGCCGCGACCGCGTCCGTTATCGCCTCAAACGACATCTCTTTCTCTTTGAACTCGCCTATTGCTAGCTTTAGCAGGAGGTTGGCAGAGGTCATTTTGCCCGGGATCGCTATCGTACATTTTTGCAGCTGCTCCGGCGTCATCCTGCTGCCATTTTTAACAATAACTATTGGGCCGTAGTTCAGCCCAAAACTCCCGCCGCTCTTCAACATGACATAGTCCTTCAGGTAGGCGTAGGCGTGGGCCGACACCGCAGTCACATCCAGCTCGTGCTTGAGCGCCCGGCAGTTGAGCGTTTCAATGTCCTGTATGACGTGCTTTACTGCAAATCCGGACCTGACTTTGCCAGACACGATACCATAGAACATGAACGCGTCGTCCGCGTCCGGCGTGTGGCCCAGCGTTATCTCCATCGGCTACGGGATTTCCCTCTGCCATTATTAACTCTTGGGAACATTTAATAGTCCTGCGCAAAACTTTTTTTCGATTGAAGCATGCCGAAGTTCAAGTCAACTCAAGATATAATCAGGATAATTGGTAACAAGGATCAGATACGCAACTTTGGCGTCATTGCCCACGTGGACCACGGCAAGACGACCATGAGTGACAGCCTGCTTGCCGCGTCGGGCATCATTTCCCCGTCGGTAGCAGGTCAGGCGCTGGCGCTTGACTCCATGAAGCTCGAGCAGAACCGCCAGATGACTATCAGGGGGGCAAACGTCACGCTGTTTTATGAAACAGAAGGCAAGGAATACGTTATCAACATGATTGACACGCCCGGCCACATCGACTTTACCGGCAGGGTGACCCGCGCCCTCAGGGCAATTGACGGTGCGGTAGTGGTGTCAGACTCTGTGGAGGGCATCATGACCCAGACAGAGACCGTGACGAGGCAGGCGCTGGAAGAGCGCGTAAGGCCGGTGCTTTACATCAACAAGATAGACAGACTCGTAAAGGAGCTAAAGCTGGACGCAACAGCCATGCAGAATTGGCTCGCCAACATCATCTCCCACTTTAACCAGCTGATTGACATTTACGCCGAGCCCGAGATCAAGGAAAAATGGAAAGTCAGCATAGAAAGCAACACCGTGGCCTTTGGCTCTGCCAAGGACAGGTGGGGCTTCAACTTTAACATGTACAAGAAGACTGGAATTGGCTTCAAGCAAGTTTATGAAGCTTATACCAGCAACGATCCGAATGCGATAAGAACACTGTCCGAGAAATCACCATTACATGACGCGGTGCTCGGAATGGTGGTCCAGCACCACCCGCCGCCCCATGTCGCGCAGAAATACAGGATTCCGAAAATCTGGCCCGGCGACCTCAATTCCGACATTGGAAAAGCGCTGGTTGCGTGCGACGAAAAGGGCCCGGCGCTCATGATGGTAACGACGATAAACGTCGACCCGCAGGCCGGCAGGGTAGCCACAGGCAGGCTGTTCTCCGGCACGATAAAGGACGGCGACGATGTCTTCCTTATCGACGCAAAGAGGCCGGGCAGGGTGCAGTCGGTCAACATCTACATGGGCAACACAAGGGAAATCGTAAACGTGATGCCGGCTGGCAACATCCCGGCGCTGCTCGGGCTTGACTATGCCATTGCAGGCGAAACGATATCGACTGTCAAGGGCGCGCAGGCGTTTGAGTCGATCAAATACGTGTCAGAGCCAGTGGTCACGATCGCAGTCGAGCCAAAGCACCCCAAGGACCTCCCCAAGCTGGTCGAGGGACTGCGCACCATAACAGTCGAAGATCCGACCCTCGTAGTGAAGATAAATGAAGAAACCGGCGAGACGCTGATGGCAGGCATGGGCGTGCTGCACCTAGAAATTGCAACTTCCCTGTTGCAGGAAAAGGGGCTTGAAATCGTGACAACGGAGCCACTCATCAACTATCGCGAAACCATCCGCGCAAAGGCCGGGCCCATAATGAGCAAGTCTCCAAACAAGCACAACAAGATATTCATGCGCGTCGAGGCTCTGCCAGACGACATACTTGACCTGATAAGGACTGGCAAGATAAAGGAAGACATGGATCAGAAAGAGATGGCCAAGATACTTAGAGACAAGGGATGGAGTTCGGACGAAGCAAGGAGCGTCGCCGCGATTGACATCAGCGGAAACATGCTGATAGACGAGACGAAAGGCGTCCAGTACCTCCAGGAGTCGATGGACTCGATACGGTCAGGCTTTGACGACGTAATCCGTAACGGGCCGATAGCGCACGAAGCCGTGAGGGGAGTGAAATTCGTCCTCCACCACTTTGTCCCGCACGAAGACCCGGCGCACAGGGGCCTCGCGCAGCTGATGCCGGCGACGAGGAGGGCGATGCTGGGCTCGATGCTGATCGCAGACCCGGTGCTCCTGGAGCCCATACTTGGCATAGAGGTCAAGTGCCCGCAGGATCTCATAGGCCAGGTGTCAAGCGTTCTGTCGAGCAAGCGCGGCAAGCTCTTGAACGTAGAGCAGAAGGGCATCATCGCAATCATGCAGGGAGAAGTGCCGGCTTCTGAAACGTTCGACCTGTCGGAGAAGATGAGAGGAGCAACAGCAGGCAAGGCTCTCTGGAACACCTACTTCAAGGCGTGGCAGCCGGTTCCAAACTCGATATTCAGGACACTTGTTGGCGACGTCAGGAAGAGGAAGGGACTCAACCCAGACCCGCCATCGCCAGACGAGTTCATAGACAAGGAATAAAAAGAGATCCCCACCAATTTGTGCTCAGGTTTGTACGCTTTTTTGTATAGATCGGTCAATACGAAAACAAGAAATGATTGCAGAAATGTAGATGTGGTTTAGCGAATGAAGTATCCTAAAACTCTTCACAAAGAGGGGAGGGTCACACAGCGAAACAATTGTATGCGGAGTTATGGAAGAACACGATGGAAATACCCCGATCTATTTAGACATACAATAGAGCCAAGAATGCCTAATAAAATAACCGTAGCTGATAGTGGAAACTCAGGAACAACTACTGAATTGGTTGATTCCGCGTAGATGTCAACAGCTCCTACAATCTGCGAGGTCGGCACTTGAGCTGTCAAAGAGAATGGAACGGATTCTTCAGATTCAATATCGCCTACTGCAATAGTTTCTACGCCCACGACTTTCTTTAGAGTCACTGGCTCGGTCATACCTTCAGGATGAATCGTTGATTCTTCAAATAGCGTTACTATGATGAAAGTGCTGCGTGCTGTCATGTCTCCTGAATTCCTTATCTCACCTACAACTTTCCAAACGCCAGAATCTCCACTGTAGAAGTTGCTTTGTGTTATGGTTAGAGTTCTCTCCTTAATGATCCCCTCGTCAAACTGCAAATTCAAATCAAAAGTGGAAGCTTTCTGAGATTCTATCGCATCAAATACAATACCGTGAACTCCTACAGCCGACTGAGATTGAAGCGTCAGCTTCGGGTATTCGGGGCTTGGATCAAATACATGAATTCCTACGAGTGCGCCGTCCTTGTCCTTTAATGTCGCTTTTACTTTTATGTTAGTGATTGGCTTCTGCGTTCGGTTTATTATTTCTGCCACGATATGAATAAAACCGAAGCTATCTCGATATGCGGTCTCCCGAGCGACGACAGGTGTAAAATGCTGAGCACTCGCCAATTGACTGCTAGGAGCCATGACTAGCAGGCTAATGAGTAATAATGCACTCATTGTAAGAAGCAAACGAGCATTCGTCAAATAGCATTCGACGAGTTAACCAAGTTAAGGGTTGCTATTAACCTTAGACCTTCTGTAGACAGATACAACACGGAGGTCGCGTCAGGTCATGCGGCGTTGTGGTGTTCAAAACCTTAGAAGCAGAAAGCTTTACTTCATCTTCATGTTTTCATCCTTGAAACTTTGATCGTTACGAAGTCGAATCGGTCGCCGCACCCTGTGATTCCCGCGAAGATATTATCCCGGTGAAACTGCAAGACCAAAGGGCGTAAAATTACCTGCCTCGCCAATCACAATACGACTTGACCTGATTTGTATTCTTGTCACGGTAGCTATACCAAACAGATTCGTGCTCTTTGTTCAACTGCACAGGATTATCCAGACACATTTGGTCAAGCATTTTCTGCTTTTGTTCTTCTTCCCGCGTTTAGCATTCGCCTTTGTAGAGTACGGATAATACTCCTTTGGTACTACATGGATTAGCAGTTTCCTGAGCTTGTGTCTGAAATGTCTTGAATTTGAATGGCAAAAGAGGGTCGTTCAGAATAGCGATAACAAGCCCCAGCGAAACTGCGGCTACCGCACCGATTGCGATACTCCTTTGAAGTATAGATCGATTGCCAGTGTAATTATCCTTTGATTCTTCTTTGAACGCTCGAAGCCAATATTTAAATATATACATTGTATATACAATGCTGTGCCGTTTGAACCTAAGGTCAAGCTTGGCAAAGTAGGAAATAGCTTCAAAGTTACGATCCCAAGTGAAATTGTCCAAGATTTGCAGTGGAAGGAAGGAGACATTCTACGCATCGGTTTAGAAGATAGTAGACTGACTATTCACAAGGACAAGATGTAATTTTTCGGTCATCAGTCGATTTGCAGCACTCTTCAAAATCCGTCGTTTATGCGGCAGAACTAGTAATCGAGTTCAGTCGCGTACTCGGCCGATTTTGTAGACTGTTACGTTCGGGCGATGGGCGAGTCATCGCTGTTACAGGCAAGGCGATAAAACATCTGAAGGATGCCTAATCTCTTATCATAAGGATATTGAATCCTTTCTTGCTGAATCGAGCGGCGCGATGGAGAGTATTACAACTGGGGCATTCCACTCGAATCCACTGGTACTTTCTTACCTGATTAAAAAGCGGCATAGCATCCACGTTCATTGCAGGTTTGAATACCGTTCCACATTCCTCACAAATAACTTCATTCGATGGCAAAGTGCTGCTCATTGATAATGCTCACTTCTAATTCTGTCGTAGAACAGATCGCAGCTACTGCAATGGTAGTAATTATTGCTGTTAACTATCACTACAACCATCTTTTGACCACACTGAGGACATTTATCTTTGTAGTATTCCTTAATAGTGTAAATTGTGCCTAGAAAAGTCAATCCTAGACCAAGCCAAGCTGCAATGCCACCCCAATTGGTTTTCTTCTTCTTAGTCATCAGGTATCTACCAAACATTTCTTGGTAGCTACCGACAGCTATTAAACCTTTATAAAAAATACCTTATTCGGTAGATACAACAATTGGTGCTCTATACAACAGTACGCGCATATAAAATCAGAGAGATGGGCTCTGTGGTAGCGGTCATACCAAAGGAGCTGCGTGAACAGCTTGGCATAACAGATGGTACTAGACTTCGTGTTTGGAAAGACAAGAACCGTATAGTCTATCAACCTGATCGTTCCGCTAGTGATTGATAATTTTCAGCCAGTAACTGTCTTTTCCATTGGGTAGCTAGTTGAATCCTTGCGTTCTCAATGCGTCGTGGATTTCACTCCATTCCTTCTTGTCAGGCCAGCCTTTTCTGATATACTAGTCTATACAAAAAAGCGTACGGAGCCCCGCACGGAAATGGGGGAAACTATTTTTATAGACAAGGAATAAAATTCCTTTTCTCTTTTTGAAAACAAACCTCGATAATTCAAGTCCAGAGCATAGAATTTGACATCGCCGGGATCACTGTCGTTCACTTCTTCGAACATGAGTGCAAGTTAGAAATGCATTGTGGTCATGCCGCATTTTGCATAGTACTTTTGGTGGTATTCCTCTGCCTTCCAGAATTTCGGCGCCGGCGAGATCTCGGTCACTATCTTTTTCTCGCCAAACCTGTCCTGTAGCTTTTCCTTAGTCGCCTTGGCAGCCTTTTCCTGCTCTTCATTGTGGAAGAATACTACAGACCTGTACTGCGTGCCAACGTCCGGCCCCTGTCTGTTCATGCTAGTCGGGTCGTGACTGCCCCAGAATGCGGTCAGCAGCTCTTCGTATGAAACGACCGATGGGTCGTATTCGACCTGAGCCACTTCTGCGTGGCTTGTCCCGTCGGTGCAGACATCCTCATACGTCGGGTTTTCAAGCTTGCCTCCCATGCAGCCGACGGCGGTCGACGTGACTCCCTTTATCTTCATGAAAACGTCGTCTGAGCAGCAGAAACAGCCCGATCCAAAAGTGGCCTTCATACTGATTATTGGTGGCTGCCTAGATTT
>JAHEZV010000076.1 GCA_023250885.1 Nitrososphaera sp. | reverse complement strand
ATGAAGTTTTGAAGTATTATCAGGGCACTGAAATGAAATTGCATTTTGAAAAAATTGCAAGTGGCACGATGCGGGCAAGCATCAAGCCGCAGCTCGTCTACCTTATTCCAAAGGCGTTCAAAGGGACAACCAAGGAATTATTGAGCAAGTACGACGAGCGCAAGGTCGCCGACAAGCTGATACAGCAGCTAGGGTTACAGAACATATTTGATCGCGATATTTCGCAATTGAGCGGAGGCGAGCTGCAGAGGCTCGCAGTCGCAGTCGCTGCTGCAAAGGACGCTGAATATTATTTCTTTGACGAACCGTCTTCTTACAACGATGTCTACCAGAGGCTCGCCGTCGCTAAAGTGATGAGAGAGCTGGCTGAAGCCGGCAAAAGCGTGATGGTGGCAGAGCACGACATGACACTTTTAGACTATTTGTCTGACTATGTCCATATTATCTATGGCGAGCCGGGCGCATACGGCATCGTCTCAGGCACGCAGAGCACAAAGGTGGGCATCAACAACTTTCTTGAAGGGTTCTTGCCTGCTGAAAACGTGCGCTTCCGCGACAAGGCGTTCAAGTTCGACATCGCCGCGATAAACGAAGATGTTATTCTGGACATCCCGACGGCAAGCTACTCTGAACTTGCAAAGTCGTTCCCGTCTTTCAAACTGAAAATTGCGGCAGGCAAGGTTAGGAAGGGCGAGATAGTCGGGATCGTGGGCGCAAACGCGCTCGGCAAGACGACGTTCATGCGCATGTTGGCTGGCGTCGACAAGCCAGACTCAGGCAAGATAGATGTCGGCGCCAAGATATCGTACAAGCCGCAATACCTGAGCCAGGAATACGACGGCGACGTGCGGTCGTTGATGTATGCCGCCTACCAGAGCCCAATTGAGGGCTCGCCGGTGGAAGAGCAGATCATAATCCCAATGAGCGTCAAGAAGCTCTATGAAAAAAGTGTCAAGAACCTGAGTGGTGGCGAGCTGCAAAAGGTAGCGGTGGCCGCGTCGCTCTTGCGCGAAGCAGACATTTACGCGTTGGACGAGCCATCAGCATTCCTTGATGCGGAGGATCGGATAACTGTCGCAAAGTTCCTCCAGCGCTTTGTAAGGGGGCAGGGCAAGTCCGCAATAATCATTGACCACGACATGCAGCTGATAGACCTTGTTGCAGACACGCTGGTAATTTTCGAGGGAAAGCCGGGTTTGGAAGGCTTTGCAACCGCGCCCATGGGAAAGGAGGAGGGCATGAACCGTTTCCTCAAGGAGCTTTCAATAACATACAGGCGCGACGAAACAACAGGCAGGCCGCGCGTCAACAAGGAAGGCGGCAGGCTTGACCGTGAGCAGAAAGGGTCGGGCAACTATTACTATGTGAAGAATTCGTAATGCCACACATGCTAAAACAGGCTCTTGGCGGCATTTTAACCCTAGAAGAGACTGCGCAGGTCTATTCGGCTTTTGACCAGATAGGAGACATCGTAATTATCAAGATCCCGGACGAGCTGATGCCAAAAAAGAAGCTGATAGCTGACGCAATATTGGCCAACGTTAAGACCGCTAAGGCGGTGTTTGCACAAGTCTCGCCGGTGAGGGGAGATTTCAGGGTCCGCGACTTGGAGTTTATTGCAGGCGAAAACAGGACGATCACAGAGTACAAGGAGCATGCCTGCCGGTTCAAAGTCGATGTTGCCAAGACGTATTTTTCGCCGCGGCTATCAACTGAAAGGCAAAGGATCGCTGACATGGTGAGCTGCAACGAAACAATCGTCAACATGTTTGCCGGCGTCGGCACGTATTCAGTCGTGATTGCAAAGGCTAACAAGACATGCAAGGTCTACAGCATCGACTCAAATTCAGCCGCAAGCGAGCTTGACCAGATCAATGCGAAACTCAACAAGGTGCAGGACAGGGTTGTCTCAATCTGCGGCGACGCCGCTGAAGTGATAAAGAACAGGCTTGCCTGGCAGGCCGACAGAGTTCTTATGCCGCTGCCGGAAAAGGCCAGCGAGTTTGTGGATTCTGCCGTACTTGCGCTGAAGGAAAAAGGCATCGTGCATTATTTTGCCCACATCAAGGCAGACTACAAAAAGGCGGCTCAGGGTTCTGGGTTACTGGACGCGCACGACGCCTTTGCAAAATACGACCATCAGGTTCTAGAAATCAGAGTCGTCAGAGAAGTTGGCCCTAGGATCTACCAGATCGTGGCAGACGTTTCAGTCAGGCGCTAGGTCTTTCCTTCTTCCCTTGGCGCGGTGAGCATCGTGTAGCCGATCCACCCGAGCACAGTCAGAAGGACCGCCACCGCACCCAAGACGGTGAACTGCAGCACCAGCATGCCCCATTCGCTGCCAAGCAGGAAATAGGCATAGGCTATAAACGCAAGAATAGAGATGACAAGAAGGACGGCGCCAGTTACCCTGTTCCCCCTTCTTCTAACCTTCATAGCGAAAAGGCATTTGCAGCATCTTAATAATCTTTTTAGCTTAATTCCAGCGCCATCAGGTAGGCGTCCTCGCCGTCCCTGTAGTATGAGCGCAGCCTGGACTTTATCTCAAAGTTCAGCTTCTCGTACATCTTGATCGCGCCGGTGTTGCTGACCCTGACTTCAAGGTAGATCTCGTCGCTCTTTCTGTGCATCACGCCGTTCATGCCCTCAAGCATCAACGCCTTGCCGAGGCCCTTGCCCCTGTGTTCCTCAAACACGGCCACGGAAACTACATGCCCTTTCTTGACAAAGCCCAGCTTGCGAAAGTTGGAAAACCCAAACTCGATCTTGCACATGAGGTAGCCGACTATCTTGCCATCCAGCTCTGCAACAATAAAGGCTTCTGGCAGCTCGCGAAGAATTGATTCGAAAAAGTAGTCCGAGTAGTGCTCTGGCAGCGCGGCCATGTTGATGTCAATCACCGCCACAAGGTCGCTCTCATCGCAGCGGCGTATAAGATAGTCGCCCACTTTTCGTAGAGCAGTTTGCAAAGCAGGAACTAAAAACAGAAACACACTATTTAACCTTACAGGTCTCTACAGGGGCAATATTTTAATGGCGTTAACGTCCAAGCAATATCTGGTGGCAACCACTTTCCTAAACGGCGGCTATTCTCGCGCCGTTCCTATAGTCTCGTCTTTCTTTACGGTAAAGGATGTTCAGCTGAACGTCAGGGAAGACTATATCGAATTCCTCATAGCCGACGCCGAGATCAAGGACAGGTTCCCTTCCTTCCTGAAGGATCTGGGCAGGATTGGCATGATTGCAACCGCCAAGCGGTCGAAATATTTCTGGAGGCTAATGCCCGCCTTGTCTTCTGCAATAAGGCTTCCGATACAGGACGGCATAATCATCAGCATATACAAGTTACAGAAGCAAAAACCGAAAAACAAATACAGGCAGTCAATTCCGACCCTTCTTTTCCTCGCCACTATCTGTGTGGTATTTGTTGACGGCGTAATCAGATCTGGCTCGCCCATTGCCAGATCGCAGGTGCAGGACCCAATCCTGCTGGCAGCCATTTATACTGCATCGTTGATGGGAATCCTCGGCACACATGAGCTCGGACACATACTGGCCAATAGAAAGTACGGAATCAAGGCATCATGGCCATACTTTATACCCGGGCTGCCGTGGCTTGGTCTTCCTACATTCGGAGCCCTGATAGTGCTGAGGGGTAACATGACCAACAGGAACGTCATGTTTGATGTAGGCATTGCCGGCCCGATAGCGGGCCTGATAGTGACGATAATAGTATCGATCTACGGCTCTACAATTTCCTCCCTCATAACTGCCGAAGAAGCACAACGGTTGTTTGGAGAAAACCAGCTGGGTCCACTTCCGTTTGGAGAAAGCGTGTTGATGATAGCCACCGTGTACCTGACAGGCATGGCCGTAGAAAACACGGTGCTTGTAATATCGCCGGTACTCTTTGCAGCCTGGCTGGGGTTCCTGATCACATTTCTAAACCTAATGCCGGCGTGGCAGCTTGACGGTGGCCACCTCGCAAGGTCTGCGCTTGGAGTACGCTGGCACAAGGTCCTGACGTACGTCAGCATTGCGATATTGTTCACCCTCGGGTTCTACTTCATGGCGCTATTGGTGCTATTCTTCAGCCTCAGGTCGGCCGAAAGCGCGCCACTTGACGACGTAACTCCACTCTCATCAAAGCGCAAAGCACTCTTTTTCGTGGCGCTTGGGATTGCTGTGATATGCGCGCCAATTCCAACATCGCTTATGCCCTGGGCTTGAGCAGTACAATGTCCGCGTCTGATAGGACAAGGGCCTTGAAATTCTTGCCGTGCTTTTCCGGCAGCTTGGCAAGTATGTCCTTCATGCTGGTATAGGTGGAAAAGCCGAGCTTTGTCCGGGCATAATAGTGCGGCAGCGTGGAAACGAGTCCCAGCTTGTATTTGTGCCGCAGCTCCTCAATGAACAGCAAGTGCTCTAGGCCGTCGATATAGGGGCTCTGCTGCAACTGCTCCGGCCTGAGCCGGCCCTCTATGAACATCTGGAGCGCGCCGCCACCCACTCCTTCGCGGTTTTCCGCAAGCAGTATTGCCGAGCCCCCCTCTTTGACTGCGTGGACAGAATTCCAGAGCGAGTTGAGCGAGCCGGCAAGTGTCGAGTGCGTGCCGGCCTCGCCGCTTGCGCTTATTATGGCGCACTTGACCGGATCTATCTCGACGGCCGAGATCGACTGGAGTTGCGAGACGGCGTTCTCAAATGCTTCGTTGATGCTCCCGGTGTGGACTCCGGCCATGCCATCGCTGCTGGCCACGAGCTCGACAGATGTCGCCGGGATTCCAGCAGCGGCAGAAGCGGCTACCTTGAGCGGCCCTCCCTGCACGCCGGGGGCCGGCCTGTTGTTCTTTCTTGCCATGAAGGCTTCTGCCATCGAGTCCGCGAGCAGGCTGCGCACTAGCGCGGTGGGCGCGCCGGCGAACCCAAAGAGCGGCTCATATGTGACAACTGAAACAATCACGGTGCTCTGGAACTTGCTCATCCGATCATGCAGCGACTGGTAGTCGATGCGGTTTATCGAAATTGTATCATTGCCTGCCAGGCTGGCGCGAAGAGCGCCGGCCGCCCTGTGCGGCACATCAACTGTAAAATTGAACCCTTTTGCGCGGGCCTGCTCTGCAATAGTTACAATTGCCCTGCCTGCAGCTTTCGAGCCAGACAGGGCAAGGATTAGCATGTTATCGGTCACGGGCACGCCAGTGATTGCGGCTCTGATTTCTTCCTCAGGTAGCACCTGAAAACCGGCGGAAATCTGGTTCGCAAGGTTTTCAAACCTGATGTCAAGCACCACGTCGGTGGCGCCGTACCTGAGCCATATCTCCGGCATCCAGTCTGTGTCATGAAGGGTTAAAATAAATCCTTTTTTACATGTAACCTATGGCGCCAGCTGCCAAAGACTTTATGCTCGAATTCGCCTCGTTCCTGCTCAAGAGCAACTCTCTGAAGTTCGGGGTGTTCACCCTTGCGAGCGGCAAGCAGAGCTCGTACTACATCGACCTCAGGGTCCTGCCGAGCTTTCCGACGTACTTCCGGCTTACGATAAACGCACTGAAAGACGCTGTTACAAAAAATGTGGGCGAGTTTGACACTTTTGCCTCCGTGCCAACTTCCGGGCTCGTGTTCGGCTCGGCCCTTGCCTACGAAATGTCCAAGCCCTTCATCTACGCAAGAAAAGAGTCAAAGGGCTACGGCACCGGCAAAACCATCGAGGGCTTTTTAAAATCAGGGTCAAAGGTGGTCGTTGTCGACGACGTTGCAACTACTGGACTGTCTGTAAGCGGCGCAGTCGAAATAATACGCGCCAACGGCGCGATTGTAGAAGATGTTGTGGCGCTTGTCAACCGTCACGAGGGGGCAGATGGCCGGCTGAAAAAGATGGGAGTAAGGCTCCACGCCGTGGCGGGGATAAAGGACATTGTAAACGCGCTGTACAAGGCTGGGCTTATAGACGAGAACGCGCTAGGTTCGGTAATGAAACAGATGGCTGCTAAAGGTGAGTACGAAACAGACTAGCCTTCATATATCATCAGGTTCTTTTCTTCAAGTAGCGTGTGCAGGTTGCCAACGGCCCTGTAGACTTCGCTCTCCTTCTTGGCGCCTGTGCATACCAGCTTGCCGCTGGCAAACAGCAGGATTACCGTCTTTGGGTCCAGCATCCTGTGGATAAGACCAGGGAACTGCTCTGGTTCGTACATGCTGCGTGGCAGCACCCTTGCAGCGAGCTCCAAGTGTATCTTGCCCCCGAGGCTTGCAGACGCTACAATATTTTGAATTTCAATCTGGGGCTGGTGCTCGAGCGGTATGCCGCCCTTTTTCAGCTTTAAAACGACGTTCTTGACCGCCTGAATCGCCATTTTCTCAGACTTCGCGCCGGTGCAGACCATCTTGCCGGAGCTGAATATCAGGGTAGCAGTCTTGGGCGACCTGAGTCTGAACACCAAGC
>JAHEZV010000075.1 GCA_023250885.1 Nitrososphaera sp. | reverse complement strand
GGTGTCTATCGCCCGCTCGATCTCCTTTGGCGACAGTGTGTCCTTCAACTTCTCCTTCAGCACTTTTTCAGAGTCGTACTTGTCTATCGCGTACTGGAGCAGGATCAGCTTGTCGTTCATCGAGAGGCTCGCCATTCCCTATTACAAACAGCAGACTGGTAATAAAGTTTCAACTAAGTTTATCTTTTGCATCGGGCTTGTTGTACATGATGCCCGACCCGGTTGCCCAGCTCAAAGACCTACTTACGAAAAACTGCAAGATACAGAAGGTGCAGCCCGCGGTCTTTGCATCGGACTCCGAAGTGAACATTGTGGCAGTCACGCTTGTCTGCCCGGATGGCGCAATGCACGTGGTCAGGGCGTACAGGGAAGAGGCTCAGGGAATCAGGGAATTTATCAGGACCAAAACGTAACCACACTCTAGAATCTTGTTACAGTAGGCTTATCCAGAACGGAGCCCTGAACATGCCTGCCTTGTTTGAATCGCCCCTGACTGACATTTTAGTCAACTCCAGGACTGCCCTTGTCTACATCACCGGCCTGATCGGGTTCGTGGCGTGGCTTGAGCGCAGCAAGGCAAAAGCCCGGGCAGCCATAACTGAAGCCCAGTGACTTTACAATTGTAAAGTCAGCAATTTGCCGATTGCTAGTCCTGCAGCTTGATCGTGATTTCTTCGCCCATGCCTATAGGCACGGTGACAGACTGGACGTTGCGCTTGCTTCGCACGTGGCGCGCATACTTGTTCATCATCGGGCGATAATGCGGCGGAAAAAGCATGTTGTCTGCAGCAATTATCCCTCCGGCCCTCACCATAGGCAAGGCAAGATCGAAATAGTTTATGATGTTCTCCTTGTCCGCGTCGAGCAGGACAAAATCAAATTTGTCTTTGAGCGTGCCCAGAATGTCAAGCGCAACACCTTGTTTTAACTCTATCAATTTTTCGACTCCGGCCTGGCTGAAATTTTTCCTTGCACGTTCTACCTTCAGCGGATCCATTTCAATAGTTACCATTTTGCCTTTTTTCCCGATAGCGTCTGCAAACCAGAGCGTGGAAAAGCCGACTGATGTGCCGATCTCCAGCACGCGCCTAGCCTTGATCGCCTTGAGGAGTATCGAAAAGAATATGCCAGTGTCGGCCGTGATTGCAAGCATTTCCCGGTGGCGCGCGACCTTTGCCTTGCCTGTCCTTTCCATGTTTGACTGCCTAGCTAGCCGCGATATTACTCGAAAAACCTTGCTGTCCAACTTACTTTTCGCCCTTTTGCTTTGAAAGCGACAAAAGGTTCACTTTTTCTGCCTCGTCGTTTACCTCCGTCACCAAATGCTGCTGTTTGTGCAGCTGGTCTTTGCGGGACTTCCAGCCTTCAATCGCAATCTTGTAATCGTCCGATATAGAGGCGTCTTCAGACAAGGCAAGATGGAAGGATGCTGGCCGGCTTTTAATCGTTGCAGCCACCAACCTTTTTTTATCGCGGTCATCCAACTGAAGGTGCATGGAATTTGTAAAGGTCGGGGAGCCCAATGTCAACAAGCCTATAATGATTGCAGCCATGCAGGACATGGGCAACGTGGGGAGCATTGCGATTGATTTCATTAACAAGAGCCTGCAGACAAAGTGCTTCAGGTACGTCTTGGCACCTTACCCGAACTACGTCGTCGACAAGGGAGGGCACATAGACTTCCAGCAGGAAAGGTGGGAGTACCGCTACGGCAACGGGGTCGTTGTGTTTGGCGGTGGCGTCGGCCAGCCGCAGACAAATCAGGAGCTTTACGAGCTGTGTCGGGACGTTATTGACGTCGCCAAGTCGTACTCGGTGCAGCTTGTCTACACGCTGGGCGCGTTTCACACCGACAGGAACTATGAAAAAAGCCCGAGGACGCTTGTCACCACCACTTCTCAGGAGCTGACGGACCGGATAGCAAGGCTCGGACTTGAATCCACTCCCGGCTCGTCGAAGATAACTGGCTTTAACGGCCTGATACTTGGCTATGTGAAAAATAACAGCATGCAGGGGATTGGCCTATACGCAGAGATCGATGACCCGCAGGTGCCGCAGTACAGATCTGCAAAGAGCCTGCTGGTTTCGCTTGAAAAATTGGCATTCCAAAAATTCAATGGGATGGAAGAGCTCGACGAGATCGCAGGCGCGATTGACAGCGAGCTTGACAGGCTGAAAGGGTCCGACGACCCGCTGTATCGGCCGTGATCATTTCAGCTGGATTCCATGATCAAGCCTCTCCAGCTTGCGGCATATCATCTTGAACGAGTCGATAACGTCCTGCTCGATAACTCCGGGCAGGTGCTGGATGTTGGGCGCATAGTTGCTGACGACGTACAGCTCCTGCACCCGCGTCTCTATCCTGATATTGCTGTCCTTCAGTTCTTCTGTTTCCGACCTGTTTATCACCTGCAGCGCCGAAGCGAATTTCTTTTGCGTCTCGGTATCGAGCGGGTACCTGCCGGAGCGGACCGTGTCTTCGACCATCTTGCACAGCTCTGAAATCTTCATCTGGATTTCGATTTGCAGCCTTCTTAATCTATTTTGCCGGTGCAGGCAGCTCAAGAGAGAGAGGAGCCATGCTCAAGTGGACTCCCTCTATAGAAGAATTCACGTGTCCAATCTTCGCAAACAAGCCACCGCTTTCTTTTATTAGCCAGTAATGGCAGGTGTGCTAGAAACAAGCCGTTGAAGGCCGCATGACCTTTTTCTCCCATACCCAAAGCTTCCTTGGCCTGCAATGCTTTTTCTAATACAATCTTGCGGAAGTTGGTTAAAACAGCTTCCGCATGAGAAGCCGTGCTCTTTGTAGTCCTTGCATCCTGCCGTCCCAAGTTGCAATGATAGAGATACGGCCGACCGAAGGGTCCATCCTGACGCTCCTGATAATAGCGGCGATAGCGGTGATTGCGCTTGCGTTCTACAGGCTGATAGTGGTCCTGATAATAGCGCAATAATCGTGGTCGTTCTGATAATCTTGATATTTGGCGGGATTCCGGTCTCCTAACCTTCCTCTTCCGCTCCGGTGCGCGATGGTCCGGCCACCTTCAGCTGCCTCTTGTACATCGTCACGATCTCTTCGGTAGAGGTGGCGTCCTCCGGCTTTTTGTCGTCACGAATTTTGCCGGTGAATTTCGGAAAGCGCAGCGCAAGTCCGTAGCCTGGCCGCAGGGCATTCAGCGCCGCGGCGTGCGACGGGCTCAGCGTGATCTCGGAAGCGATGACTTCGATCACCATCTTGGGCTCGAACCAGGCATCCATGTCCATGCCTGTTTCGACGCGGGGGTGCCGCCGGTTTATGACGTGCTGCTCCAGCTCCTTGTAGAACTGCTCAAGGTGCACGTCTGTAAAGCCGGTACCCACTTTGGTGACGCTCTGGAACATGTCTGCCTTCTGGTCATAAGCAGCCAGGAGAAGCGCGCCGTACTTGCCCGCTCGCCTGCCTCTCCCGTGCAGTGCGCCTACGATTACAAGATCAAGCGTGTCGGCAAGGTCATTGCTGTATTCACGCTTTAGTTTGACCCACGCGTACCCCCTTGCGCCTGCCCTGTACGAGCTTGACATCTGCTTTATCATGACTCCTTCACAGCCGTTCTCTATCGCGGCTGCCATGAACCGGTCGATTTCTTCCGGCTTGGTCGCGATCGTCTGCTCTATAAGCCTGACTTTATCATTCTTGACCCCGGCGATTATCTTCTTGAGAAGCTTCCTCCTTTCCATGTAGGTCAGCTCCATCTTGCTCTTGCCATCGACATAGAGCACGTCAAAAAAGTTCATGGCAACAGGATAGTTCTCCATTGCTTCCTCGACTCCGTACTTGCGCCGGCGGTGCATCAGCTCCTGGAAGGGCAGGTATTCTCCGGTCTGCGAGTTGATCGCGACCACCTCGCCTTCCAGTATCACTTCAGATTCTATTGATTTGACCGCTCCTTCTAAGTCGGGGTAGTGGCTGGTTATCTTTTCCAGCCTCCTTGAAAAGAGCTCAACAGTATTCTTGCCCTTGTGTAGTTGCACCCGCTCGCCATCGAGTTTGTATTCGACCGCCGCCTTGCCCTCCATGCGCTCCAGCGCCTCTTCTGAGGTCGTGATGCGCTCTGCAAGCATTGGCCTGATTGGCTTGAACAGAGTTATCTTGATCGACCTTACTGCTTCAAGCCCCTTTGTGGCAACCAGCTTGGCGACGGTGCCAAGGTCGCTTGAAACGTTGTATGCGTTTTCAAGGACCTGCCTGTTTGCCTTGTCGCCGGTGAACGCGACTGCCAGCGCGTCAAGCACGGTATAGTCTGCTATGCCGAGCCTCAGCTGGCCCATAACGAATTTTATGATGTATCGACCTTCGGCAACAGTCGCGTCATTCAGCAGACTGCTTATCAGACGAAGCTTTGTCTCCTGCGAGCCCGAGCCGGCAGTCCGCGCGACCCTATCAAAAGTGGAATACACCCGCTCGACTGTCATGGGCTCTGAAAAGAGGGTCGACTGGCCTTTTGGCTTCATCGCTTCTCCGGCCGCGTCTCCAAGGTCGCCCGTCTTTTGGTAGATTCTCTCTATCTGAGGCTGGTCCTTGCCTGACGAGCTCGCTATGGCCCGAATGACCATTTTTTCTGCCACCCCGAGCTCTATCCCTTCATAGTCCGGGTAAAGCTTGCCCTGTATAAGGTAGGTCACCTTGTCTATCATGACGGGCGGGGTTTTCTTGAGGAGGGCAACAAGAAATTCGGTGAGTGCAAGCCTACTGGACGTCTGCTCCATCTGCTCAAATGCCTCCACAACGGGTTTGAAGTCCAAGGTATTCCAGCTCTACCCCCTGTGCGCTTAAAGCTTATCTTAATGAATATTAAAGGGCTGCAAGCTAGGGAATAGAGACATGGGAGGCAACAAGAAAAAGACGCTTGGCTCTTCCGACAAAACTGCGCAAGTGGGGCCTGGGGGAGCAGAGATTAAACCGACTGCCGAGGAAAAGAAGGCGAAGCCACAGCAGAAGCAAAAGCTTGCCGTGGTTGTTGAAGAGCTCGCAGGCATGAGGGCGTTGCAGGGCATGAAGTCGATAACGACCCAGGCGTTTGCAAGAAACATTGGAGTAAAAATCTCTGTGGCCGGCGCTTTCATCAGGTCGGTTGAGCAAAAGGGGGTGATAAAGTCTGTAGGCGGATACAGCGGCCATCGGGTCTATCAGCTGGTCAAGCACTAAGGCTTTTTTACGATCATTACGTCGCCGGGCTGGCTTGACTCGACGACTTCAATATTGTCGGTAATCATTCCGAGCGGATTCATGGGCTGGACTGTTACGCCCTGCACGAACACGCATATCGAGCCGTTTGACGTGAGGTATGCTACATCGCCTCGGCGAAACTGCGTCTTCTGCTTTTCCGCGCCGATGACAAGGCCAGTTTCGATATAGACAAATTTGTCCGCATATCGATGAACCCTGTCCTGCAGCGGGAGGCTCTTCAGTATCGCGTTTGAAGTAAGCGGGGCCAGGTGGCGCACGAGCTCGGCCGACGCGGAACCCTTTTTCGCTATCTCGATCGTCAACTTGAATCTGGAGACCGACCCGGCGGGGCTTCTTTGCTGCATAGTGGTCGATGCGCTTTTGATCTTATGAAAATGTTTCCCCTTAAGAGCGATGATCTCATGGGACGATCATGCTCAAGGTAAAGAATGCCAAGTCGTACAGGGAAACGAGGAAGCTGGCCAAGGCGGCGAGGAAGGGCAGGATCGATGTCAGCGGCAAGTATAGCGAGAAGAGGCGCGACATCATGAGGAAGCGCAGCGAAACATAAATACAAGATGCTGTATCATAATAATGTCAGAATAATATAGCCCCAGTGTTTGTTTTTAACGAATTAGGGCAAACATTTAATTAGATAGCTATTATTTTTCCCATTATTCTTGGTAGTGAAACATTCTTCAAAAAAACATGCTGCACCCAAAAAGCCTTCGACTGCCAAGGCTAAACCAAAGAAGGCTAGTGCACCGAAGACCCTTAAGAAGAACAAGAAGGGCGCTGCTTCCAGAAAGCAGGTGCAGGAGTTAATCGCGTCGAAGAAATCGTCGCGGCCTACTGACGAGGTTGTCATTTATCCAGAATTCGAGTACGAGCTGAAAGAAATCGCGGCCCAGGGGAGCAAGGTGCTCATTGGCCCACGCTGGCTCACGCGCTTTGAACGCGCCAGGATAACTGGCTCGAGATCGCTCCAGCTGTCGCTTGGCGCGCCGCCGCTCATCAAGGTGCCCGAGCAGGCCAAGAGCTCGATCATGCTCGCAGTAGCAGAAATAGACCACAAGGCGCTCCCAATTTCCATAAGGCGCATTCTGCCAAACGGCATGTACCAGGACATTCCAATAGACTGGATGAAGTAGCTAGATTTCTTTCAATTTGCTTTCGTCGAAAATGTCAGAGCCGTACCACCGGTAGCGGAAGTAGTCAAGGCACCACTCGTGGAACACAGGATCATAGCTGTGAAATA
>JAHEZV010000074.1 GCA_023250885.1 Nitrososphaera sp. | reverse complement strand
TTCTGGCCATCCTGACGTACCTTGATTCTTTCATTGGGCTTATGGTATGACTCTACCAGAAAGCTTGATCTATGGATTTTTATGGACTAGCTGGTAAAGAACGGTTGATTTCGACAGAGCCGGTCAAGGGTGGTACTCTTTATACTGACATTCGCGGTCTTGGGGCTCCTCTTGGGCTTTGCTGCCGTCTACAACACAGGTGAGGAAGGTCAGAGGGACAGCATGACGGTAGAAGAAAATATTACTGCCAATGTTACGCAGGGCAGCGAGCCTAACAGCACTGTCGAGGAGAGCGGGCAGTAAGCGCCGCACTGACTTATCTTTTCAGTCTTTTAGCCAAGAGCTCAGGCACTTCTGCCGGGCGCTTTGCCACCGGCACGCCGGCCTTTGCGTAATTGGCCACCTTTGACTCGGCGGACCCATAGTTGCCGTACACTATCGCGCCGGCATGGCCCATCCTCTTTTCCTTTGGAGCTGCCCTCCCTGCAATGTAGGCAATGGCCGGCTTGCTAAACGACGTCCTCATGATGTATTCTGCCAGCTGCTCTTCCGCGTCGCCTCCTATTTCTCCGACAACAACGACCGAGTCGACATCCTTCCTGTCCAGGATAAGGTCGAACGCCTCTATGAGGTTCGTCCCGTTTATAGGGTCGCCGCCAATTCCAAGGCACAGCCTCTGCCCGTAGCCTTTGTTTGTGAGGTTGTAGGAGACTTCGTACATCAGGGTTCCGCTGCGTGAGAACACGACTGTGCTTCCAGCTTTGAAGGGCTGGGCCGGCATGATGCCCACTTTCATGACTTCTGGCACGATTACGCCGGGTGTGTTTGGCCCGACCATCCTCGCGCCCTTTTTCCTTGCGTGCTCTAGAACCTTTATCGAGTCCCTGATTGGGACATGTTCTGGTATGGCAACCAGCAGCTTTATGCCGCTGTCAAGCGCTTCGACGGCCGCTTTAAGGAAGAACGGCGCCGGGACGAAAATCCCGGATATCTGCGCGCCGGTGGCCCCGACTGCGTCTGCCATAGAGTCGTACACGGGCGTGCCTTCAAAGTTCTGGCCGCCCTTGCCCGGCGTCACGCCTGCGGCAATGTTTGTGCCGTATGCTTTCATAAGGCGTGTGTGCGTCGAGCCGTAGCTGCCTGTTATGCCCTGTATCACCACCGGCTTTTTTCCAAAGTCCTTGTCGCCCTTGCTTCCGACGAGGATGTCAAAGATGTTGAATGTCCTTTCTATCGTCGTCATTTGATCACCTGTTTACGGCCGCGACTGCGGCTTGTATTGCCTCCTCGACCGTATTATAGAGCTTCGCCCTGCTCCCGTTGAGCATTGCCCTTGCCTTCTCTGACTCGGCGCCGGAAATCCTTGCAAACACGGGGACGGTTATCAGGTTATTCTTGTACGCGTCCAGTATTGCCTGCGCGACAAGATTAGTCCTGACAATGCCGCCAAATAGGTTCACGAGTATCGCGTCGACTCGCTTGATCTTGCTTATCACCTTCAACGCCTCGTAAATGGTCTCGGTGGTAGCCCTTCCCCCAAAGTCGAGGAATGCCCCAGCCTCGCCACCCGCGTCGGAAACCATGTCAAGGGTCGACATCACGAGACCTGCACCGTTGCCAATTATTGCTATATTGCCATCCAGCTCGACAAGAGAAAAGCCGCTTACCTCGGCCTGTTTTTCAAGTTCCGAGACATGCTCGTACTTTTTCAGCTCGGGGTGGCGGAACAACGAGTTGTCATCGATAATCACTTTAGCATCAAGCGCCATGAGCGAGCCGTCGCTGAGAATCGCGACGGGGTTTATCTCTGCCAGCTCGGCTTCTTTTTCGCTTATCAGCCTTGACAGCTTTGTCGTAAGGTCGACAAACGACACCACGGTCCTGCCGCTCAGCCCCAGCTTTGATGCAGTTTCCTCTGCAGTATATGCTGTCAGGCCGTCTATTGGGACATCGACCATCACCTTGTTCCCAGCGCTTTCAATCTCGACTCCTCCCTCGGCAGAAGCTATCAGGGAATAGCAGCGCTTGCTCCTGTTCAGGAAAAGCGAAAGGTAGAGCTCCTTTTTGATGTCTGCCATTTCTTCAAGCAAGATGCCGCGCGGAAGCTCGCCTTTGACCTTCTTGTGCAATAACTCGTTGAACTTGGGCTCAAGCTCGGATCCGCTTTTGCACTTTACAATAGCGCCGGCCTTGCCTCTGCCGCCGACTGTAAGCTGCGACTTGAGCACTAGTGGATAGCCAAGCTTTCTGCCGCCTTCCCTTGCCTCCTGTACGGTGTGCGCAAGGTGCGACCTTGGTATCCTCATTCCGTACTGGTCAAAAAGTTCTTTTCCTTGATATTCCAGTAACCTCATAATATTTCCAGCAATAGGACAGTCGATTTTCGCTATTTATAAATTAAATTCTTGTTTGTTGCTTGCCAGTTCACCTCTGTCAGATGACATCATGGTTTAATGACAGCTGTAGATATCCTCTGGACTTCCTTGTCAAAACAAGCCGGGCACAGCAAGACAGAATTGAATTCTATTAGGCTTGTCTCTAGCTTGTTGCAGTTCTCACAGCTTGTTCTCATTGTTCAGATACGCCAATGGCAACTCATATTTGTGAATTGTGGTGTCGTTTGTTTGAAGTGTGCGTGAGGCGGCGGTGCATGGTTTTTTGATGTTTTGTCTGTAGTGCGCGCGCACAGACTCGCGTGTATATTCTTCGGGGACGCTCGGAAGGATGAATGAGAATGTCGCGGTTTGTCCTCTACCTTCGAATCAAGGCCGCTGCGGTGGCCACCATAGGCGCCGTCTTCTTCTTGTACCTGCCCAAGTTCTGATAGATCGTCATTATGGTACCTGAGTTGCTGCTCAACATTTCCTGAGTCGCATCGATTGGGGTCATCGTGGTTGCTACGCGATTCCACCCAGTCAAGTTCTTGAGCTAGCTGCCGTTTTTTTCTGTGGCCGAATTCTCGCTATTGCAAGGTAAATGAGCGAAGCCGCGGCGAGGCTTGGGATTGTCGCGCCGATAGCCGGTAGCTGCGGCATGTAGATCGGAGATAGCGGCGACAGCAGGTAGTTCACCAGAGCTCCAATGGCCCACGCGATTATTGCAGACGTGCCAATTCCCAGCCGGTTCTGCCGCAAATAAAGCATTTGCTCCGTGTATTTTCGCTTCCTTACAATGTAATAGTCGGTGAGCACAACTCCAAAGAGCGGCACAAAGATTGCTCCTATCAGGAGCAAGAACACTTCATAGTCTTGGACAGAGACGACCATCGCAAGTATCGCGCTGAGCGCGGTGAAGCCAATTATCAGGTACTTCTGGTTTATTTTCGAAAAAATATCCTGTGTTGACACGGCGGCCGAGTAGACGTCTGCAAAGGCATTGTCAGCTTCGTCAACTATAAGGAGCAACATCAAGAATCCAAAGAAAATAGCCTGTATTGCGACAATGATGCCAATGACATCCGATGTTCCGAGTAGCACACCCGCAAAGTAGAACAGTATATTTGTCATCGCAAATCCGGCAAGGGTGCCCCAAAGCGCGCTTTTGCTCTTCTTTGCAAACCTGTTATAGTCAGCTACAAGAGGCATCCATGACACCGGCATTGCTATGACGAGGTCAAGAGCGGAAAAGAACGACATGCCCTCTCCCGGCGACGAGATTAGTGCTGTCATGTCGGTAGAATTGATTAGGCTCACGATGATTATTGCAGACGTGCCGTAAGCTATCCATACTGCAAATTTTCCAAGCCATTGCCTTGCGACGTTGAGTGGCCCGGCTATGCCGAGCAGTGCCACAAGCGCGCCAAAAATTGTCCCCCAGAAATAGTAAGGCATTACATTTCCGGCAAGCATTTCTGCGGCCCTTGCCATTATCATGATCTCAAATGTTGTCCAGCCGACCAGCTGCATGACATTCAATATTGCAGGCAGGTACGAACCTCTGATGCCAAACGACGGCCTCATCGTAATGAGTGAAGGTATGCCGTGGTCGCTTCCTATCTTACCGGCAAGCGCAAGGAGAATTGAGCCGGCAACAGATCCCACAATGATCGCAAGGATCGCGTCGAAAAAGCTAGCAGCAGAAAGAAACGAGCCCGCAGATAGAACCAGTAGCCCCACACCCAGGCTTGACCACAGGATAAAGTAGTCGAGGCCGCCAAGCATCTTGTGCTTATCCTGAACTGGCTTGATTCCCCACTCTGGCGTCTTGAATAATGCCAAACTCTACTGATTAGATAAGCTCATGTTAATAATCTATGCATTCGTGGAATCGGCGATGCAAACCTGAGGCGCCGGCACAACTAAAGTCAGCTAGCTTGTGTGTCTAAATTAGCTTGCTCTTTAGATTAACCCA
Source organism: Nitrososphaera sp. (assembly GCA_023250885.1). Taxonomy (GTDB): domain Archaea; phylum Thermoproteota; class Nitrososphaeria; order Nitrososphaerales; family Nitrososphaeraceae; genus Nitrososphaera. The sequence goes on along the minus strand of JAHEZV010000074.1, from coordinate 2,145 downwards.
ACATCTTGCAATATGTAGGCGTGCAGACCATAACAAAGGAAATCGAGTCGGGGCGATCAGTGTTCTGTGAAACACATAACAGGTATTGCGAGTTTATCTCTGGAAGCAGCAAGTGTGTGTGCTGCGCCAAGCGTGTTTGCCTCTGCAACTACGTTCTGTAAATCCGATAGACTGAATAAGTCTATCATTTTTTATCACTTTGCTTGAAGATTGCACTTTCAATAGCGGGTAGCGATTCTGGAGCAGGCGCGGGCATACAGGCAGACCTTAAGACCTTTTCTGCCCTCGGCGTTTATGGATGCACCGCCATTACGGCGATAACCGCGCAGAACACCACAAAGGTGGCTGATATATTCGAAGTGTCACCGGCAATGGTAGAGCAGCAGATCGGGTCCGTCATAACAGACATGCCGCCCGACGCCATAAAGATAGGAATGGTCTACAGCAGGCAGATAATAGATTCCGTGCATGGATCGCTCAAAAAATCAAAAGTTCCGATCGTGCTCGACCCCATTCTTTCGGCAGGCACAGGAGCCAAGCTGCTCTTGGATGATGCACTTGACCCGTTTGTGTCAAAGCTGATGCCGCTATGCACGCTAATAACTCCCAACAGAATTGAAGCCGAAAAGCTAGCAGGAATAAAAATCAAGACAGAAAGTGGTGGAATAGAAGCGGCCAGAAGAATCAAAAGACTAGGTGCAAAAAACGTCATTGTCAAGGGCGGCCATTTTGGAGCATTCAATGTCACTGACCTGCTGCTTGACAGCATGGGCAGGATCACCAAGATCACGAACCCGAGGATAAAAATAAAGGAAAGCCATGGCTCGGGATGCAACTTTTCGTCTGCAGTTACAGCATACCTTGCCAAGGGCACAGCTCTTGAGGATGCGTGCAGGATGGCAAACGAATATGTCCACGTCGCCATCAAAAACGCCGTCAAGGTAGGCACGGGCCTGCCCGTCACAAACCCACTCTCTGCAATTTACCGCGACGCCAGCCGCTACCACGTGCTGATAGAACTGCAGCATGCCGTTGAGCACGTCAGCGCTATTACAGGCTTTTACCATTTGATACCAGAGACTCAGACGAACTTCGCATACGCGCTCCCTGACGCGAAGGACGTATCAGAAGTTGCAGGGGTCCGAGGAAGAATAGTAAAGATCGGCAATACTGCCGGGCCTGCGTCCTACATCGAGTTTGGCGCATCGCGACATGTTGCATCGGCGATACTGGCGTACATGCGCGTGGACCCTAGTTTTAGGTCAGCTATTAACATAAGGTTCGATGAAAGGCTCTTGAAATCATGCAGGTCGCTCTTTTCAGTGTCAAGCTATGACAGGAGCAAAGAACCAAAAGGCATCAAGAAAAAGGAAGGCTCGAGTGTGTATTGGGGAACAATCCAAGCTCTCAGAAAGAGCCCAAGAGCAGAGGTAGTGTATCACAAAGGCGACATCGGCAAAGAACCAATGATAATCGTCTTTGCCATGAACCCAAATGGAGTTGTAACCAAGATCGAGGCAATACTGAAAGATTAGTGAGTATTTGTAAAGACATGAATCCAGCTTTCATCGAGGTTGGAGATTCCGAAAATGAATAGCATTATGAATATTACGATAGCCCTCGCTACAATTTGAATATCTAAAAAGTGCCTCTTAAAAATGAGCCTCTTGTTAAGAAAGTCAGATCATACAGGTTGTATGAAACATTTTCTCTAAGCGATAAATAAATTCGCAACTGCCTCGCAGGGTTTGACGGTACTGTTGTTTTTTCCTAAGTGAATCGATCTCAATTCTGATAATTCCTTCTTGCGTTCCTGTTACATCATGCTCTGAATAGTGCAAGAATAATGCTGAGAAACCACAAAGAAAGAATGAGTATTGCAACACTGATTATAGATAGCAAAAGTCTGGCATCATCGCTGCCGCCGAACAATTTCCTTTCTTAGTTTGTCACCATTTCCTCGTTTATCATATTTTTTGACCATGTAAAGTACCTTCTAGGATATCCCAAACGTGCCAAGTTTGCACTTAGAGCCTATCCCAGTAATATCCTCCTATAGACAATCATGCAGCAAGCCAGCTGGACCAGCCCAAGATAGTTATCTGATTTCTTCTCATACCTGACAAGCAACTTCCTGAACCTGTT
>JAHEZV010000073.1 GCA_023250885.1 Nitrososphaera sp. | reverse complement strand
CTATGCCACGTCCAACATGGATTGTAGAGTCAAAAATCTTCATTCGGTTTTCCTCCTGGCATCGGCATTTCTCCTAACATGAATTCGCTAAGCCTTTCATAGACCGGTTTGTATTCAACCATGAGGCTTTCACAAAAGCTTGCGGCCAGCGACTGGTTCTTCATGATTGCCCTGAATATGTCCTTGTCCGTGATTATCCCAATCATCTTTTTCTCCTTGTCGACCACCGGCAGCCTGCGGATGTTGTTCAGCTCCATTTGCTGGAGTGCGTCTTTTAGAGAACTTCTGGCGTCTATTGTAATGATCGGCTGGGTCATTATGTCGCGCGCAGGCATGTGGAGGGTCAATACCTGCTCAGCTCCTGCCACGCGGACAATATCCCTTTCCGTGATTATGCCTACCGGATTGTTTGCATCTCCGTTTTTTACAATAACTACGCCTCCGATATCATTGTCTGTCATGATTCTGGCGACCGTCTTGACGGTCTGGCTCTCCTTGGCTGTCTTTACGTCCCTGACCATGATATTGGAAACGAATATCGATTCGATGCTCATACCACCTTGTTCTGCTTCATGGTATTTTATGTCTAGGAATATTGTGCATTGCACTGCAAACATCCACAATATATGACTGAAGCGGGCATCCTGAACCATGTATCAGGAATATGCTGACAAGAAGGCTCTCGACGTTGCTGAAACCAACGTTGTAGTGCTGGACGAATCCATCTGTGTTGCCGATGCTGCAAGGGCGATGCGGGAAAAGGGTGTATCAAGCGTCCTTGTCAGCAGGACTATTGCTATGCAGCCTGTCGGAATAGTCACTGAGAAGGACGTTCTCTACAGGGTGGTCGCGGAGCACAGGAGCCCGTTCAAGACAGCTCTGAAGGAGGTGATGAGCTCGCCACTCGTAACTATTGATGAATCCGCGCTTGTCAAGGACGCGGTAGTTCTCATGAGAAAGAATGGCATCAGGAGGATGCCCGTGGCAAAGGGAGGGAAAGTTGTCGGGATGCTAACGCTCAAGTCGATCATAGGAGATTCGCACGAAAAGAGCATAGAGCTGATAGATGTGGAACTACCAACTGCGACAAGCACAGTAGTCTGCCCCTACTGCGAATCAAAGTTTGACAACAAGCAGGACCTATCAAAACATATCGACAGGCTGCACCTTGGGAGCGGCCTCTTAGAAGGGGATCTGCGCCGGTGGTAAGCTAGCCTCTGAATGGAATGCTTTTTAGATACTGTTCATCTAAGTAGGCCGATAATGGTTGCGGATTCCATTGATGGCGGAATTGAGGCCGCCTCCCGATCCAAAAAGACCCGTAGTGTGACATTCAGGCTGGATTCTTCGGTAATTGACGAACTCCAGGCGGAGGCGGACAACAGAGAGATCTCTCTCAATGTGCTCATAAACCAGATACTAAAAAGGTATTCCGAATGGGACCGATATGAAAACAAAATCGGCGTGATGCCAGTTCCAAAGGTAATATTGTCAAGCCTGATAGACAAAGCCATCTCAGTCGCAAAGAGCAGTGGGATCAAAGATATCGACCGGTACAGGGACGAAATCATAGAGCAGGCTGCACAGCTGGCGTTTGGACTCATGAAGGACTCGGTGCTCTTCATGAAGAGGCAGTACAACCTATGGGCAGTATTGTCCGTCCTGCAAGAATACATGAAGGTGTCGGGAATAAAATCCGATCACAAGATAGAAGGCTCGTGCAAACACGTCTTTATAATACAGCATGAGATGGGCGAAAACTGGTCGCTCTTTACAAAAGAACTGCTAGCCCTCATATTCCTGAACTTGGCCAATGCCAGGGCTGAAATTAGCACTACCTCAAATACGACTGTGGCCGAAGTCGTGCTAAGATAGGACATAGTCTGAATAACACTGCATTGCAGTGCAAACCTACTGATTATTTATGAAAACGGCACTCGGGAGAGTAGGAAAAACGTGAATTATGTCTATGAATACGAGGACTAGACAACGAATGCCCCTTACAGGTGAAGAAGTGATCCAGCAATACTTCAGGCGTATTGATAGCAGGGATCTTAGCAGCATCCTAGATCTTTTCGACTACGACGCTGTGGTGTACGAGCCGTTCAGCAACATAAAAGGAGGATTGAAAGGAAGGTCTTCGATAGAACCATTCCTCAAGGTCGCAATGATGGCCAGCAACGGCCTGAAGCGAACGATCAAAATCGAAAAACCAGGCAGGCCCAATGCCAACAGAGTCGCGGCACTGATAACGTTCCAAAAGGGAGACAAGTTGAAGGGAAGGTTTACGTTTGAATTCGAAGATGACCCGGCCGGCGGGAAAAAGATCAAGTCGCTGCACATTGAATTTCTTTAACGCTTTCTGTATTCAAAGAACGCCAGATTATTTGTAATCTCGAATACCTTGGTCTTGGCAAATTCAAGCAGGTTCAGGCCTTTCGGCCACGCGGTCTGTCATCTTATAATCATGACAGGGCAACCAGCCGTTTCTGATACCTTTCTCGCCACGCTTCCCAAGGTGACCAATTTGTCCCCTTTTAACTGCCTGCTGCCAATCACTATCATTTCCGCTTTCTCGGCGTTTGCTATAGACACTATTTCCTCAGCTGGTGAGCCGACGCCTAGAAGGAATCTGGCAGCCACTCCACCTTCTGTTGCTTCTTCAATCCTGCCCTTTAGCATGATCTCCGCTCCAGTCTTTAGGATCCTGATAAGTTGTGTCTTGGCATTTTCAAGCGTAGTTTTTTCGCTTATTAGACCAAGGGTTACACTTGGAGGAACGAATCTGCTGTCAACTATGTGCACAATTATTATTTCCGATCTAAAGGCCCTTGCGAATTCAATGGCCTTATCGAGAGCCCTGTCAGAGATTTCGGTCCCGTCATGCGGCACCAGTATTGGTTTTGCCATGGTCTTGGCAGGGAGTACATGATATTTACGCTGGAGGACTCTATTGCATTGCACTGCATTCTTGCGGCTTAATTATCATGTCCTCTCATATTGTGAATATGGTACGTGCGAAGAAGAGCCGGCAGGCAGTTCTGGATTCGCCTGAAAGCCAGATATCTCCTTATGAAGACATTAACACAAAGCAGAGCCGCATAACGGGAAAGAAATTTCCAACACTTGCGCTGGGGATATGCGATAATTGCCACTGGTCCTACACACTCCTAAATGAGAAAGGCACCATCAAGGTTTGCTCCATATGCGAGGGAAATATATCGCAGATTCCGATGAGCTTGGATGAAATCTGTGTTATAGAAGATGATGAAAAGCGCGGTCTTACAATCACTCTTGATCGTAGGCTTCCATTGCGATAATGCTCCTATTGCAATGCAAGACGGTGTATTCTTACTGCAAATAGACTACTATTGAACTATTAAAAACATGCCCCAAAAGTCTGAAGGCAGGATCAGCGATGGCAAACTGATCCTTATTGCTCTGGTAGGAGGGATGGCTACATTTTCCATCGCGCTAGTATTCATCAGCGGAGGTGCTGTCAGGCATGTGCAAATCTTTCTTCCTGAAAAATCACAATTTACCGTGGCATTCAGGAATGTAGATGGAGAGGTCAAGGTTGTAGGCCTCGAAGGAACCGCAGAGGTCAACCCGACCATATTGATGAGGACAGGCGACTTTGCAATGGAGCTTACAGTAATCAACCAGGACAAAGTACCCCATGCATTTTACATCGACGGGCTGAACATATCTACCAGAATGCTGAAGCGGGGCCAGAGTGAAGTCCTAACCTTCTACTCTGAAGGAGCGGCAACATACAACTACTATGACCAAGGCAATGACGATCCTATAGGGCAGATAAGAGCAGTCAAAGTGAGCATGTACGAGTAATCGTCAGAGCTGTTCATTGCATTGCACTGCACTGCATACCTACTTTTCAAATAGAAACAGGCTGCTATTGCCGGCATGACAAAATCGGGCAAGATTGCCAAAAGAGAACAAGATAAACCACTTGGATATCTGGACGATATCTTTGAAAACTTCAGAAGGGAAATGGAAAGCGCGCTGAAGCCGTGGCAGTCAGGCTTTAGGTTTCCATCACTTTTCGACAGAGAAACCCGGGTGCCGCTGTGTGACATGGCAGATAGGGGAAACAGATACGAGCTGCAGATAGAGATGCCCGGAATAGAGAAGGACAAGATAAATGTCAAGGCGACGGGTCATTCGGTGGAAATATCTGCGGAAAAATCACAGAAAACAGAAGAAAAAAGAAAGGACTACATATACACAGAAAGGTCTCATAGATCCTTTTACCGCAAAATACCCGTTCCAGAGGAAATAGTGCCGTCAAAGGTCGATGCCAGAATTAACAACGGCATACTAGTTGTCGCGCTCCCAAAGAAGAGCCCGACCAAATCCAGAGAAGAGGCAACAAAAGTCGAGGTAAAGTAAATGACGAGGTTGCGGGCTTCCCACAGCTACCATGAAGTAAAAGAACGCAGCCTGGAAACCTTTTGCAAAAAATGCGGAGAAGCCACTCCGCGTGTATGCGAGTGGTGTGGGGCATGCTATGCATGCCACAAGGGCGCAGTGGCAGAAAAGAGCTACTAACTTTTTTTCTTTTATTCCTAGAGATCTAGTAATGCTTCCAAGTGGCTGTAGCGGCTATAGTCGTTTGCGAGTATCTTGGCCAGCTTTCTTGCGATGTCGGTAATAGACAGAACACCTGCACAAGATCCGTCCTGTTCAAGAACTACCAACCTCTTGATCTTGTTCTTTGTCATAACGGCTGCGGCAGTTTCAATCGAATCGATGGCCTTGATAGTTACCAAGGGAGAGGACATGATGTCTTTCACTGCAACATCTTTTGCCGGCTTGCTTGACGCAGCAACTTTCTTGAGAATATCCCTCTCTGTAACTATTCCAACTGGCTTGTCGGATTTTGCTACTACAACAGCGCCAACCTTGTTCTTGATCATCACTTTAGTTGCGTCCAGAGCCGACGGGCTTGACTCGATGCCTATCCACACGAGCTTTTTCGGTGACATGATTTCGCTGACTGCGCTCATTTGATTCACCTAATTCACGGAATATGTAAAAAGGTTATGATCCTCCTTCGATATGTGCCCTTATCATCCACGCTATCTTTTCATGCTGCTCCATCAAGCCAACTAGAAAGTCATTCGTGCCGATGTCGTGATACCTGTCTGCACAGGCATCTACATCTATTCTCAGGCCGCGGATTACTGCCTCATGGTCGTTTCGCAGGTTTGACAGCTTCTTGTTGGCATCCAGATATTGTCCCGCATTTTCCCTGCTTCTGGTCAACGTTCCGAACTTTTCCAGCGTTGAAACTGTCTTGCCTCCCAATTGCGTTAAACGTTCAGCAACGTCATCAACTATTAGGTCTAGCTGCGTGTAGAGGGTCTTGAAAAATTCATGAAGCTTCTGGAATCTTGGGCCTGTTACGTTCCAGTGGTACTCCCTTGTCTCTGTAAATGGAACGTACTCGTCAGGAAGCAACGCCCCCAGAAGTTGGACAATGTCTTCTCGACTCTTCACTGCAATTCCTATGTTTGGAACGATGGATTCTACTGTCATCGGCTGGCGCGGGCACGTCTTGCCTCTTATTGATAAACGCATAATTTCGTAACCTCGCTAGGCTTGCAGTACTTGAGCAGCTTCTGCTCGGCTCCCCGGCCGATGGGTATATGACTTGCCGTGAAGTAGGAACGGACTATGTCGGGTTTTCTCCTGACGTCGTTCACGCAGACGTTGAGCTTCTTCCGCAGCTCATGCAGCTGCCTTGGGCAGAACCCCCTCATCTTCGACCACTTCAGGTGGGACCAGAGGAACTCGACGGGGTTGAACTTCGGGTAGTATGGCTGGGGGGGGAGTCTGAATGCAGCTATCCTGTGCCGGTTCTGCTCCAGAAAGTCAGTGACCGCGCCCGCCCTGTGTGTCGGCGAGCCGTCCCACAGGAGCACTATGTGACGTCTAATGTGCCTCAGGAGCTGCTTGAGGTACTCGATGACCTGTTCTTTCCTTATTGACCCATTGTGAATCCTGAAGTATAGCCTTCCCTGAAGCGTGATCCCGCCTATTGCCGAGAGGCGCTCCCAGTTAAAGTTGTGCTCCATCACGGGCGTCTGCCCTCTCGGGGCCCATGTCCTCCCCATCAACGGTATGAGCGAGACGCCAGACTCGTCCTCTATCACGAGAACGCCGTCAGTCTCTTCCAACTTTTTTTATATCCGAAAGGGTGTTCTTCACCCACTCTCGGACCTTCTTTTCGTCGTATTCCCTCGCCTTCCCCTCTGGCTTCTGGTAAGAGAAGTTTATGGAGTCGAGTATCCTTGCTACCTGCGATGGCGAGTACGGGATGTCGTACTTCTCTCCAATCACCTTCGCCAGCCTCTCTGCAGTCCAGAGGTCCGTCGAGAAGCCATAGTGCCCGGCACCCTTTAGGAGAATCTTTGGGATGTTCGCCAGCTGTCTCCTGTTCATTCTTGACGGCCTCCCTGTGTGCTTCCTGCTCTTCAGCGCATCGTAGGAGTTGCCGCCGTCCCTGTACGCGCTGTACCAGCGGCTGACGATTCCGTGGGTGACCCCGAGCCTCCGTGCGACCTCGTTTACCCCGAGCCCCTGACGAACGATCATCTTGACGCCGTTTATGCGCCTCTCCTCGAGCGTAAGCTGGTCTCTTCTCTTCTGC
>JAHEZV010000026.1 GCA_023250885.1 Nitrososphaera sp. | reverse complement strand
ATGTTCACAGGGCGACGGTTGGATAGCCGCGATAAAGCTGTGCCTGTCAGTTTCTGTTGATGAGATGCTGAAGGTTTTTAGAAGTCACCTATAGTTATTGACCGTATTGCGGCTCAAAAAGAAAAATGTGGAATTGCCCAATTGTGCTGTTTACGATATTGAGATCAATTCCACTTCTTCGTCGTCATCTACTTCTTTGACTAACCCAACGCCCGGAACGTAGAATTCCTGTGAAGTTTTGCCCTCATTGAAGTCATAGTTGTTTGCTACTAAAGCATTGTAGAATGAACCGAACTCCACGCTAACTGATTCGTTCAGACCTTTGATTTCGCTGAATTCGTGTGCAATTCCAGGTACATTTACGTAGTCATATCCGAATCCAATTCCAGTCGCCGGCCTTGCTGGCATTGCTATTCCCGGTGCCGCAGTGTCATCACCTACGGTCCAGCTCTCATCATCGTTCTCAATTTCGGCGCCATTCCCCACGTCAACTACGTCCTCACCAAAGTAATAGACTACGCCATCCTTGCCCTGAGCATAGTATTGTAGCGCTTCTTGTACCAACTTCCCATCTTCATACTCTTGGATTCTCACTGTTAGGGTCTGAACATCAGCAACTTCGGTAGTGTTGGACAACACCGTCCACACCTCTTCCACCTGTACGAATTCACCGTCTTCTGTGGAATTGCCTGCGAATGTCAGCGTCTTTCCAACGTACTTGCTCAACGGCATGTACGGGTTGTGGATTTCGCTGCTAAAGTTGCATGGGTCGAATGCCATGTTGTGCTCTCCTCCTTCCTCATCTTCGTCGTCATCCTCCTTTGCACTGCTGTTGCTGCTCGCTGATGTACTGGTTGCGCCATTTCCTCCTTCTTCCTCATTATCCTGTTCATTCTCATCTTCGTCGTCATCCTCCTCATCGTTTGCATCTACATTGCCTGCTTCATCTGCATCTTCATTGCTATTACTGCTAGAAGCACTATTTGAATCGGTTTCATCATCTTCATTGCATTCACCCTCATCATCTTCCGCCTCGTCCTCCTCATCCTCAATTCCATTTTCTGCCAGTATTTTGTCAATCAATGAGCCGTTGGTTTCTATCGTCGTATTGTTGCTTTGGGCGACAGCAAGCACGCCAGAGGTAGTCATTGAGACTATCGCTCCGACAAGTACGGCTACTGCCACAAACGTCAAGAGATATTTTGTTTGCATTATGAATTGCGTCATCCCAGCCTTATTAAGAAGTCTGATACAGGTGGCTAACCATACCCCAAATCCCAAGCGAGGCTGATGTGAAATCAGTTAGGTACTTGTACCGGAACATATTAGACCAAAGTTAGAGCACCGAATATGGGTAAAGAGCAAGCCGTGCCTGGACGTTGCCGTCATGATAGTAAACGGGACAACAATCGGTGCGTAGGGAAAGGGAGAGAGTCGGTCTAGTGTGGACGATGAAGGCTCGCAACACCCTCAAGGAGGCACGTCTGGCAGGATACATGGGTATATCCGAGAGAATCCCGGCTGTCATCTCAGGCAGATCAAAGAGGAGCTGGAGCTAGCAATGGGAACAGTTCAGTATCAGCTAGACAGGCTTGAAAAAGCCGGAAAAATCAGCTCTACAAGGCACGGCCTGTACAGATACTATTTCCCAGCCGGGATGCTGGATAATGAAAAAGACATCCTGCAGGTTCTGAGTCAAGAAACTGCCAGAGAAATACTCATGTTCATTATTGAGCAAGGTAATCCCACTCATACAGAAATTTCGGGTAAGATCATGATATCCTCTGCATCTGTAAATTGGCACATGAGAAGATTGATGGATCTCGATCTGATAAGGGAAGAAAAAGATGGTAAATACAAGCGATATCGAGCACGCGGCGATTCTGGGTTGATTGTTGCGATGCTAAGAACGTACTACCCATCAACATGGGACATCTGGAGCAACAGGTTAGCTGAGATGTTTTTATCTTTGTCAAGAGGAGGTCAAGAGTCGTGACAGATTTCCTGTCAATGTCTATTTGGTTTGTGCTGTCTTCGATCATACGGCAGATAGATAGTGGAATTGATAACGAACCCGACGAAGAAGAGGGACAAGATGGGAATGACACAGGGTTAGAAGGTGCAGGCAGTGCAGGATTAGGAGTAAATGGAATTGAAGCCGAACCCTACGAACCAATAGTGCAGGTAATCAAAATAGCTATCGTGGCTTTTTCTGTTCTGCTACTGGGTCTTTCGGTCTCTGCCTACAAAAAGACTGCTCTTAGAAGTATAGTCTACGCAGCCGTGGCGTTTGGGTTATTCGCGGTACAGACGTTTTTTGATTACTTGGAAGATGTAGTGGAATCGTTTAACCAGCCATATAATGACGTAATATTCTATGCAGTGACCCTTGCGATTCTTGTATTGTTCTTTATCGCCATTGTTAGAAGGAAATAATAGAATTATAATAACCGTCGTTGGCAGACAATACACCTGGTAGCCATCCCGGTACCCTGTATTTGTATCCCGAAGATAAGGTGCGGGGGGTGGGATTTGAACCCACGAATCCCTAAGGAACAGGGTTGTAGGAACCAATCCGGCTCATTCTAAGCTTCGCACCCTTCTTTTATTGCAAAAGAAAGAGACCTGCGCCGTTGACCGGGCTTGGCGACCCCCGCCCAAGCTGCAAGAGCCGCAGCCAAATTTATCTATTATTATAAATTGACAATTCATTCATGACAGCTTGGCATAGAATCGCAGCCTGTAGATAGAGGATAGCTTCCAGACTGTGATTTTCTTGTGCTCCAAAATGTAAATCATTTTAGCTGGAAATTCCATCAATTCGATGCTTATTGGCGAAGGGAGGATAATGCCATAGTGGAGCAAGTAGCTCAGAGTGACTTCGCCCATCAACAGCGAGGCAGCAGGTATGGTGTAAACTTCTAGGCTTATCAGGATTGGACATACTAGGCTGTTCAATGCCTCATATTTTAGGGAATTCACCGCTTGAAAGAGCGACATTGCAGAGCTGGGTTTTCTTCGGGACACGGAAATAAAAGAAAAGTTGATGACTGATCTATCATGAGCCTCTATGTAAAACTGCCTGTAACAGTAATTATATAGCATGGCTGCATCTGAAAACGAGATGCAAACCGCAAGGCCGCGGCTCTTCGGCACAAACGGGGTGCGCGGGGTTTACGGCCAGGAACTCACCCACGATCTGGTGATTGACTTCTGCTACGCGATGGCCACATACTTTGGCAGGGGCCCCATTGTCATCGGGTACGACGGGCGCAAGTCTAGCCCGATTTTGTCGAGGCTTGTCGGGGCGACTCTCAACTCTGCCGGGCTTGACACGGCGAACGCCGGGCTTGTCCCCACTCCGTGCCTGCAGTACGCTGCAAAGCGCCTTGGGTACAGCGGCGGCATCATGATAACCGCGTCCCACAACCCGCCCCAGTACAACGGGATCAAGCCCACCGCGCCTGACGGAGTCGAGATTTCACGGGAAGACGAGTTGAAAGTCGAAGACGTTTACTATTCAAAGAAATTCGCGAAAATAGGCGGCACCGGCCGCGATTCTGTAGACGACAGCATTGTAAATCGGTACATTGGAGCAGTGCTTTCCCTTGTCGACTCTGACAGGATAAGGAAGCGAAAATTCACGGTGGCGATGGACACAGGCAACGGCGTGCAGGCGGTCGCCGCGCCGCTCATCGCCAAAAACCTGGGCTGCAAGGTGGTCGTGATAAACGGCAACATGGACGGCGAGTTTCCGGCGCGCGGATCAGAGCCGACTCCTGACAACCTCGGAGTGCTTGCAGAGACTGTCAGGTCTGCAAAGGCCGACTTCGGGGTTGCGTACGACGGCGACGGCGATAGGAGCATCTTTTGCGACGACACCGGCGCCATATACATGGGCGACAAGACGGGCGCGCTCTTTGTCAGGTACCTGCTTGCAGACAGGCACAAAGGGTCAGAAGTCGTCTGCCCGGTCAACACTTCGCTGGTACTCGCAAAAGTGGCAGAGCAGGCCGGCTCCAGGGTCGTTTACACAAGGGTCGGTAGCGTCGAAGTGTCAAGAGAAATGGTGGGGCGCAAGTGCCCCCTCGGGCTTGAAGAAAACGGCGGTTTCATGTACGGCGCGCTTAACGAAGTAAGGGACGGGGTGATGGCCACCGCGCTCGCGCTAGACATGCTCGCAGCGTCCGGCACGTCGTTTTCGCAGCACATTGCGCAGCTGCCCAAGACGTTCCAGCACAAGAGCAAGTTTGCATGCCCTTCAAGGGAAGTGGTCGACAAGGTGGTTCAAGCATGCAAAGATCACGGGAGCCCGAAAAAGATCGAGACGCTGGACGGGGCCAAGATATGGATAGACGAGGAGACCTGGCTCATGGTGAGGCCGAGCGGGACCGAGCCCCTTATCAGGATGTATGCCGAGTCGACGGACAAGTCGCTGCTTGACTCGAAGGTTGACGAGTACCGCAGGCTGGTCCAGTCCAAGATGTAAGCATAGACAACGTTTTTAATACGCTTGCTATCCTACAGAAGAAAGATGATCCCAATGGGTGATACCAATAATGAGTAAGCCATATTACGTAAAGATGGAAGTTTCTAAGGATCTGGTAAACGCAGTTTACGAAGCAGTACGCGTAGCAAAGCAGAGCGGCAAGGTCCGCAAGGGCACCAACGAGACAACAAAGGCCATCGAGCGCGGCATATCAAAACTTGTAGTTATTGCCGAAGACGTTGAGCCGCCAGAGGTCGTGGCTCACCTGCCAATCCTCTGCGAAGAAAGGAACGCGCCGTTCATCTTTGTCCCAAGCAAGCAGCAGCTGGGCATGTCGCTTGGAATCGACGTCGGCTCCGCGGCCGCCACGATTATCGATGCTGGCGAAGCCCAGCACATCGTGGAACAGGTCGTCACTTCTATCAGCAGCCTAAAGGGCGCGGCCAAGAAAGAGTAGACGGAGACCTGACACATGAGCAAGACAGCTGAAGAAAAGGTCGTTCCTGCAGAAGTTATTCAGATCGTCGGCAGGACAGGCATCGCAGGCGAAGTCATTCAAGTTAGAGTCAAGGTTCTCGAAGGCAAGGACAGGGGCCGCATCCTCACAAGGAACGTAAAGGGATCTGTCAGGATGAACGATGTCTTGATGTTAAGGGAAACCGAGCGGGAGGCCCGCAAAATAAGGTGATAGTATGAGCAAAACAGCAGCATCGTTACGCAACTGCTCCTTCTGCGGCAGGCACATTACAACTGGCCACGGAGTCATGCTTGTAAGAAACGACGGTCAGATCCAGTGGACGTGCTCGAGTAAGTGCAAGAAAAACCTGCGTGTGCTCCGCCGCGACCCGAGAAAGCTAAAGTGGACTGAACGCTACGCAAAGGGCGGCCTGCGCACGAAAAAGTAGTAGATGAAAAATGGCAGCCGAGCAGACCCTCATTGTAGTCAAGCCGGACGGATTCAATCGCCTGCTTACAGGCAAGATACTGGCAAGATTTGAAGAAAAAGGCTTCCAGATAAAAAACTTGAAGTCGTTCAATTTCACCAAAGAAAAGGCACAGGAGTTTTATTCCGTGCATAAAGACAAGCCGTTCTTTGGCGAGCTCGTCTCGTTCATCAGCTCGGGCACGGTGGTCGCGTGCATCCTCGAGGGCGACAACGCCGTCAACACCGTGAGGCTCATGATAGGGGCGACCAAGTCATTTGAGGCGGCCCCGGGCACGATAAGGGGCGACTTTGGCCTAGGCTTTACGGACAACATCATTCACGCCTCGGACTCTCCTGAAAGCTTCATAAAAGAGTCGCGAGTCATTTTCGGTTAAGTGGAAATTCGCCAGCCAGTAGTAGTTGTTCTAGGTCACGTAGACTCGGGCAAGACATCCCTACTGGACAAGATTCGCGGCACCGCGGTTCAGGCACGCGAAGTCGGAGGAATCACACAGCACATCGGCGCCAGCTTTTTTCCAGTTGAAACCATCAAGGAGATAACCGGCCCGCTGTACGCCAAGCTTGCCAAGGCAGAAACGCCCATCCCGGGACTGCTCGTCATAGACACGCCGGGGCACGAAGTTTTCGCCAACCTGCGCGCACGCGGCGGATCAGCCGCTGACATTGCGATCGTCGTCGTGGACGTGAACAAGGGCTTTGAAGCCCAGACGATTGAAAGCATCGACATTTTGAAAAAGCGCAAGGTGCCGTTTGTCGTGGCGCTCAACAAGGTCGACATGGTATCCGGCTGGCGGGCTTCTGGCAAGTTTATTTCTGAAGAAGTAAAAAAGCAGGAGGAAAGCGTCCAGACCCTGCTCGACGAAAAGGCATACACCGTCGTGGGCACACTCTCAAGGCTTGGGTTCCCCTCTGAGGCGTTCTGGCGCGTCAAGGATTTCACAAAAGAAGTTGCCATAGTGCCTGTCAGCGCAAGGTCGGGCGTCGGGATACCTGAACTGCTGGCCGTGCTGGTGGGCTTGGCTCAGCAGTATATGACAAAAAAGCTTGAATGGCATGAAGGGCCGGCAAAGGGCATAGTGCTAGAGTCCAGCGAGGAAACAGGCCTCGGCCCGTCGGCAAACGTCATACTGCTTGACGGCACGCTGCGGCACGGCGACATTGTAGTTGTAGGCAAGCGCGATGGCTCGGTCGCCACCAAGATAAAGGCGCTATTGCTTCCAAAGCCGCTTGACGAGATGCGCGACCCCCGCGACAAGTTCAAGCCAGTCACCGAAGTCATCGCAGCTGCCGGTCTAAAGATTACATCGCCTGACCTTGAAGGCGTGCTGGCTGGGGGCCCGTTTTATGTTTATGACCAGAAAAGGGGCGAGGAGGAGCTTGAACACCTAAAGTCGCTTGTCGAATCAGAGGTAAAGAATGCGATCGTGAGCAACACCGAAACGACAGGCATTGTACTGAAATGCGACACGATAGGCTCGCTTGAGGCGATAACTGACCTGCTGAAAAAGGCAAACGTGCCCATCAGGATGGCAGACATTGGCAACATCACGAGGAGGGACGTTGTCGAGGCATCCGCGGTGAAAGAGAACGAAAAGTACCTTGGGGTTGTCCTTGGGTTTAGCGTCAGGGTGCTCGACGATGCGCAGAGAGAGGCACAGGATCGCGAGGTAAAAATTTTCAACGAGCGGATAATCTACAACCTTGTCCGCAGCTACACGGACTGGGTGACGTACCAGCGCGAGCACGAGGAGTCGATACTGTTCAACGAGCTGCCGCCGATATGCAAGTTCCAGTTCCTTAAAGGGTTTGTTTTCCGGCGCAACGACCCTGCAGTCTTTGGAGCAGAGATCCAGGTGGGAAAGCTGAAGCAAAAGGTGCAGGTCATCAATGAAGAGGGCAGGAAGGTCGGCACCGTGCACCAGATCCAGGACAGCGGCAAGGCGATTGAAGAAGCAACTATCGGCATGCAGATAGCCGTGTCGATAAAAGAGCCGACTATCGGCCGGCAGATAACCGAGGGCGAAATATTTTACACCGACGTAAACAGCAGGCAGGCTAAACAACTATTGGAGAGGTTCAACCACCGGCTGAACGAAAAGGAAAAGGAGATCCTGAACATGCTCGTTGCTATGAAAAGAAAGAGCGACCCGACGTTCGGGTACCTGTGATCACTGGTATTTTTGGAGCAACCCTTCAAGGCCCTTTTCGCCGACTGCGCCGACTGCCCTGTCCACGGCCTTGCCGTTCATGAATATAATGAACGTCGGGATGGCGTAGACGTCGTAGCGCATCGCGACACCCTGGTTGTCGTCCACATTCAGCCTTCCAAATGACACCTTGTTGCCGTATTTCTTGGCCAGCTTATCAAATATGGGAAGCATGAACTGGCAGGGACCGCACCATGTTGCCCAAAAGTCCACCAAGACTGGCTTGCTTCCTCCTACCACTTCGTCAAAGTTCTTTTCTCCCAGTTCGATCAGGTCATTGCTGGCGGCGTGCATGCTTGCCGTCTTTTTGTCCTCACTCATGTCTCTAGTTTAAAAGTGAGTCATTTACTATTTAAGATTTATTGGTGGTCAGGCCCGGCGCCTTGAGAGAACAAACCACGCCAAACTAGCAATCCCGCCGCCGGCCGCAAGGCCAATAAGGATCGCAGACATGATCAGGGGCGCCGCGTTTGCCACTATTATCGGCATCCTTGTCGTTCCTTCGTTACCTGCAATGTCTGTCGCGAGAAGCTTCAGCTCATAATTGCCATCTGGGAGCTCTGACGTGTCAAGCTCATATTTGTTCATCCCGGTGACGTTCAGGCTCTTCATGTCACCTATTTGCAGGGTCATGCCACGCAGGTTTGGATCGCTGGCTCCCACTACTACTGTAGCATTGCCTCTCAGATCCTGCGGGTTCGTGTTGGCTAAATACAGCGACGTGGTTGGCGGCGTCCTGTCGACTATTACCTCAATGTCGCGCGTTGCAGTATTCCCTGACACATCTTCACCCTCGAATGAATACTGATAGGCGCCTTCAGGCTTTGTCAGATTGACCGACTCTGAAGATGACAGGGTTGGCACAGTACCAGAGCTGAACTTTGCGCTACTAGGCGCAACGACCCCATTCTTGTCGGTGATTTTCCATAAAAGCGTCGATTCCTGCGAGATTCCGACTTTGCTTCCCATTACTTTTTGAACGTTGCCGTTTGAATCTTGTACAAAGACGTCAATGGACGGCGGCGTGTTGTCGACTTCAAACTCGGACTCAAACGAGGATACGTGGCCCACTAGGTCTGACGTGTCTATGCGCAACGTGTGTGTCCCTTCCAAAAGCGTGCCGGCATCGATCATCATATCAAAGGTGCCGTTCACAAGGTCTGGGCTGACAGGCTTGCTGCCGTCTATTGAATAGTTATAGCCGGCGAGGTTCTCTTCGGTGATCGTGACTGGGATGCTGTGCTGTTTGCTCTCGCCGATGTATTTTGGCAGGTCTATGCCTATCGCTGGCGCGGCGCTGTCTGGCAATATCGTGGAGAACTTGGCCTCCACCTGCAGGGGCTCGTACAGGCTGCTTCCGTGGAACACGGTGTTGTGCAGGAGGACAGAGTAGACTCCGGTGCCGTTCACCGGGACGTGAAGCAGAGTCGAGTTCTCGCCGGCGTTCTGGCTGAAGTAGAACGCGCCTCCCTCGCTAAATGGGGTGATGCCAAGCCAGTCGTTGCTGGGCCACCCGGCGAAGGTCTCAAACACGCCTGCCGGCACGCTTGACGCCACCATCCTGCCGCTGGGCCCAAAGGCCATCGCGCTGACGCTGGTCGAGTTGTGCGGCCAAGATATCTTAAGGGTCATCGAGGTTATCGTGCTGTCGTCCACCTTAAAGTAGTATGACCTCCAGTCGCCGGCCGAGTACCTTGAGGTCATGTCAAACAGGCCGCCCACATAGCCATTTGGACGCAGGCCAAGGTCCTGCTCGTCCGCGCCGGCGTCAGGCACCGCCACCACCGGCACGTCCTTTGGCACCGGCTTGCTCGTGACCACGTAGCTTACGGGCATGACCATTGTGTGGCCCTTTACGTCCGCAGGCTTGATCAGTATCGAGCCATAGTAAATGCCGGGCAGCGTTTCTTCGGCAACGTCAATGGTTGCCTTGACCATTTCCTTGCTGTTCGATTTAATGGTCAGTGGGAGCTTGCCTCCTTCTGCCCCGTCAAGCGTGATCGCAGAGTTTGGCTGCCTGTTGTAAAACTCGATCGTAAGCGTGTAATTCATTGCAGTAGAGTTTATCTGCCTGTCGCCCTGCCAGAACGAAAACACCGTCGGGACTGGGTATACGCCTATCAGCGGAGTATTCTTGAATTTTTCATTTGGATCCGATATCCTGAGCTCCTGCACGGTTCCCCACGAGCCGCCCCTGTTTATCATCGAAGTCTCGGTGTACGACACCTTGCCATCGTTGTCGCTGTCGGCCCAGTCGTAGGCGTAGAGCGAAGCGATGCGCAGGTAGTTGCCATAGACGTCTGTCGTGTTCATGAAGGTTTCAAACGGAAAGGTGAGCCTTGCGACCATGAGGTCCGCGTTGTCTGGCATGCTGCCGATTTCGTTGATGTTGAAATAGTTTGGATCGTAGCCAAACTCGGTCGAGTTGTGCACGGGGTCCTTTTCAAACAGGCGCGTGGCGTTGTGTATTTCATGCCTGCCCACAAGCTTTTCTATCGCAGCCGTGACCTCTACCTCCATATCCTTTGCAGAGGGGTTTTCAATTACGATATTCGTGGCGGCAGAGTCGCCCTGCC
This sequence comes from Nitrososphaera sp., assembly GCA_023250885.1. Taxonomy (GTDB): domain Archaea; phylum Thermoproteota; class Nitrososphaeria; order Nitrososphaerales; family Nitrososphaeraceae; genus Nitrososphaera. Next base: position 8,892 of record JAHEZV010000026.1, on the reverse strand, counting down.
CAACGTAGCCGGCGAACCACCGGCCGTCCCTGAATTCGGTGCCAAGCTTCTCCGCTACGCCTTTACCACCCTCGATTATGCCAAGCACGTTGTTGTACGAGTAGATTGCACCGGACATTGCAGATAGGACGTTTGGAACCGTATCCTCGGTGTATGCAGAAAACTTTCCGTTTTCGCCCTCTGCAAGCTCGACTGCAGACAGCGCGTCCACTCTGCCTGAGCCCTGCGCGAACGGGTCATTCTTCAGGTCAACGGCTGACGACATCAGTATAGTCTTGACTTCAAACGGGTCGTCCTCTTTGCCCTGCGCCCTCAGGTCTTCAATCACTAGCGCCGCTGCGCCGGCGACCATAGGAGCGGCCATGCTCGTGCCGCCGAATAGCGCAAACGCGCTGTCGTTGTTAGGGTCGTCGGCAGTTGTCCCCAGATTTTTCAGGTTCACTATGGTTGGCGTGAATGCGTACGACCCTATTCCCATCAGTTCCGGCTTGGGATCGCCAAACAGGCCCGGCCCCCTGCTTGAAAAGTCTGCCACGTCGTCAAAGTAAGTCGTCGCATTGCCAAACCGCGTGATGTTCTGGAAGCCGTCGTAGCCGACGTGCACGTTGTTGGTCGTGGCCCCGACCGAGATAGCAAGAGGCGACGAGTTTGGGGTGCCCACAGACCCGTAGCCGAGACCGTTGTTGCCAAGGCTGTTTACGAAGAGCGTGCCGGGATAATCATCATCGAGCAGGCCGGGCACATCAAGTAGCGACGAGAGCACCGACATGATGTCGTACCCTGGCCCGTACTGCAAGAGCGGGAACGACGCCACGCCCCAGCTGTTGCTGACGATGTCGGCCTTGTGGTCTCCAATGTAGCTCCACGTGCCGTTACCCAGATCAAACCCTGAGGCATAGAGCCAGCCGTACAGCGAGTCGCCGGCCCAGAGCGCCTTGACAGGCATTATCTTTGCGCCCGGAGCAATGCCGGCAAGCCCGTATCTAGTGCCGTTGTCATAAATGTCGTACTGCTGCTCGCCGACTGAAGCCACGGTGGCGGCAGTGCTGGTGCCGTGCCCTGCCACATCGTACATCACGCCAAAGTAGTTGCCGGCGGGGTCGAGCGGCTCGAGCAGGTCTGCGACAACCACCCCGCCGTAGCCGGTGTCTTCCACTAATTCGGGCTTGGTCTTGTTGCTTGCCGCCTGCCACAGGTCGACTACCCTTGCGCCGGCCGTCCCCGCGGTAAAGTCAGGAAAGCCGTCGCCGTTGTAGTCGTACGTCAGAAATTCGTTGCCGTCTCCAAGCTTGATTGGGACGTCGTCTGTAAAGTCAAACGAGGGCTGGACGAACAGGTGCTCTATGTCGCTTGATCTCTGCACTAGCCGCGCAAGCTCGTTCTGAGTATAGAAATACCAGCCGCTGTACATGTCTGGGATTATCGTGTCGTACACGCCGGGCTCCTCGCTGTCAACCATGAGCACCGGCACGAGCCCAAACGTGATTGTCCCGAATTGCTGCTGGGTCTGGTATATTACGCCAAAGTGGTAGATGCCGCTTGTAGAGCGGATGTAGTCACTTGGGCTGTGCCCTATTATCCAGTCGACCCTTGCAGTGGCGTTTACAACTGGTGTGCCAAACAGAGGATAAAGCGAGTTATAGGTGGGTATGTCGCCATGCGACGTGTGGAGAAAAACTGTGCCGGTCTCATTGACGTAGACCCACGACGTAATATTTTCCGGCAGGTTTCCTTCTGTGTAGCCGCCGTCCACCACCCTGCCAGACGAGTCTGTCTTGGCGACGTAGGTCGCCCTTGTCAGCACGATGCCTTGGCCGTCTGCGTCCAGCATTAATGGGACGCCCTTTTCGTCCCTTGCCAGAGCATGCATCATGTCAGGGTTGGAAAAGTCGGTGCCGGTGTCCACTATGGCCACAGTCACACCGCTGCCGGTAATGTTGTATTTATCGAAAACCTTGCCAGAGCCTATTATCGACGAGCCCGAGAGTCTGCCGGGGCTGTCTACCTGATCTTCACTAAAGTCGAACTGGAGAGGCGAGTCGACCGCATATGAAAATCCGAGGTTTAATGACAGTGGCGATTGCGATACTGCCACTCCCAGAAGCGGCTGGTCGTGCTGCATCGATCCCCCCAGCCCCACGACGTGCGCGCTGTTACCAAGAGCCACAACGTTGCCGGAGCCGTAGACGAGCGTCCTGCCGACGTTGCCGTTATATTCGAGTTTGCCAAGGTCAATGGAACCAAAGTCCGTCCTGATCGCGTTCTTGTCGACCTGCAGGCCGTTGATGGCTACCGTGTCAGCGCCTTCCGGATAAGGCAGCGACTTGCTTGAAAATGCACTGAGCGGGCCGGACTCCCTGGCCGACATCGAATACGCCGGCACCAGTACGGAAGCGGTTATCAGCAACAGTAAGGCAAGGCAAAAAACGCTGCGAAGCATGTAATACGCTATTGTTATAGAGGATTATTCATGGTTATTATGATTTCTATTGGCAAAAATTGGATAAGGACTCTGCTTTATGGAATCGGCAGGCGCAGACGTACCGCTGAAATGGTTACTTCAGGAGGTCGTTGTACTTGCCGGCCACAATGTCTGCAAAGACCTCCTTGGCAGGTTTGCCCTCGACCTTGACCCCCATGCTGACGCAAGAGCCGATGACTTCCTTGACTGCGCCCCTGACGTCAAAGGCGTACGAGCCGTCGATTTTTATCTTGGCTATTTTCACGGCGCTTGCCATCGTCAGGTCGCCGGCATAGTTTGTGCCAGCTGTTCCAGAGCCCTTTGGTATGCCGGCTTCTTTGGCAACCAGAGCGGCAGTTGGCGGGATGCCCACCTCTACCGTGAATTTCTTGGTCTCGGAGTCGACCTCGACCTTGACTGGCACCTTCATGCCGGGAAAGTCTTTGGTCTTTTCATTAATGGTATTCACAACTTGCAATACGTTAACGCCCATCGGACCCAGCGCCGGACCCAGAGGCGGCCCTGCATTGGCTTCGCCGCCGCTCACCAGCGCGGAAATGGATTTCTTGTCTCCCATAACGGCTAAGCTGTGGGTTTAGCCAAATTATAATTCTTGCTCTTGCATCGCCTCTTCACGTGCTTGACATGTTTTTAAACCCGTGCCGTGTGTAAATGCAGAGATGTCCGATCAACAGCCCAACGAGGAGGTTGGGTCCTTATTCTTCGAGCTTGCCGGCGACCTCCGCCTCTCGATGCTGAAAAAGATGAGGCTGAAAAACTATCGATTGTCGCAGCTTGCGTCAGAGCTAGACGCCACTATGCAAGAGGCCCACCGGAACATGACGCGCCTTATCGACTCGGGGCTCGTTGCAAAGGACAAGGAAGGCGAGCTAGTGCTGACGGCCTACGGCAGGACGGTTGTCACGATAATCCCCAGTTACGATTTCCTATACCGCAACAGGGACTTTTTCCTAGACCACAGCCTCGGCGACCTCCCGCCAAAATTCATCCAGAGGATGGCCGCGTTCCGGAGCTGCGAAATAGTGCACGGCGTAATGGCCATCCTGCAGCGCTGGAAGAACCTCTACTCTGAGTCAGAAAAATACATCAGGGAGATAATGGCACAGGTGCCACTCGACCTCATTGAAACTGTCAGCAGCAGAGTGGAAGGCGGCGTGAAATTTTCCTACATATTCTCAGCCAACGCGGTCGTGCCAAAAGGCAGGATACAACTTCTCCAAAAAGTCGGGTGGCGCAACTTCATCAGCAAGGGGCTAGTTGAGCGCAGGATGCTGCCGGAGGTGAGAGTCATGACGATCTTTAACGAAAAGCAGGGCTGCGTGCTCTTTCCAAACATGAAGGGCGAGCCGGATCTCAACATGATGTTTTACGGCGAGGACAGAGAGTTCCTTGAATGGTGCGCCGACCTGTTCAACTACCAGTGGGAAAAGGCCGAGCCGTTTGACGAAGGCAAGCTGAAACATGAAGTGTAGATCAGGTTTTTATACATCAGACTTGATAAAACAGGCATATGCCAAAAGCTTTCGTTCTGATGAATGCCGAACTTGGAAGTGAAGATTCTCTTGTTAATGACCTGAAGAAAGTTGACAGCGTCAAGGAAGTCTATCAGGTTTACGGCGTTTACGACATTGTGGCGCAGGTTGAAGCAGACACGATGGAAAAAGTGAAAGAAACGATCACGTGGAAACTCCGAAAGCTCAACGGTGTCAAGTCCACCCTGACAATGATTGTGATGGAATAGTCAGGCTGTGGCTTTAACCGCGACTAGCTTGCGGCTCGCCGGCGACAGGGAAGCTTGCAAATACGAATCTACTTCAACAATTTCTCGATAAATTCATTTATGAAATTCATATGTCATATAATTATGACAACAGCCTCCATTATCGCGGGATCGCAACTTTAATCAACCTGTTAAACGATCACAGACGCGTTGGAACTCTTTGGGAGAAAAGCCGACGAACAGAAAGTATGGAAGTGCCCCCACTGCAACATGACCTTTGATGAAAAGGAGAGGATGAAGCGCCACGTGAGAAAAGCCCACGGAGAGAAGGGCGGCGACATGCCAAACGTAAACCCCTTTGGCTTTTCATAGCACAAAGACTTATTTCTTGTCAGTACATGCTACATTTGGACTCGGGGCGCAAGCATGTTTCCAATCCACGATGACACAGAGCGCGTGCACGGAAGGCCATACCTGAACTATGGCATGATTGCCATAAACGTCATCGTCTTTATCTGGGAGGCATCGGCTACAAGTTTCTTTTCAGACGAGCGGGCAGTCGAGGAATTGTTCATGACCTACGGCGCGGTGCCAGACAGGCTATTCAACGACTTTCCAGCTAGCGCGCCTACCATCCTCACGTCGATGTTCATGCACGGCGGCGTTGCCCACATCATTGGCAACATGATCTTCCTGTTCGTCTTTGGCGACAACATCGAGGACAAGTACGGCAGGATAAAGTACATCCTCCTATACATCGGGTGGGGAGCGGCAGCAGCCCTCGCCCATAGCGCTTTCGCAATTTCAACCGGCGACGGAGGCACCCCGGCAGTAGGCGCGTCGGGCGCGATTTCCGGCGTCCTTGGAGCCTATATGGTCATGTTCCCAAGGGCCAAAATCTTTACAGTAATCGCAGCATTCTTCCTCTACACCGTGCGCATACCTGTCCTTATTTACATCCCGTTATGGTTCGCAATGCAGGTGATATTCGCGGTGGTAGGCCAGCTGGGGCCGGCAGGCGGAGGCGGCGTGGCGTACCTTGCGCACGTTGGCGGCTTTGTTGCAGGCGTCGCAGTCGGCTTTGCGTGGAGGGCGCTCCCAGACTCTGTCAAGTACAGGGAAGGCATTGCCACCGCTGGAGGAGCCAGGCCCACATTCAGGGGCCCGATGTTCAGAAAGTCCCGGCCGAAAATTGAGGACGTAGCGGCGGCCGCGCCAGAGGTCATAGAGGGTCAGGACTATTACGAGGTCATTGCCGAGATCCGCGGCGTGTCAGACGCATCCGACATTAGTGCAAGTTACGACGCCGACAGCCGGCAAGTGAGGATAGTAGCGCACGGCACCAGAAAATACGAGATGTCTGCCAGGCTGCCAGAGACGGCGGTCAACCCCGTGGTGAAATACATCCAGTACCTCAACGGGATTGCCCGCATCAGGCTCACGAAATAATATAACAACCTTGCAGCAAATTTAAAATATCCCGCAAAGGCCCTTTAAAATTACAATTTTAGGAGGAATATGAGAAAATGTCAATACAACAGGGATCAGCTGGAGGCGTCCCAGTGTTAATCTTGAAGGAAGGAGCGTCGCAGACAAAGGGTCGCGACGCACAAAAGAACAACATCACTGCTGCAAAGCTAATAGCCGAGATAGTCAGGAGTACTCTTGGTCCAAGGGGCATGGACAAGATGCTTGTCGACACCCTTGGCGACGTTACAATAACAAACGACGGAGCGACCATCTTGAAGGAAATAGACGTGCAACACCCGGCGGCAAAGATGATGGTGGAGATCAGCAAGGCCACAGACAATGAAGTCGGCGATGGCACGACCTCCGTGGTGGTGCTTGCCGGCGCGCTTATTGAAAAAGCTGAAGAATTGATCAACAAGGACGTGCACCCGACGATCATCGTCGACGGCTACAGGAAGAGTGCTACAAAGGCAATTGAAGTGCTCAACAGCATCGCGCAAAAGATAGAGGGCAGCGAAAAGGCAGAGCTGATAAGGATAGCCAAGACATCGATGCAGACAAAGCTGGTGTCAAAGGAGGCCGACGACCTTGCACAGATTGTTGTCAACGCAGCCACTTCGGTCGCCGAAAAGACCGACTCTGGCTATCGACTTGACATCGACGACATCAAGGTGGAAAAGAAGGCAGGCGGCAGCATCCGCGACACGAAACTGATCAAGGGCATAGTGCTTGACAAGGAAGTCGTGCACGGCGGCATGCCAAAGAGGATCCAGCAGGCCAAGATCGCCCTCATCAATTCTGCTCTCGAGATAGAAAAAACGGAGTTTGACGCCAAGATAAACATCAGCTCGCCGGACCAGATGAAGATGTTCCTTGAAGAAGAGAACCGCATGCTCAAGTCAATGGTCGACAAGATCGTTGCAAGCGGTGCAAACGTAGTAGTGTGCCAGAAAGGCATGGACGACATCGCGCAGCACTACCTTGCAAAGGGCAACATTCTTGCTGTAAGGCGCGTAAAAGAGTCAGACATGACGAAGATGGCCCGCGCAACTGGCGCAAGAGTCGTCAACAACCTTGACGACCTGACTGCAAAGGATCTTGGCAGCGCTGAACTGGTTGAAGAGCGTAAGGTAGAGACGGACAAGTGGGTGTTCATTGAAGGATGTAAACACCCCAAGTCCGTGACCATCCTGATTAGGGGCGGATCGCAGAGGGTTGTCGACGAGGCCGAGAGGTCCGTGCACGACGCGCTGATGGTGTCAAAGGACGTCCTTGAAAAACCGGCCATAGTGGCTGGCGGAGGAGCTCCTGAAGCCTACGCCGCGTCAAAGCTCAGGGAGTGGGCAAGCACGCTCTCCGGCAGGGAACAGCTGGCTGCAGAAAAGTTCGCAGAAGCTCTTGAAGTGATACCGCTGTCGCTTGCAGAGAACGCAGGCATGGACCCGATAGACACACTCACCGAGCTTCGCTCAAAGCAGAGCAAGGGAAGCAAGTGGACTGGTGTCGACGCAAGGAATGGCAAGATTGCTGACATGAGCAAGCTGGACGTCGTAGAACCGCTTGCAGTCAAGGAGCAGATAATCAAGTCCGCCACAGAGGCAGCGTCGATGATCCTCAGGATCGACGACGTCATTGCTTCAAGCAAGTCCGGCAGTGGTCCACCGATGCCTCCAGGCGGCATGGGCGGCATGCCCGGAATGGGCGGCATGGAGATGTAGGATCTCCAACCCTTACTTTTTCAATTCTACGGCAACCACTTCCTTTACCCAGCTCCCGGTTTCTCGCATCGCTGACAATTTGCCAAGAAAATCCTGCCAAGAAATGCCGCCATATGCGTCAACCCACGCCTTGTATTGGGTTATAACGCTGTCAGACGCCTGCTTGTGATCCACGCAGTATTTGCTATCCTGTAGAGCGTTTCTATGACAGGCGGCGCATTTCTGCGTAGTCATGGAAGGTTTATTTAGAGTCTGGATTTTAAGGGTTATAATAACGCCATGCTCGCCACCACTTCAAAAGTTGTATGGATAGTTGCAGTAGGGTACTTGGCATTCTTTTTCGCCCTCGCGTCGGGTATGATAAACTCGATAATCGAGGGCAGGAGCTTGGGCGGCTTTATACTTCCCACGCGCTCTGCCCAGACGATTGGCGAGACGGTAGTCATTACGCTTATACTTTTCATCGGCATGGCCGGCACCTTCATGCTCTACAACTCTGGAAGGTCAACAAACCCGAAGGTGCAGCAGGCGCTCCTTATCGCAGGCTTTGGAGTGCTTGGCATTGCCCTGCTTCTCGGGTTCATACTGGTAAACGTCAAACTGTGATCAGACTGTCCTTGTAGACGACCTGCGTTCCGGCTGGAATCGATTCGTGCTCTACTATTGTCACGACAAGGTCGCTTTCTATCAGGTCGACGCTCAGCCTGACCGCGCTCTTGCGCTGGAGCAGCCTCCGGCTGGCCGGCGACTGAACCCAGCCGCCCTCCTTCCTGTAGCGCAGCATGCTCGTCGCAAGCACCGGGATCTTTTCATCCACGCCACGCCTGACAAGCAGCATCAGAAGCACCGACAGCAGGTGGTTCAAGCCGCCAGTCCGGTCCCGCGCGCGGAAAAGGTTGTAAAAGCTGTTGACAGAGTCAAATATTACAAGCGAGCTTGTGCGCATTGATTCGAGCACGTCCTTTACCATCGGTACAAGCCTGCCTTCGGAAGGCAAGTAGATGTCGACGCTGTTTGCCCGCACAAGCCCCGCGTTCAGATACGCTGTAAATGTGGTGTCGAGGTCGACATAGATCACCTTCTTATACTGCGACACGACGTGCGCGGCGAAGCACAGCTTGGCATACGGGTCGCTAAACGTCAGCGTATTTAAGCCACGCGTGCTCAATATCCTGTCGGACAATTGCTGAACTATTGCATGAGGTTGAATATATGAGTGACATTGACGACCAGATAAGGCGCGACTTTGCCGTAACAAAAAAGACCATCTACATGAACAACGGCGCTGTCGCTCCGACGCCCCTGTCGACGATCAAGGCCATGACAGATTTCATGCTGAAATGCACGGAGGCCGGCCCAGACGCGCCGCAGATTACTGACTATATCACGTCCTTGCTTGACGAGCTGCGCACAAGGGTGGCGCACCTAATAAACTGCCAGCGCGACGAGGTTGTGCTTGTCCAGAGCACGACCCAAGGGCTCAACATCGTGGCAAACGCTAT
>JAHEZV010000025.1 GCA_023250885.1 Nitrososphaera sp. | reverse complement strand
CCACCCAAAGCCCGATCGGTACTGGGCTATTGTGGAAAAACACGGAGCCACAATTCTGTATACGACGCCCACCGCGCTCCGCATGTACATGAAGTACGGCGACGGAATCCCGGGCTCTTTTGACCTTTCTTCGCTCCGGCTGCTTGGCACCGTGGGCGAGCCCATCAACCCGGAGGTCTGGATGTGGTACTTTAAGACGATAGGCAAGGAGGGCTGCCCTATAGTTGACACCTGGTGGCAGACAGAGACTGGCGGGATAATGCTCGGCATGTGCACAGGCATCGAGACGATCCCAATGAAACCCGGCTCGGCGACCTTCCCGGTGCCTGGAGTCGACGCAGCGATAGTTGACGAAAATGGCAAGCTTGTCTCACCCGGTACAAAAGGCTACATCGTGGTGCGCAGGCCTTGGCCAGGGATGCTCATGACGCTCTGGGGCGACGACGAAAAATACAGGCAGGTGTACTGGAGCAAGTTCACCGGCATGTACTACCCGGGCGACTATGCGATGATCGATCAGGACGGCTACCTCTGGCTGCTAGGCAGGGCAGATGACGTGCTCAAGGTTGCCGGTCACCGGCTTGGCACGATGGAGCTGGAAAGCGCCTTTGTCTCTCACAAGGCCATCGCCGAAGCGGCCGTGACTGGCAAGCCCCACGCCACAAAAGGCGAGTCAATAATCGCGTTTCTGGTGCCAAAAGAAGGCTTTGCACAGTCTGACGGCTTGCGAAAGGAGGTTGTGGCGCACATCAAGAGCACGCTCGGGCCGATAGCGACGCCGGACGAGGTGTATTTCGTGGGCAAGCTCCCCAAGACCCGGAGCGGCAAGATAATGCGCCGGCTGCTAAAATCGATTGCAAGCGGCGACAAAATAGGCGACATTACTACGCTAGAAGACGGGGCCGCTATTGATGAAGTGAAGGAGGCCTACGAAGACCTGAAAAAAGTGGTCAGCTCTTAGAACTTCCATGTTGCCATGTAGCGCGGCGTTATTTCGATGACGCTGGAATCTTTGCCCATCCCGATCAGTTTTTGCGCCACTTGGCCGTCAACCGACCCCAGATACCGGAGGACATTGTGGGTGGTAACCTTCGTGGCATAGTCAGGATCGTCAATAATTCGCGCAACGCCTTTGCCGCGCACTCCGCGCGGCGGGCCGTCGTCAGGATCGATATCTACAAGGAAATAAACGTTTGAGTTTTTGCGGAGCGAACGCGCCTTCAACCCGTCCCTGTCGACCGATGCAAAGAATTTTCCGTCTTTGTAGTAATACCACACTGGGTGAACAAGGGGCATGTTGTCACGCGCGTCGACCATAGCAAGCCGGAGAATGTTCGGCTTGTTCAGCAGATCGGTCAGCTCGCCTTCCTCCAGCGGTTTGGCGGTCCTGTCTGCAAGCGTGAGCCTCAACAACATAACTAGACCGTGGCCACTAATTAAGTTAGGCAGAGATGATTGTCATCTTGGAGCCCACGGAAATGTCATGTTCGTCTATAAAGCCGGAAGTGGCGGCCATAACGTAGAGCGCCTGCTTTGTAGTCTTGTACGTGCAGCTGACAGTTTCGACGACGTTGCTGCACGGCGGCACATCCTTTTTCATGTACACCGCATTGCCGTTTTCGTCAAACCAGATAAGGTCAAGGTTGTATTCGATGTTGAGCATCCACACTTCATAAAGGTCGGATTTGTCATGCTTGATCAGCATCGCAGTGTCAAGCGCCAATCGGTCATGCCTGAATGTCAGCCACCTCTGCTGTTCGGCCGCGGTTTCTGCTATCTCGACTGTTATCACGTTGTCGTCAATCCTTACAGTGCCTTTGGAGAAACCGGTGTCCCTCTCCCTGATATCGGGCGGAACAAACGCTAATCCAAGCACGCCCACTGCAACAGCTGCGATTATGACTGGTATCAGCACCGCAGACTTGCGCGCCATTGTGCAGCCTGCATGCTAAAAATAATTTGAACCTTGTGTTTTATCCAGTTCAAGAAAAATAAGGCTAATTACCCGCAGTCAACACGGCCACGATCAATTTATGTAATATTTCTATAGCAAATAAATCGGACGACTCGTATGACAGAAGGCAAGGAGACTGAGAATCTAAGATTAAGGCATGTCTACATTGTAGGAGGTATAGTCGGGCTGATCATGATCACCACTTCTTGCATTTTCAAATTATCAAAATGAAGTGTTCTGGAGCAACTGGACCATAAATGCGGCAGCGGCCATCTCTGTCGGCGCAGAAATGCTCATGTTGTCAATGAACAGGGCGGCAGGTCCGGAGCGGCGCGCACGCGATCCTAGTTGCAGCACTTTTGCTCTGGATTGTCGCCGAGCTCTTGTGTACTTGTTGCCGGCTGGATCTCGGGATAAATATGCCGTTCCCGTCAGCAGCGGACGCGCTGTTGATAGCCGGCGCGCTATACCGCCACTTGCGACTACGCACGCTTCAAAAAAAGCTGAATTGAGGTGGAGGGGGTGGGATTTGAACCCACGAACCCCTAAGGGACGGGATCGCTCATCCAGCAGTTCTGAATGTGGCGAGAAGAAATGATGCCGTGTGCATTGATCTTGAGTCCTGCGCGTTTGACCGGGCTTCGCTACCCCTCCAGCCCACACGTCTTGCCAGTGGAACCTTATTTCATAGTTGCGGCAGCCTCGGTTTTAAAGGTTAAATTTTGCTTTGCCTGTACTATGATGCTAACATGCCCAAGCCAGAAACCGTCTCAAGGCTGTGCACGAAATGCCATTCAAAAACAGTGCATGAAGTCCGCGAAAAGACTGTGGCCGGATTAAAGCTGGTCTGCACCGACTGCGGGCACTCGCTGGTTGTAGCCAGCATGTAACATTTATTATCAGATATAGCTTTAGCAAAAAACATGAATATAAGCGAGCTGAAGGCCGGAATGCGTAACGTGAGCGTTGTCGCCAAGGTGGACAGCGTGGGCGAACCCCGCACAGTTAACCTGAGGGCAGGCGGCACGAATACAGTGGCTGACGCAATAGTCTCTGACGAAACTGGAAGCATCAAGCTTTCACTGTGGGGCGACGACATAAACAAGATACAGGCAGGCGACAGGATCTCGGTAGAGAACGGCTACGTCAACACGTTCAAGGGCGAAAACAGCATCAGCGTAGGCAAGTTCGGCAAGTTGACAAAGGCCTAGCTGATATAACCAGTATCGCGCGGCTTTTGCGGCGGCTGGCCTTCAAGCGGCTTGCCGCCCCTCCCTGCAAGCATCTGCTGCTCTATAGTATTGATCAGCATTTCAGTGTCCTTTGCGCGTTTTTCCAGATTAATCATGTCGACCTTGATGCCGATTATATCAAGCAGGGTTTCAAGCACGGCCTTTGACGCCTTGGCGTCAACCACATAGCCTGACGTCTCTCCAAGCAGGCACATGCCCTTCATGTTGCGCAGCTTTGCGATGCCAATTACAAGCCCGTTCATGCCGTTTATGCTCCCGCTATCCATCATCGAAATGTTATGCGACGCGAATTCCTTGACAGTCTCCTGGTCTGTGGCGGTGCCAAATACCTTGGGCTTGTCGACAAAGACGCCGGTGATGTAAGCGGCAAGCGTAAACACCTGCTGGGTGCCAAACTGCGCCGCTATGCCCAGCACTTCTTCTGCAAGCGCGTATTCCGAGTCGGGGTTTGCCGGCTGTGAGTCGCCTGTCAGCAACAGCAGGTCGGCGCCTCCACCCTGCCACCAGAAAATGCTGTTCTTCATCAGATCGGCAGTGCCGTCGGTCTTGATCATGACCTGAGGCGGAAACGAGCTGGAGTAAATGTCGACAAGGTGCTTTGCAGGCAGCTCCTGTATCAAGTGGTCGACAGCCAGCTTGCCAACATAACCGCTGCCTGGAAAGCCGCAGACAAGGTGGGGCGACTTGAGCTTGGGCCGGTCAGCGGAAGAATAAACAAACTTGATCTCTCGCACGGACACAGAGATTGGGAGCTCACATGCGCTTTAAAGCTTTTCCGCGCCATTCCCACCCTTGAGGTGATACACGCGTTTGCATTTCCGCGGCTGACAAGTATCCGATTCAGGTAAATAATCTTATAGTCGGCACTAATAGAACAAATTTCTGCTGGGCGGAAATGCTCACCGTGAGAGAATTAATAAGAAAGTGAGGGAGAACTGGAACCTACCCTTGCTAGAACAGAACAGGACTGACCGGCTCGGGAAGGACAAGATTGCTGTTCTGGCATTATGGTTCGCAGTGTTGATCGGCGTGCGGATCCTGATGGGCATTGTGCTGCAACTTGCATGGATCGACACGCTCGGCGCGGTGTCCATTACCTTTACGATTTTCTACGTAACGCTCAAGTACACAACTCTGCAGAAATACCGACAGGTGATAAACTCATCGCTCAGCTACTGGTACCGGAAAAAGTTCTTTTACATCAGCGGCCTCGTGACCTTGTAGTCCTTGGCAGTATACTCGGCTTTATTGAATACGGCCGTGCAAAATATGCCGACAGGATGATAATCGTGGACTTTAACAAGCAAGAGATCGAGGAATCTCTTGGGGCGCTGACTGCAAGCGAGCAGATGCAGGCAAAGCTGGTTGAAAACCTAAAAAAATACTCGCCGGTGGAGATAGTCGCGATAACGCTGGCAAGCGCATATAAGAGCCTGGACGGCTATTACTCTCTGGCGGTCAGTTACATGTTTGCAAAGGACATTGAAATCATCATCTTTATGATACTGTTCAGTACAAGAAGAGAGATATTTACTGCAAGGACGCCGAATGCAGTCTAGTCTTTGAAAGAGCCTCGGGCGGGATTTGGACCCGCGACCTCTACCTTACCAAGGTAACGCTCTACCAGGCTGAGCTACCGAGGCGTTGCATCTAATGCAGTTGGAAAACCCTATAATAATTATTGGAATGGCGTGAGCTGCTATAAAAGAACTAATTTGTTGGAATACTGGAAGCGCGCGTAAAGATCAAGATTTAATTACGCATGTCAGTTAACGCAACTTGACAGGGCGGGGGTTGTAGAGCCTGGCCAAATAGGCTGACAAAATTGGAGACGCGGGACTTAAGATCTCAGGAATGGGTTATCCCGTCCCTCAGGGGTCCGTGGGTTCAAATCCCACCCCCCGCACCTTTTTTGCTAAATCGTGTATAGCCTATTGCTCAGCTCCTTTCTTTCAGAGTGCGTCGCAGGATACGCAGTTTCACCCTTCAATATCTCCAAGCCTTGTATCGCCGATTCTTTTCACCAGTTCTCCACCAGAGTCATGACAACTCGATGCCATATCGATGACAATGTCGCAGCGCATGATAAGGAGGAATACATTGGCATCCAGTGTAATGCAGTGTATACAATATGCGCTTTTCAGAAAAAAAGGACGAGCTAGTCTACTGTTACCGTTCCAACCATGTTGGGGTGCAACTCGCAGAAATATTCGAACTCGCCTCTGTCTTCAAGTGTTGTCAGATCACTCTTGTCGCTGCTAGAGCCGGTTGCAGCTTGGCTGGCTGCAAATGCAGATATGGATGGTTGAACAAGAACTGCCCCAGCTATGATGGCCGCGGACAGGCCGGCCAGCAACGCCATTTTCTGGTTGTTCAGGAAACAAGCGTTCATTTGATTTATTTATGGTATGCAGAACAACTATCTGTAAAGCCTTACAGATACTTTTTGGCCGGCTAGGGCTCCACATTAGGCGGCCTTGCAAAGTTTTTTTTCCTTGTGATCCTGAAAATGCATCTGGCAAAAATCGCTGTCGCAGTCGTAGCAGTGCCAGCCCGAGAGCGTGTAGCACACGACGCATTTGCCTATCGGCTTGTTGTAGTCGTAGTCTTTTCTTGGTTTTGCAGAAGATTGTTTTTGTTGCCTTGGCTGTGCCTTCATTTGTTGTGCCTCAGGGAAGTGAAGAATTCGAGTGGCAATACATCAACTAGGGTACCCCAAAAAATACTGATGATGTTGAAGCGGTAACGTCCAACGCTCTCAATTAACAACTCTATTATTTAAGCATTGACGTTCCAACTGAAGATTTATTTATCTTCTTACAGTCCAATCAATCCGCAATGGCAGCAGCCAGAGGCAAGACAATAATCGAAGTCACGGTGGTGGGGCCGGACAGAAAAGGGGTTGTTGCCGACATTACCAACTTTATCTTCAAGAACAGCGGCAATATCGAAAAGATAAACCAGAACATTGTTCGCGGCCTTTTCGGCATGCAGCTCGAAGCATCGTTCGCAGAAATCGACAGGAAGCAGCTGGACGACGGCTTGAGGCAACTAGCCAAGAAGCTGTCGATGGAGATCAAGGTTCACTACCAGGAGCCAAACAGGCTGCAGAACGTCACAATCTTTGTGAGCAAGGAGCCGCATTGCCTCACAAAATTGCTCGAAGCTAAAAAGAAAGGCAAAATTAAGGCCAACATTCCAGTCATCATTGGAAGCGACACCACGCTCAAGCCAATGGCGGACGAGGCCGGCATACCGTTCCACGCCGTTGCCCATGTTGACCAAACGGACGCCGAGAACAAGATCCTGCAATTGATTGACCAATATAACGCCGATCTGATAGTCCTTGCAAGGTACATGCGCATCCTGACTCCAAACTTTGTCTGGCGCTACCCGAACAGGATAATCAACATCCACCCGTCGCTCTTGCCGGCGTTCCCCGGCGCATACGCGTACGTGCAAGCTTACGAGCGGGGCGCAAAAATAGTGGGATGCACTGCCCACTTTGTCACGGAGGACCTTGACCAGGGGCCGATCATCAGCCAAGAGTCGTTCAAGGTGTCAAAGAGCGAGACGCTTGAAACCATCAAGAAAAAGGGCCAGGCGATGGAGGCCGCAACGCTGCTTGAGGCGGTGAGGCTTTACCTTGAAAACAAGCTCGAAGTGTACTGGGGCAAGGTCTACGCCAAAGATGATCAGAAAACCAAAAGGTAGTTAATGCGGCCAGGCGTGCTTTTACACACAATGTCGGTACCGGTCTTTGGCATGAGCGAGTACGACTTTAGGGGCGCGCTCAAGAAAACCAAACGGGCGATAATCCCCGTGGGATCGCTCGAGCAGCACGGCAACCACCTGCCCGTGTCGACTGACTCGCTTATTGCTGAATACCTTGCGAGGCTTGCCGCTGAGGAGGTCGGCGCGTTTGTTCTGCCGGTAATTTCGTATGGAGTTTCATTCGAGCACAAGCCGATGTTCAACGTGTCGCTCCGCAATTCTACGCTTTCAACCATAATCTGCGACGCTTGCGTTTCGCTTGCCGACAACAGGGTAACAGAGATAATCATCCTGAACGGCCACCGCGGCAACATGGGCGCGATGCAGTACATCGCGCAGGATCTTCTGGGCAGGCTGCCAGGGAACGTCCGGGTTCACACCATAAACTACTGGCACATGATGAAAAGTGAGTTTGACCACGCCGGCGAAGTTGAAACATCGCTCGTCTTGGCAATTGCGCCGGAACTTGTCAGGATGGACAGGGCGGTTCCAAATTCCAAGAAACTGTCAAAGTCAAAGGCGGCGTACATCAGCATCACTAACGTCCCCGGTTCGTTTCCAAAAATAACAGGCAACGGGGTATGGGGAGACCCAAGGAAGGCCACGGCTGCAAAGGGAGAAAAGTGGATAAAAGAGATCACCGCCGGGCTGGCCAAAACGATAACCGAGCTTGGCTGAAAATGCAATGAAATTTTAATATATGCCTACATTGCGCTTACCTGTAGATATATGTCAGTAGATATGGCCGTAAAGGTTCTCGATGAGAGCCTTGGAAAAGTTGTGCTTATCAAATTGAAGGGTGGAAAAGTGATAAGGGGTAACCTGCACGGTTTCGATCAACACATGAACCTGTTGCTTGAAGATTCGGTCGAAATCTTAGAAGAGGGCAAGTCAAATGACCTTGGCACCATAGTTGTCAGAGGAGACAACGTGGTAATCATTTCGCCCCCGCCAAAGTAGCTGCAAGAGGTAGTTTGAGAAATGACGAAGGGCACTACTTCGATGGGCAAGTTCACCCGCAAAAAGACACACATACGCTGCAGAAGGTGTGGCCACAACTCGTTCCACAAACGCGGAAAGCAATGCTCCAAGTGTGGCTATCCAGACCCAAAGATGCGCAAGTACGCTTGGATTAAGCGGCAGGTCATCTGATACAAACATAAAGCTTTTCTTATAGCGTCGCCAAAAGCAATTCATAATGTCCGCGGAAATCGCCATTATCACCGGCTCGTCTATTGCGGGCGCGATATCAGCCGCATTCATTGCGAGGCTGTCCAGATCGACAGGCAGCGACAAAAGGCAGCCAAGATCCACAGGCGCCGCCAGAGCAGAGCTACTCTCGCTTCTCTTTGAGAAAAACCTAGCTTCAGAGGCCATAACCCACGTCTACGAGGCAAATCAGGAAGGCCGGATAGACAGGCTAGAGCGCGACAGGTTGCTGCTGAAATACAAACTGCAGCTGGACTCTCTTAACGAGAGGATCGGTCATCTGCAGCCGGTGGCAGATTATGCCGACCTGACCGAGCTTCGCAACAACCTTGTATCGCTACTCGAGAACAAGATTTCTGCGCTCGATCAAAAGCTGCTGGAGATAAAGTCCGGCGTTGCTCACGACGATGTTGACGCAAAGGTACAAAAGATAATCACCGAGGCCGCCAAGGTACAGGCCGCGCCAGTTGATCAAAAGCCGTTCAAGGCCGAGGAAAAGAGCATCGACCAGCTGCAAAAAGAGATAATGCAGGCCCTCCAGCGGCTCGAGCAGGTCGAGATTGACAAGGACTAGGTTAGAATCGTTAACGCTTTCGGGAACGCCTGAAAAACATCGCTTATAAAGGTAGAATTGAGAGAAAAAAGGGGAACTGGCGCTTTTACTTCTTGAGCCCCTAAGTAGTCGGAATCCCGTCCATCATGCCCCGCCGCGAATTGGTGATAGTGAGAAAGCGCAAGCCCATTTGCGTGGTCTTGTACGTATGCTCTCACTTGTCGTATGCCAGCAGTCCGCTTACTTCAAGCACAGTAAGGTACTCCTTCAATTGTGCATAAGAGAGGAACACCTTGTACACTACCTTGGTCTTTGTTGTGCCACCAGTAGCCGACTCCAGAATTCGCGAAGCGATTTCGGTCCTGCTCCTATATGCCATTCTTCTTACTCTTTCCATGGGCTCCGATCTACATAAGAAACTCGTGGGTAATCTACAGTAAAATTACTCGGTTCCGAGCTTACACATAGAAAAGCAAAATAATGCGTCAAAGTCCAATTTAGTTGATTGGTTGCGCGCATTATTGACGGCAAGGTCGTATCAGCCGACGTCAAATCAAAGGTGAAGAAGGCAGTGGAACGGCTGAAGGACAGGGGAGTTCAGCCGTGCCTTGCAACCGTGCTGGCGGGGGACGATCCCGCGTCTGCGACGTACGTTGGCAGCAAGCAGAACGACGCCAAGGAAGTTGGCATTGCAACGAGAGACCATAGGCTTGCGGCCACCTTCAAGCAAAGCGAGCTTGTCGAGCTGGTGCAATTGCTGAACAACGACCCTGAAATCCACGGCATACTGGTCCAGCTTCCGCTGCCAAAGCAGATCGACGAGTTTGAGATCATCGCTGCGCTGAGCCCGCTCAAGGACGTGGACGGCCTGACCCCTTACAACTCCGGCATGCTCCAGAGCGGTATGGGGCTCCTCAAGCCGTGCACACCTTCAGGCATCATGGAGCTTTTTGACTATTACAAGATCGACGTTGCGGGCATGGACGCAGTCGTCGTCAACCGCAGCAACCTGGTCGGCAAGCCACTTGCTCTGTTGCTGCTAGAGCGCGACGCGACCGTGACAATATGCCACTCAAAGACCAAGGACTTGGATGAAAAGCTTCGCAACGCCGACCTGGTGGTGACCGCGGTCGGCAACCGCCCGCGCTTTACGCTCACTGGCAGCATGATAAAAGAAGGATCGATCGTAATTGACGTCGGGACGGCGAGGCTCGACAATAAGCTGGTCGGCGACGCCGACTTTGAGTCGGTAAAGCAAAAGGCGTCGTGGGTGACTCCCGTGCCTGGCGGGGTAGGGCTCATGACCCGGGCCATGCTCTTGAAAAACACTGTGACTGCCGCCTCTATTGCTAGAGAGATGAGCAGGTAGCTGGCAGGGAAAAAAAACGTACGGCAGCAGATGCTTGAAAAACGCAACGGGCTTGATGCGCAAGAGATAGCAAAGCGCAGCAAGCGCATACAGGAATTTTTGCTAAACAGCAAGGAGTTCAGGTCGGCCAAGGTTGTCGGCGCGTACTATGCTTTTGGCTCTGAAGTGAAAACAGATCTGATTATCGAGCAGGCAAAGGCGCTTGGGAAAAAAGTCGCCCTGCCAAGTGTCGAAGGCGAAAGCCTCGCGTTCTACGAGTTGTCGTCGGGCAAGTACCTGGTCAAAGCTAGATTTGGCATGATGGAGCCTCTGCCCTACGGGCCTGCAGACAAGATAGACCTTCTGGTTGTTCCCGGCATCGCATTTGACCAGAACGGTTACAGGCTAGGCTACGGCAAGGGCTACTACGACAAGTTCCTGGCCAAGAAAAAGTTGTTTTCAATCGGGCTCGGCTACTCGTTCCAGCTGCTCAAGAGCCTGCCCTCGGGCGAGTACGACAAGAGGCTGGACGCGATAGCCACTGAAGAAGGAATCCGCTACGTCTAGCGGGCAATCGCCCTTCTTGCAATGTCCGTCCTGTAAAAGTGGCCATTATCTCCCCACCGGATCTTCCTGACTACACAGTAGGCATTGTCGATCGCCTGTCTTGCATCCTTGCCAAGGCCAGTCACCCCCAAGACGCGGCCGCCGTTTGTCACTATTCTATTCTGCGAGTCCCTTGTGGTGCCCGCGTGAAAGACTGTGACATCCTTGCCAAAGCTGGAATCGAGTCCATCTATCACCTCTCCCTTCTTGTAACTTCCCGGGTAACCGCGCGAAGCCATGACCACGCACACCGCCGTCTGGTCCCTCCATTGGATCGAGGGCATGGACCCAAGCCGCCCTTCGACAGCCGCGTCGATGTATTCATACAGATCGGACTTCATCCGCATCATTATCGGTTGGCACTCCGGGTCGCCCATCCTTGCGTTGAATTCGAGAACGTGCAGCCTGCCGCCTTCATCGACCATTATACCGGCGTAGAGGAAGCCCTTGAACACAGTGCCACGCTTCTTCATCGTGCTTACCACCGGCTCCATCACCTGCATGACTATCTTGCTGTGAAGATCGCTGTCAACCACCGGAGCTGGGGAATAAGCGCCCATGCCGCCGGTGTTGGAGCCCTTGTCTCCATCAAACACCCGCTTGTGGTCCTGGCTTGAGGCAAGGGGCATTATCGCCTTGCCGTCGCAGAGCGCGATGAAAGACGCCTCCTCGCCGGATAATCGTTCTTCAATGACAATCTTGCTGCCGGCAGCCCCAAACTCTTTTTTGGTCATCATGCTTTCGATAGCCGCGATGGCCTGATTAGAGTCGTCGCAAACGACCACGCCCTTGCCGGCGGCAAGCCCGTCGGCCTTGACCACCAGCGGCTTGTCCTGCTTTGCGACATAGTCCTTGGCCTTCTGCGCGTCTGTAAAGATGGCAAATTCCGCGGTGGGGATGCCCGCTTCGCGCATGAACTCTTTGGCAAAGGCCTTGCTCGCTTCAAGCATGGCGGCCTGTTTTGAAGGGCCAAAGATGCGCAGGCCTTCCTTTTCAAACGCGTCGGTTATGCCAAGCGACAGCGGCTCCTCCGGCCCGACGACCGTGAGCAGCTTTTTCTGCTTTTTGGCAAACGACAATAACTCGGCGATATCATTCTGCTTGATGTCGACATTTTCGGACGTGCCTCCGTTGCCGGGCGCAAAATAGACCTTTTCAGCATTCTTGCCCTGCGAGAGCTTCCAGCCGATGGCGTGCTCCCTGCCGCCAGAGCCAACGATAAGTACGTTCACAACGCTGTAAAAACAGTCGGATAATAAATGGTTTGATTTTGTGGTGGTAGACCATGCGTTAATTGTTGTTTTTAGCCGTTAAAGGTTGTAAAGATTCTACAAGCCGTTAAGCGTGAAAGTTGCTAATAAGGTCATGTTAAAATATCGTATACGTAATTTTAATGATCAACGGCGAACAACAGCTGCGCGCCAACTTTCCCTCCGCACTGACAGCTCAAAATGATGTTGCACATGCCAAAAAACGTCACTATTACATATAGGGTGTTTATGACAGAAATTTTTCTTCACGGAAAGGTGACAATGTTGGCATAAAATAACGATTTGTGCCCGGAAGGGCGGTTGGTTAATGCATGAATGCGCCACTTCCGGGCCGGCAGGCTTGTCTCGCCGTTGTAGTTCCAAGTATGAAGCCCGGAAGGTTGTGGGGCAACGCTGGAAACGTTGCGCCTTCCGGATTCTAGTTGCCCTTATCCCTTTCTAGATGTGAAGGATATTCGGCAATCAACGGTAAATTGTTTATGGTGCTGTCTTATAGTAGAATGAATAGTCGGGAGCTGCGCAAGATGCACGGTTGCCTTCCCGGCGGTCGCTTTTCACATTTGATATTGCTTTAGCCTTGTTTTTGCGTTGGCTTGCCAGCTTGGCCCGTCTGTATTTGTCATTCGTCATTCCAAAACGATAACGAGCCAATCAGCGGGTCAGAAGGGAACCCTTCCCGTAGCATTTTTAAGAAATGTTTTTCTGCTTTAGTCAAGCCGAACGCACACGGTTTGTAAGGGTCCCCGCCTTCGGCCGGCACTGCCGGCGTTTCAACCGCGGCCTAGCAGGTTTGTACTGTCTTCAACAATCGCTTGCAGGAACTCTACGTATTCATTGTCGGCAAATTCTATGGCAGTGAACCAGTTTTCCTGGATCGCCTTTCTCACGCTTTTCAGGTGGTAGCATTCGTCCCCGCCCGATAAAGTTGTGAAGTAAAAGTCCTTGCAGGAACAGAAACCTAGATCCGGATCTGCCCAGTACTCGTTGTCCTTGCCCACAACTATCCACAGCTTTTTCCTGCTTGGCAGAAAGAGCATCTGCTTGACGCTGCCTGATGCCAGTGCGTCGTTTATCCTCGACACGACTCATTTATTTGCCAGATCCGGAATATAAAAAGCGTGAAGATACGACCGCTCCACCCGCACGCCGCGCTGCTGCTTGAATATGATAGGAAGTATGTGGCGGTGTCGGATCTCCACATCGGCCTTGAAGCCGAGCTCCTGTCAAAGGGGGTGATGATGCCAAGCCTGGTGTCAGAGATGGCCAGCGAGCTATTGGGCTTGGTAGAGCGCGAGCACGCAGACGGCGTTGTATTGCTTGGAGACATCAAGCACACAGTGGGGTCAATAAGCAAGCAAGAGTGGGACGACATACCTTCGTTCCTGAAGCAGCTGTCCGCCAAGGCAGACGTGTATCTGGTGCCAGGCAACCATGACGGCAACATCCGGCATCTAGTGCCTGCGAGCGTCAACGTCATCAGCAGCAAGGGGATGACGCTTGGCGACACACTCCTCGTGCACGGCCATTCCATGCCTTCAGACGTCCGGTCGCACGTACGCAGGATTGTGATGGGGCACCTACACCCGGTGTTCGTGAAGAAGGGGAGCGTCATCAACGGCGAACGGGTATGGATATACGTGCAGGCCCGGAAGGACATGCTCTTTTCTGAAGAGGGGTCGATCGAGATCGTGGTTGTGCCCAGCTTTAACGCGCACCTGTACGCGACCCGGGAAAACTATTATCACAAGTCTATATCGCCGATCATTACGAGGGTGGTGCCGGCCGGCGTGGACAAGTGCATTGTCGCCACACTTGACGGTTCTATTGTAGGCGACGCAACAATTCTATCGCATATTCTTTGAAATATATGCGCGTCCAGTGGAATATCGACCCGAGCTTGCTACTCTGGTATATGGTCATTTTCAGAATTGTATATGCGCCGGGTGGAAAAGTGCATAATGGCCTTTGATTACCGTCAACTGGTGATAATTGCCTTTTGCCGTCTTGCAATGCAATTTCAAGCCGCCTGACGTATCGGCTCTTTATTCTTCAAAAAAAAGATTCTACATTGCCTAATAACTTTAGACAAAATATTAATAACGTTTCAGCAACGTCGGGACAAACCATAGTTAGGAAAATAACCATGACGACTCACAGCCTTGGGCCGGATTGGTAGTAGGATGCCAAGACATTTGGCTCTAACTGAAATATTGTTCGTAGTCCTCGACGAGGAAGTCTTCAAACGCAGATCTCGCCGCCGGGAAGTATTCATCGTATTTCCGATTCGCTCGCAAATGTGGAAAAATCCTTTTATCTTTGATTCTTGTCTGGGCCATATTGCCAGCCCTGCCGGGTTATGTCCTATTCCGCTAATAGAGTGATTATAAAATGAACAAGACTGCAAAAAGCTTTGTCCTTGGCGTGCTAGCCGGAGGCGCTGCCCTACTTTCTCGGAAAACACGTCGCAGAGTTGGCAGGGATTTCTGTTCTTTTCAAGATTACGCTCTAGCGCCCTCGTGAGGATTAGATTTCCATTGACAGGAGCTATCAAATCTGGAAGAGATCTGGAAAAATGCTTTTAATACAAGCCAGCTTCCGAGCATCAATGAATAAAGCGAGCGGCAGTTCGCGAACAGTTTATGCAGCAAGTACCATGGCAATTTTATTAGGTACTTTGGTATTTGTTTCAATCACACCTATTGCAAGTGGCAATAGCAGAATACTGGCTGCATATGGTGCCGAAATGGAAGACAAGAACAGCAGTATGACGTCATCGAATAACATGACAGCTGACTCCAAGATGATGACGGGTGACATGACAAGACACCATACGATTAAGGGTCAGATATCAAATGTCCAGCTTGGCAGCACCGGTCAACCCGAATGGATTCAATCGGGCATTTGGGTAATAAGGATAAACCCCGGCACTGACCCTGATCATCCGTCAATTAGTTTGATAGCAAGGTTTGCGATGGTCAAGCCCGATGGGTCTGCAATGCACAAGCACACCATTTTCAATTTCAAAGCAAGTGAAATGATGATGGAAAGTGATACTACTAATGTAGTAAAAGGTACGGCAACTGTTACCATGAAAGATGGTCCTGTTACAGAAGTACCATTGACCATAAAGGTCTTCAACGAATCCGTAATTGGACTGTGGATAGGACCTGACAAGGTAGACGGTCACTTTGGATCAAATCCAATTTATGGCGTGTTGTCTCCAGCCTCTAGAGGAATAATGAGTGAGTTGGGTTCCATGATGGGGGGCGAGCACAATGGTCGCGTAATGGGAAGCAGCATGGAACAGACATTAACTGAGACGAACCTGCCAGTAACTCTTCCGCTAACCAGAGGATATGCAAATGGTCACGAGGTTTTTTACATATCGACAGAGGCATCAGACAAAGACCTTGCAGCTCACCTAACCAACCTAACAGGCTCTAGGGTAGTTTATGCACAATCGCTCGCTAATACTCCGCCAGCTGCATTAGCACACATCTATGCATTTAAGAACGGCATTGTAGGAACAGGTCCGTTAGGCTTCCAGCCAAACGTGGCTGATTCAGAGCCCGGCCAGGCAGGCTACAGTCCCCTATGGAGAATCATTTTGGTACAATGGAAAGAAGGTGTCACCGCTACTGAACTGAAATCAGAGCAGGAAATAATAGCGGCACTTAATGAGGGCAAGTTAACGATAGAGCCGACCAGCATGGTTGTAAATTGCCCATTTGTGCAATGGGAAGGAGGCTCACTAATGGTTAGAGAAGACAAGACATTAACTGACAAGTCAGCATATGGACCTGGACAGGTTCTAAAAATCGACACTCAAAAGATGGAAGTGACCTTCGTGGCCCATAGAGGATTTGCTCCTGACGGTTCCACTATCTACTATATTGCAACAGATGCATCTAACCAAGACACCGCCAGGGCCTTGGGAGTAATATTTGTCAATAAGACGGGGGCAACGACACTGTCAGGCGCTTCTTCAGACCTCTATGTATTTACTAATGGCATCAAGGGAACAGGCCCAATGGGATACCAAGCAAGTATTGCCGGAAGCGACATAGGAAGCGTCCAATACAGCCCGATGTGGAGAATAAACGCTGCGACTTGGAAAGATCCAACACAAGCAAAGTTTCTGTTCATGACATCCGAAATCAGCATGGCAATATCGAACGGAATGCTTACTACACAAATCGCAGGGTTTGTAGTAAACTGTCCATTTGTGGAAGTGAATACAACAACGTAACGGCATCAGGGTTGAAACATATTGCTTTGGAGGATGAGTTATCCTCCAAATCTTTTTCTTCAAGATTGTGTGCGGTATATCTGCGACTCTGCATAATTGATCGATGAACGGTGGATGCCATGAAAAGCAAGAAGTTAGCAATCATAGCCATTGTGGTAGTAACAATTGCAATTCCTGTTGTTATCTATACAGTCTCTCAACTTTTTGTAAATACTACCATAAATGAGCCTATTCCTGCTGAAGGCTCAGGAAAATGACCAAGTCAAATGCAACATTGGAACGAATAAGCATTAGGCTGAAAGAAGTTGGCCTGCAGTCTGGGTTATATTCATTGCAAGAAGAGACGGCAACAATAGAGAAATGCTCCTTGGAGTAGCCATAGCTGCGATAGCCTCTGCCATGGTTTTTGGGATAACTACGATGAACCAGACAAGTGCTGCGAAGCTCTCTGCACCTGCTTTGTTGCATAACTGATTAATCTGTCAGTATGATTTGACCAGGCTGCATTTAGCTTGAATATGATGTCCGTCTTCTGTGGTCAACTGGCGTTCTTACAACGAATCACTAGTTCGACGCGGTGAAGTTATGCTGGATTTTGATGTGATTGACAGATGGCATGGCGAACTGGATAAAATGAACGATGGTAAGGAAGGTGCAGCATACAGGTACCCGGAATCATTCATTCAGCTGCTTGGATACATGAGAGCATATTTTCATCTGCCATATACCATATAGACAGACTGAAGGTGTAATCAAGGCACATGCAAAAAGTAAGGTACCATCCATACCGGATTACAGCACCATCAGCAGACGCATTAACAAACTAGATGTCCGGATTAATGAAAAACTAGGGAACGACATTGTCATTGCACTTGACAGCACGGGTATCAAGGTAGCTAACAGAGGAGAATGGATGCGGCACAAATGGCATGTCAGGAGAGGCTACCTGAAGATACACGTTGCAGTTGACATCAGGAGGAAGAAGATAGTTTCGTTGGTGGTTACCAGTGAAGAAGTACATGACGGCAGGATGTTGAAAAAGCTGGTAGACCACGTATCTGAGAATAACGACGTGAAGAGAGTGATTGCTGATGGAGCATATGATAGCAAGAAGAATTTCCGGTACCTGTTTGATAATGGGATACAATCTGCAATCAAGGTAAAGAAGAATTCATCCGGCAAGGCTATGGGCTGCTATTCAACCATCCCGAGGAAGATTGCAGTACTGCAACAGTTATCAGATTTTGACAAATGGAAGCGTAGCGTGAGCTATGGACAGAGATGGATCGTTGAGACAGTGTTTTCTACCATGAAGAGGATGTTTGGAGAACATGTTACAGCTAGGAGATATCCAAACATGGTCAAGGAGATGTTTCTGAAAGCATCGCTGTACAACATGCTTGTAACGATGAAATAGCTGCCAAAAGGCGATTGAACAGCTACTATCAGTCAGTTATGCAACATAGTATCTGCACCAGCTAGGTTTTATAGAACTGACAACCCTCAACTAACAATGGTTTTCATAGAAGACGCAGGCAGCGCATTTGATGCGCCGCTCGATGTGGTGTGGAAGTTAAACCAAGCACATGCAACAGATGTAGCAAGGATTCATCCAAGCAGCAGAAACAACCAGATGGAGATGGTAAATGAAACAACATTCGTAATGAGCTGGGAAGATACTGCACCAGACGGGCAAATAATAAAGACCAAGGCTAGAGGCTCAGTGCACGCTCCACTTGGAACAGTATTCGAAATCCTTGAAGGTCCATTAGCAGGCTCCAAATTCTTCAATTACTACATACCAAAGGGTGAGAAGACAGGAGTCACAGTTGTAGGCGAATTCAAATCACCCGTAATGCCGGACGAACAGCTGAAGGGTGCAGTCTTGGCATTTCTAGAAAAGGCATTCAATGAAGACTCAGCTTACCTAAAGAATGTATTGATAGCTGCAACCTAGATCTATCCGGCTGTTACAGAACCCTGGGCTAACGTATAGTCCAAACAGAGAGTAAATTGAGTTGCATGACTCCTATTAGTTTGTCTCCCGCATGATTGAAAATGCAATTGCATTATTTCTTTGACTTCTTTTTCTTTGGGGGAAGACCTGAGGCGTAGGCAAGCGACCTATCTATCCAAGCCTTCAGGTCACGCGATTTGATCATTTCTTTTGGGACTACGACGTATTCCTTCATGATGCGCCCAGGCATTGGTTCGAAGGCCCTTCCTCCCACCTTCACAAAATCAACCCGGTCTTTCTCCGAGAGCCTGAGAATCATATTGTTATTATGTAGGCCCATGAACATATTGCCATTCAAAAAACGGCACGGGTAACCAAACATTTTCCGTTTCTCAACACCAGCCTCCGGCCCTGGCGCAATCGCATCAAAGAGACCTACGATCTCTGGATCAGCCTTTTCAAACCTCATGTCGGGTCGAGCGTTTGTTGTTCCTAGAGCTACTTAACATTTCATGAAAGCAGTCTGTAGGTAAGATTCGGACTTCATTAGATAAAATTAAAGATTATGAATTGGCTCTGCGGTGATTGCTTTTGATCTTATATTGCACTAAAGCAAGATGTCCATAGTTTCTAAGGCAGTGGCAAGCCCTATTATGGAATTTGCAAAGTTGTGGATAGTGGCCTACGTTCGATGCGCTTGCGGCGGACAGCTTAAGTTAAAAAAGAAGAATCTAGTCCTGCGGACTTTCGGTATTTGGACATAGTAAACTTAATTGTTAATTGAAGTGTGATACCTCCATCCTTTGTAAAGCTTCGGAGCAAGATATCGGCATGTAATCAAGTAGCTATGCTCCCCAACTTAAGTTCGTGAACTTAAACCAATCGACAAATAACGTAATTTGAGAGTATTTTCCTGGTCCTCTGGCTTTACGAACTTTTGTTATTCAGTATAGGTGACTTCTAAAAACTGAATTAATGCCTGATGGATAAGGGAACCTTTCCTTGTCGATCTGGTTCAACTTGACTTATGATTCCGTCTGATATTTCTCTCCCTTGCTCACTCCTCTTCTCGACATATCAATCGTTATTTTTCATAGGTTGTCCCATACCTGATTCGGACAACGTAAGCGCCCTGAACAGGTTGTAACACGTGCAGACGAAGAGCATCCGGACCTTAACCCTGATTACGGTTGTCACAAACACTCGTCCGGCATGGAAGACCCTC
>JAHEZV010000024.1 GCA_023250885.1 Nitrososphaera sp. | reverse complement strand
CTATCATCTCGTACGCCTGCTTTGTAGTCCAGCCCTGCTTGCTCTCCTTCAGCTTCTTTTGTATCCTGACGGCTATCTCTTCGGGCAATGTGGGCGGCCTGCCGCTTTTTGGTCGGGTTCTTAGACCCTCTATGCTCTCCAAATGGTACCTTGCCAGCCAGTCTGAGGCCCACGTCCTGCTCCTGTGGAGCTCCTTTGCCACCCTGGCTGGAACCATGCCGTCGCCTTCTACCTTCAGTATCAGTAACAACCTTTCTTTTACGTCCGGGTCTGGTCCTGGTTCTGTCTTGTACAGGCGTTCCAGTTCTGCCCTGCTAAGAGTCATGTCCCATGAAATAGGGCGGAAAGCTGATAGCTGTTCCTGTCAAAAACAGATGACAATGCTGTCAAACTTATGTCAGCATATTTGTGCTACTTGGTATAATTTGTCAGTTTTGAACCCCTGTTGGGTCCTATTGGAAAAGTCAATCTTGACGGGATATCATGGGCAATTGTAGGCGGAGGCAGCGGCCCGAACTATAGACCAGTTAAGGGAGAATGGATAAGGGAAATAAGAAAACAGTGCAAAGAACGACACGTTGCATTTTTCTTCAAGCAGTGGGGCGGTAGAACGCCTAAAGCTGGAGGAAGAATCCTTGATGGAAAAGAATGGAATGAATTTCCAAGTCTTACAACTAAGAAGAGAAATTCAGCCTTGATGCAAATTGCACCAGTCCAATGAAAGGCGAAGTAACTTTACTAACATAAAACGTTATAACATCTATCTGTGAACAGAGACGTAGAGATTGGCTCAACACCAAGAATTTCTGGCAGATAGGAGGAAGAGACTTGATGACTTGCCAGAATTACCTGAGAATATTCCCGTACTTTTGCTATCGTCGGTTTATTCAGGAGAAGAAAAGAAAGTTTATCTAAAGTTTTATGATCCTAAGAACAATGTAATTTATTTTTGGCGCGATAGGACCGATCATAAGCCTTATTGTTATACTAAGCTAGAGTTTCAAGATCAACTTGATCAAATAATTAAAGAAGAACCAAAGAGGTATTCCAAGGAACATATACAGAAAAAAGATGTTCTTAAGGACGAAATAATTGATACCATAAAGATACTTGCACCGGATCCACTTTCCATTGGTGGAAGTGGTGGTATCAGAGACAAGATCACCTGTTGGGAAGCAGACATAAAATATCATGAAAATTATCTTTATGATACATCATTAATTCCAGGTACATACTATATCAGAAAAGCAGAACAGATTAAAGAATTTACTTATCCAATTTCCGAAAAAGTCGAGTCAGCTTTGAAGAGTCTAATATGGGATAAAATTAAAGAAGCAGGTGAGGAAGGAAAAGAATACCGACAGTATATAAAAAGATGGGCAGACCTGCTAAACCAGCCTATTCCAAATTTAAGGAGAGTTGCAGTCGATATTGAGGTTGAAACTGAGGAAGGAAATATGCCCAACGCGCGAGACCACGATAAGCGCGTCACTGCAGTAGGATTTGTAGGAAGTGATGGCTTTAAGAAAGTCTTGGTACTAGCCGATAAAACCCACGACGATAAGACTGATTTAATTCTGGAAGCAGAGAGGTGCTGGACCGAAAGAGAACTGCTAGAAAAAACATTCAGAATTATTAGGGAATATCCAATTCTGATTACTTTTAATGGTGATGATTTTGATTTTCCTTATCTTTATGCAAGATCGCAAGATTCAAGAATTGACCCTATCAAGGGTATAAGTATTCCGAAAGAAGAGGTTCCTATAATAGTCAAAAAAGAATCACTTAACAAGCGAGGAATGCAGGCTGAACCAGCATTAATTAGACATGGGATTCACCTTGATCTTTTTAGAACTTTTCAGAATAGATCTATACAGATCTATGCATTTGGTCGCAAATACACAGAATATAGATTGAATGCGATATGTGACGCACTGCTTAACGACAGTAAGATGGAATTTGAAGGCGATATTAGCGAACTATCTATACAGAACCTGGCAGAATATTGTCTTAAGGACGCCGATCTGACATTTCGCTTAACAAGCTTTAATGACAATCTGCTAATGAAACTGTTGGTAGTCATATCAAGAATTGGGAAATTGCCAATAGATGATATTGCTCGTTTTGGCGTTAATCAATGGATACGGGGGCTTATGTATTACGAACATAGGCAGAGACATGAGCTTATTCCTACTAGAGATGAGCTAAAGAATAAAGGCGAAGCGTCGACAACTGCCATAATAAAAGAAAAAAAGTATCGTGGAGGATTAGTTGTTGAGCCTATCCCAGGAATTCATTTTAATGTGGTAGTAGTAGACTTTGCAAGCCTTTATCCAAGTATCACAAAAGTTCACAATCTTTCATATGAAACTATAAACTGCGCTCACACAACTTGCAAACAGGATCCAAAACAAAGAGTGGCAGAAACGAATCACTGGATTTGCAAAGAAAGGAAAGGTTTGACCGCTCTCTTAATCGGGGGATTGCGTGACTTAAGAGTAGGCTACTACAAGCATTTGGCAAAGGACAAGGCCATTTCTGTTGAAGAACGTCAGCTATACAATGTAGTTAGCCAAGCAATTAAGGTAATTCTTAATGCGAGTTACGGAGTAATGGGTGCTGAAATATTTCCGTTGTATTGCTTACCCGTAGCTGAAGCAACAGCAGCATTAGGAAGAGATACCACAACTCAGACTATCAATAAATGTAAAGAACTAGGTATTGAAGTAGTATACGGCGATACAGATTCGCTTTTTCTGAAGAATCCCACTCTAACGCGAATCGATGAGGTAACTAATTGGGCAAAGAATGTGCTTGGAGTAGAATTAGAGATAGATAAAGAATATCGTTACGTTGTATTTAGCGACCTGAAGAAAAACTACATCGGTGTGTTACAAGATGGAACAGTTGACGTGAAGGGCTTGACAGGCAAAAAATCTCATACTCCGCCGTTCATTCGAGATGCTTTCTACAAAATCTTGAACATTCTAAGCAAGGTTGATTCGGAGAAAGACTTTGAGTCTGCAAAAGAAAATATTAAAAAGGTCATTCAAGAAAATGCGAAGAATCTTGAACAGCACAAGATCTCATTGGAGGATCTAAGCTTTAACGTGATGGTAAGTAAGTCGATTGGAACGTATGGAAAGAAAAATGGCTCTAAAACTATGGATGGCAAAGAAGGCTACAAGGGTCTACCACAACATGTCAAGGCTGCTAGGATGCTCGAAGGTAAGCGTGAAGTAAAAGCAGGAGATATCATTTCATACGTCAAGATAAAGAATGGCGAAGGGGTCAAGCCTGTAGAGCTGGCAAAACCTGAAGAAATCGACACCGAGAAATACCTCGAGACGATGGAGTCGACATTTGATCAGGTGGTGGCAGCCCTCAACCTTGACTTCAAGTCGGTGCTTGGCAAGCCGCGGCAGCAGAGGCTTGACGAGCTGTTCTGGAGCAAGCCGGCGTCATAGTTTATTATCAGCTCTCTGGGAGATTTGGTAGTTGGACATCCTGTCACTCTTTACAGTGCCGGAAAGGACAAAGGCAGGCTATGGTTTTGCCGACACGCCTGTAAAAATTTCGTTCAAGCAATCAAATGTTGTTCTCTACGGTGTGCCATTTGATGGCACGACCAGCTTTGGCAAGGGAACGTCGAGAGGACCGGAGGCGATAAGGCTGGCGTCAGCGCGCCAGATTGAGACGTTCGTGCTGGACGAGAAGGCCGACATTTACGACCTGGTTGGCATATTCGACCTTGGCGACCTGAAGCTGCCAAAGGCAAAAAGCGTTGCAAGGATCCTTGCATCCCTTGATTCTGCCATTCCAAAGGTCGTAGCTTCATTGCGCAATGACAACAAAATTCCAGTAATGATGGGTGGTGAGCACACGCTGTCGTATTACCAGCTGAAGGCATTAGCAAAAGAAGAGCCGGTGGTGATACAATTTGACGCGCACCGCGACATGAAGCCCGAGTACGAGGGCTTGAAGATGTGCCACACCACGCCATTCTACCATTTGCTGGAGCACATCCCAGGCGAAGACCTGATCCAGATCGGCATCCGGCAGACAGACAAGGAGGAGAACGAAACGGCTGCCAAGAACGGCGTCACCACCTTTGACGCGTGGCAGGTGCACGAACACATTGAAGCTGTCGCGGATCATTTGCAAAAGGCTACTGCCGGCAAAAAAATCTACATTTCGTTCGACATCGACGCCTATGACCTGCCCTATCTGCCCTGTACAGGGACGCCCGAGCCGTTCGGCCTCGACCCGTTTCAGGTGTTGAAATTAGTCAAGGCGATAAGCCCGTCGGCCCGCCTCATCGGCATGGACATGGTAGAGGTAGGATTGAAAAACGGCGACTTCAGGGAAGGCGCGCTTGCGACCCAGACGCTTTATCGGATATTGTCTCGCAATTACGCTAGACCATGATCTGGGGTCTTTTAGAGAGATGCGTCGGCAGGTTCAGTGGAAGGTAGGGCTTGTCCTTTGTCTGCGCTTTTACTTCGTCCATTAGCTCCTGCAAAGTTGCTTCGCGCTGCTTGCCCTCACTCCTGTCCCGGACTACCAGCTTGGCAGCATTGATCTCCTTGTCTCCAATGACGACGGTGTAGCGTATCCACTCCGTTTCTGACTCGCGTATCTTTTTGCCGACGGTTTCGTCCCTGTCGTCAATGTCTGCCCGAATCTGGTTTGCAGCTAGTTCTGACATTATTTTTTCGCAGTATTCCATGTGTTCCTTGCCAACCGGGATTACGCGGACATGCGTGTGCGACAGCCAGAGTGGGAACGACGGAACGCCGCCGGTCTTGGAGACTTTGGCCGACTTTTCCAAGAGCGCATACATCACGCGCTCGACTGCGCCGGAAGGCGAATTGTGCAGTATTATCGGGTTCTTTTTGCTTCCGTCCTCTTCGACAAACTCGATGTTGTAGCGCTTGCCGTTCTCTACGTCTATCTGGTCGGTTGAAAGCGCGGACGCCTTGCCTAGGCCGTCGACGTAGTTGAACTCCCACTTTAACGTGAAGTAGAAGAAACGCTCCTTCCACATCTCGACCATCACCGGCTTGCCAAACCTGTTGACAAGCTCAGTGATGAACTCCTTGTTCTCGTTGTAAAAGTCTTCAGTAAACCTGATCGCCATCTCCACGTCTTCAGTAGACAGCCCTAATTGTTCAAGGACGCTTATTGAAAGCTCAAAGCGTTTGCGGAACTCTTGCTTTGCCTGATCCAGATCGCGACAAAGCGCGTGACAGTCCGGCATGGTGAACGCGCGCAGCCGGCGCAGGCCCACCAGCTCGCCGCTCTTTTCGCGCCTGAATGAATACCGCGTCAGCTCGTATAGTTTCACCGGCAGGTGCTTGTATGATATGTTGAAATCCTTGGCCATAAGGAACTGGCCAAAGCATGCGGCAAAGCGCAGGAACAGCTGCTTGTTGTCTGATGTGAGGCTGTACTGTCTTGCAGGGAACCTGTTGAAGTAGCTCTCCATTGAGGGGTGTTTTGTGTCGTACATTATTGGGGTCTCGACTTCGATGCCGCCGTATTCCATCACCCGTCTTGTTACGTATTGCTCGATAAGTGATTTCATGAGCCGGCCCTTTGGATAGTAGCGCATGTTGCCGGCATCTGACGCCGGCTCATAGTCTGCAATCGCCAGCTTTTTCATCAGCCTGACGTGCGCCGGCTGCTCGTCCACCGCCCTTTTCTTGGCCATTTCATAGTTTGCCAGCACCTGCAGGTTCTGGTCCTGCTTTTTGAACTTGTACTCGCTCACAGGCGTCATCGTTCCGCCACGCGACAGGATGTACCAGAATGACTGCAGCTTTTCTTCGGCCTTGAGAGCGGACGACTCTTTTTCGCCGTGCGAGTGACCGGCGTGCTCATGCTCAGCCTGCTTGGTTATCTCCTTGGCGTTTTCTGCAAGCGGGTGGCCTTTCACCTTGATGTTGAACGACTTTGTCCAGCCAAAAGGCGCGCGGCTGACTTGATTTATAGATCCTTTCGCAAAACTCTCAACTGATTTTATTATGCCCACCGCTACGCCTGGCGGCGCAAGGTCGGAGCTCAGGTGGGCGTAAGGATAAACTAAAAGCCGGCTGCTCTTGACCGTGTCAAGGTACTTTGCTATTTCGTCGGCTGCAGCCTTGGCGACGCTTTCGTCGTCCCCATTTTCTATTGCGACGAAAGCCACCACCAAGTCTTCTAGCCTTACTTTAGACTTGGACGCAATGTCTTCTGCGTCCCTGATCTCTTTTTCAATCGGCTCGTATTCGATAAAATCTGAATGGAGCTGCAGCAGTCGCATATCCTATCCCAATCATGCATCTAATTTAAGCCCATCTGGCCCTCTCGTTGTCCCTGTCTTCCTTCGTGAGCTTTTTCCATTCCTTGTAGTGCTCCTTGCAAAGGTAAGCCCGCTTGCTTCCGCCAAGCCCGAGGTCCGGGGCCATGCTTGCCTTGGTCCCGCTCATCGAGCGCTCGGCTTGATTCGCGCAGCCGCTGACGCTGCAGTTGACGCCCTTGTCCACCCGGCCCATGGTGGCATGAGATTTATTTCCTAGCTATAAAAAGCTGACTGGGTTAGCTTATAATACTAAAGCCTGCCCATAATCGACTGTTGCCATACAGCGATCCGCTATGCAGCAAGTGCCTCCACTCTGAGGACTTGCACTCCAATGTAGTATCCAAACTGCCTAAAGGAGGCGAGATAAGGCGGTGCACTGTGGCAATATGCCCCTGCATAGTAACAGTCTGGCAAAAGGCGGGCAAGCAAAAGGCAGCGCAGACCCAGTAGCTGGCAAGACTTATAACGAGCATCTCAGTCGGTTAATCCCATATATATGTCTGAAGACGATGATGATTTTGAAGATGAGTTTGACGACGAAGACGATGACGAGTTCGGGGAAGAAGATGAAGGCGACGGGTAGCTAGACCCTCAGGCCAAAGGTCTCGGCAAAGCCTTTGAACTCGCTGTACGCTCTTAGGAACTCAATGCCTTTTTCGCTTATCCTGTATTTTGCAGAATCCTCATACAGCAAGCCAGATTGCGTGAGCGTTGACACTATCGAGCTGAGCCTCTGGTGTGGGACGTTTGCCTTGCGTATCAGGTGTGTGACGGTCGCGCCGCTGTCGTACCCCTCGTAGCTGTATTGCTTTGCGGTGAACAGGATGTCCGCTATGATGCTGACATGAGTCCTATAACCCGCTGCCAATTTGCGAATTCATCCTCCCGAGACCACTTGCCAGCCCAAACTTTGAGAACGGGACAAACATGAGCCCAAACCCGGCAACCTTGATCGAAAGCGCCGCAAGGTAGAACGAGCCGGGATAGATAAAGTTGTACCAAGACAAGAGTTCTGCCACTGCCAGCAGACCAAGACCTGAACCTATCATTAGGGTACTGGTCCTCTTGCTCTGCATATACGATGCTATTGTTTCAATCGACACATATACTAATAGTATAAAAGAAATTGACCTAACAAGATGTTCTATTGAATTACCCGGTATGACAAAGCCGGTAATTGCAAGAGGCACAAGGAGAAAGTGCCTAGGAGGGGCAAAGTCAAAGCTCTTGAGGCTGTGGGAGAAGGCGATGAAAAAGTAGCCAGTTGCCTGCGCCACCAACCCGGCAGTCGTTACAGCCTGGGAATAGCCTCCTGCAAAGAGTCCGCCGGCGAGGAGGGCAAACCCTATGGCTATCGAAACAAATGCAAAGGTGAGGCGCAGAAGGTTTGGGCTTGCCACCGTGGCATAGCCCGAATAGGCGAACCTGCCGATAAAGGCCGAGATTCCAAGCCCCAGCAGGTTCATTGGAAGCTCGAATAGAATCTCCAACATGATTCTGGAGAGTTTTCCAATTTTTAACTCTATTTATAGTCTGAAAGTATGTCGCGGTAGCGCGCGTCTTTGTAGGCGATGTATTTGACATACTCACCATAAGTCATGTCAAACGAGCAGTTCGAGCACTTGACAAAGGTAAAATCGTCTGCAAGCTCTGCAATGCCCTTGCAGTCGGGACAGCGGACCTTCACAGACGAATTTGACCGTCAAAAGTATAATAAGGTTATCCAAATTCTGGCCAGATCTGGAAATAGGTTCATAAACCAAGATGTAGTTATATAACCCATGGACAGCACCCTGAGGCCGGTATTAAAAAGACAGCTGCTGGTGATTGGCGCAAGCCTTGGGGCTGGACTGGTCTTCACCTACTTTTTCGGCTTTTTCATCGGCCTTGCGGTCAACATAGCCGTGATGGTCGGCGTAATATTCTACATCAGGAGAAAGCAGATTGGGGCGCTCAGGTCGCTTGGCTTTAGCGACGAAGCAGCTGGCGGTGGGTATGGAAATACCGGCGTCAAGCTGAAATACGTCTGCCTGTCGTGTGGAGCCGAAGTCAAGGGCGCAAGGTGCGGTAGCTGCGGCTCGAACATGAAAAAGCCGCTATTTTAGCCGCTCGCTCTTCGAAAACAAGATTCCCTTGGCCTTCCTTCTTTCGTATATTATCAGAAAAGCGCCCGGAGCAGAAGCAAGCGCTGTTAGGGCGGCAGGCAGGCTAAAGTCAAATTGCCCGGACGGCTAGCCCGTCGCACTTTTGAGGGAAAAGTGCACGGCACAAGCGTTGGTAGTTGCGAGAAAGAGCAAAGCTATTGACGTGACCAGGATTATTACTGGGGCTCTCACGCGTTTACTAAACGATCAATAACATATAATACTTATCATAAAATTATATGTTTATGAGATATTGTAAATTCATAAATTTTTCATACTGCCTGCAATGTAACCGAATATTTGGTGGTTTTTCAACGGCCTCGACAACTTATAATATCCAACGCACGTCAACATCTTAGATGAGCAAGACCTGCTTGAAATGCGGCAAGACTATTGAGGAGGTTGTCGACGACCCGGGGGCCGACAAGTATCCTGCATGCGCTGCATGTTGGAAGGAATGGACCACATATGCCGTCATGGTAATGAATGAAATGAGACTCGACATGTCGCTTCCAGACCACAGGAAGGCCCTGCGCAAGTACGAGCGTGCGTTCTTTGGGCTTGAAAAGGGCATTGCCGAGATCGAGAAAAAGCCGGACAACCCCGAAGAGCACCACGGCCACCACCACTGATCATCTCAGTCCGACGGCTTTCAGCGAGTCCTGCGGGACCAGCTTTAATATTTCGTTCCTATTTGGGAACGAAGCGAGCACCTCTTGCAGCGAGTCTGTGAGGCGTTCCCGCTGTCTTTGGTCAAGGGACAAGAACGTCGCTGACAGCGACTTGAAGTCGAGCTTTTCAACCGGGCGCGCATTTGCTAGGATTTGTCTGCAGTAGGTCTGGAACATTATTGCCCTCTTTTCCGTGTCAAATTCTGACAATACTTCAAGCCACGTCCGAAAGAGCACTGATAGTTTGTTTGGATCTATCG
Organism: Nitrososphaera sp.; assembly: GCA_023250885.1. GTDB lineage: Archaea > Thermoproteota > Nitrososphaeria > Nitrososphaerales > Nitrososphaeraceae > Nitrososphaera. Next base: position 10,767 of record JAHEZV010000024.1, on the reverse strand, counting down.
TTGGCGCTGCAGAAAGAGCCATGTTTATTGTTTCGCGCTTGTCAGCGTCGCTCATCGCGTAGAATTCCTTTAGCCTGTTCTTCAGCATGGGCTTGCGCAAAAAGTCTGGCAGGTTTGCAAGTATCTGTATGATGTTGCCGGCGGCGTTGCTCACGCACACGATTGAGCTGGCAGGGGAATTTATCTTGTGTCACAAGGATGGATTAAATAACCTCGCGATGTGAGGGAACCCGTATGCCGTGCCTTGTGACAGTCGGCGGATTTTATGGTGATGAGGGAAAGGGCAAGATTATTGCATATCTGGCGAAAAAGGACAGCCCCGCAATTGCAGTCAGGGGCGGCGTGGGCCCGAACGCCGGCCACACGTTCACTTTTGAAGGCAAGGAGTACAAGGTGCGCATGCTGCCGAGCGCGGCGCTCAACCCGTCCACCAGGCTCTTGATCGGAGCAGGGGTGCTTGTCAACCCGCAGGTGCTGCTAAAAGAGATTGCAATGTTCCAGTCAGACGACAGGACGTTCGTGGACTCCCAGTGCGGCATAATTGAACAAACGCACATTGACAGGGACAAGGGCGAGGATCACCTCAAGAGCAAGATTGGCACCACCGGCACCGGGACCGGGCCGGCAAACGCGGACAGGGCGCTTCGGACGCTCAAGCTTGCCAGGGATGTCCCAGAATTGTCTCTTTACATCGAAGACGTCAGCAATTCTGTCAACCATGCCCTTGAAAGCGACGAAAATGTGCTTGTGGAAGGCACCCAGGGCACTTATCTGTCATTGTTTCACGGCGGCTACCCCTACGTCACTTCAAAGGATGTGACTGCGTCTGGCGTCTGCGCCGACATTGGCATCGGGCCGAAGAGGGTTGACGACGTGCTTGTCGTGTTCAAGGCGTACGTCACCCGCGTTGGCGGCGGGCCCCTCCAGAACGAGCTGAGCGAAGAGGAAGCGAAAAAGCGCGGCTGGCTGGAGTTTGGCAGCGTGACTGGCAGGCAGAGGAGGGCGTCCCCCTTTGACATGGACCTTGCCAAAAAGGCGATAAGGCTCAACAGCGCAACGCAGCTGGCGGTGACAAAGATGGACGTGCTGTACCCGCAGTGCGCCGGCGTGCGCGAATATTCGAAACTGCCGGCAGAAGCAAAGAAGTTCATTGAGAACATCGAGGGCGAAACCGGCCTGAAGGTGACCCTGATAGGCACGGGGCCTGAACTCTACGACGTGGTCGACCGCCGGTCATAGCTTGCGACAAGGCCCTTGACAACATCCCTGCATGACCGCAGATCGTAGAGCAGCTTTTTCCTGTCCGATGAGAGGTCGATCCTGGCAAGCATCGATCTTGCTTTCGCGATGTCGACTGCTTTTTTCGCAGGCTTTTCCGGCGGGGTTTCTCCTTCCAGGTTGTGACGCAACTTCAGATCCATGACCGCGTATTCCAGCGCGACGTAGGCCCGCCACATGGACGTCTTGTCCGGATTGCCGGCAACAATTGCCTTGGCCTGCCCCACGAGCTCTCCCAGCTTGTCCAAATTGCGATGACTTTAATACCGCAGGTATTAACAATATTGCGATTTGCCGCTCAAAGCCCCATACTACATCGCACTGGCTGGCCTGAAGGACTTTGGCAGGCTGGTATGCGCGCTTGAACGGACGCCGCTGCCGGCATTTTCACTTCAATTCAACAAGCATGACGTGCTGGCGGCCCAGACTGACATTATCAACGGCAGGCCGGTCATCTATTACGCAGACAATGATTCAAAGGACGGCCAGTACCTTGCCTATCGTGTAAGCAATGGGGTTGAAGAAGTTCTTCTTGCCAGCTCTGTGGACAACCCAACTTTTGTCTACTCGCCCATCCTGAAGGTGGAGAAATTTCCGCGCGCGCTTGCAAGGTCGGCAAAGGTTGACAAAAAGTCAGGCTACACTGTCATAAAGCTGAAGGACTTGTCGAGCCTTGCCAAGGTTGCCGCCTACAAGACCATCTACGACGAGCCGCCGCTGCCGCTGTTTCTGTTCAAGGAGCACGGTGGCAAGATAATCCTCGGCGCCACAATGAGTGCAACCGACAACGAAACTGTATCGTACTTTTACTACGTTGCGCTGGACGAAGAGCCGAGAGAGCCCTTCCTGCGCTATTCGAGCCAGAGGGTCGAGCCGCCGGGGTTCTCGGCAAGGCTTGACGAGCACGGCTACGTCTACCTCAAGGTGATAAGGCTTGCAGCGGACCACCCCCTGGTAAAGACCTATGACTAGGCCGTTTCGCGAAAGAATCGCCAGAGCAGCTGGCGCCAAGAAAAGCTCAATAGTGCTAGCGCTTGACCCGCCGGCGAACAGGCGCAAGCTGCCGGGATTTGCAGCAAAAACTATCCGCGCAGTCGAGCAGCACATTTGTGCAGTCAAGATGAATTTCCACCTTATCCTGCCACTATCTGCATCTGAAATATCGCGTATAAACAAGCTCGTGCATTCGTACGGCCTGCAGTCGATTGCAGACATCAAGCTGAACGATATTGAAAACACAAACGAAGTCGCTATTGATCATTTGACAAGGATGGGCTTTGACGCCGTGATAGCGAACCCCTTTATCGGCAAGGGCGGGCTGGCGGTGCTTGTGCAAGAAGCGCACAGGACAAATGCCGGCGTCATCGCCCTTGTCTACATGAGCCACCCCGGGGCAAGGGAGGGGTTTGGGCTCGAGGTTGGCGGCAGGCGCCTGTACAGGGAGTTTCTTGAGAGGGCGGCCGGTGCCAGGGCCGACGGCATAGTCGTGGGTGCAACCCAGCTCGACATTTTGAAGCAGGTAGCCAGCCAGCTGCCGGTATATTCGCCTGGAATCGGGGCGCAAGGCGGCGACGCCGAGCAGGCAGTCAAGAGCGGCGCCGACTATTTGATAATTGGCAGATTGATAGTGGAGGCCGTGCAGCCTGCCAAGGTTGCAAAGGAAATCCAGAGCAAGATTTTATCTGTACGCAAGTAATCGCTGCTGCAAACTGTCCTTGGCGGCCGACAGCAGGTTAGTGGCATTACGATAAGTCAGCTGTTGCCTGGCGTCGTCAAATTTTCTCCATGCAAACCCGATGTGTTCGTGCGAAAGCGTCACCTGGCGAGTGCGCGTCCGGGCAAGGAAGAGCACGACCTCCTTCTGGACGAGCCTCCTGCCGTGCCTGTACTTGTATTCGATTTTCATGCGGAAGCCGTCAAGGAATTCGACATCGGTTATGCCGGTTTCCTCTCTGATCTCTCGGGTGGCGGCCTGCTTTTCGTTCTCGCCGGCTTCAATGTTGCCCTTTGGGAAATCCCAGTGGCCTGCAGTGTAGTGCAAAAGCAGGTACTCCGGCTCTGCTGTACCTTCCATGTAGAACACCACTGCGCCAGCGGACCGCTCGTCTACCAATAGTTTGAGATTGAGCTGGTTATTTGTAAGTTTTTTGCAGGTTCACTCTTCATCTTCTTCTACCTGTTCTTCTTCCTGCCGGAGTGTGGGCGGCGCATAGTCGTGTATCTCGAGCCATTCTTCCTGCGTCATCCAGTAGCCGCAGTACCACTTTTGCTGCAGTTGGTCGTAGTCGCCGTGCTGTGGCATGCCCTGTTGTTTGCAGGCACCTTTACATTAGTGTTTCAGAACTTCGCCGCCGCCTTTTTTGTTCCTGAAGTACTGGTAGAGGAACGTTGCGGCTACAAGCGACACTGCAAGGCCTATCAGGAGCGACGAAATCAGCGTGAACGGGCTCGTGCCCTCTGTGAGCACTGATGTGAACTGGAGCACGGGTATGTAGAGTAGCGCAAGCACGGCCAAGCGGAGGATATCGGACATAGTCCTGGCGCTTCCCCTGAACCAGTTGCTGAGCAGGACTCCGCCTAGGATTGTCGCAACGCCTATCCACAGGAGTGTTATCGTCCCGGTGGCAAAGCTGCCTACAATGACCCTGTTTGACAGGACATCGAGCGCGCTCATGTCTTCGATGAGCATATTCGACGGTATGCTGGAAATGCCGTTTGCAATGGCTGCCAGTACTATTAGTACGCCGGCGATGACGGAGAATATCTTGATGAAAGAAGTGGGCGTCAGCCTGCCAAACGAGCTTAGCGTTTTGTCAATGTCAAACGCTCTGACAATGAACGCGCCGCCAAGGATTGCCAGTATGATGGCGGTGATCCACTTGCCGGCGTCGAAAATGACCGCTAATGCGCCCGCCGCCAGCAAAACTCCGGGGACGCCGAGGAAGAACTTGGAATACTGTGAATCGTAAACGAGCATCTTCAGGTACCTGCCCAGCACAGCGTACGAGTACTCGACGCTCCTGCTGTGCCTGATTATTACGCGCTGGACAGAGATCACCGGCACCCTTGACTGGATAACGGGCAGGACTGTCTCGTCGTCCTCGCCGTCTGACACGATGACGGCGCCGTCGGCGTGATATTTCTCAAGAATGCTTTTCACCTCAAGACTGATCTTCTCGTCAGCTTCAACGCCCCTGTTGAACTTGCCGGCCACTACCGCGACCTCGGCCGTGTAGCCCTTGCTCACAAGCTCCTCGTATGTCTTGACTGCGCCAAAAATTGCGTTCGAATCCGCGTCCTCCGGGTCTTCTATAGCAAGCCTGGTGCCGGCGTTGATGCACGCGTCGCGGCCAACAATCGGCGTCTCGATTCCGCCCTTTGAGCCAATGTCGTCGTCCCTGTCTATGCAGAGCACTAGAACCTTGCTGTGCGCAGCCTCCTTTGAGGGGCTTGCGATCTTGGCTCCCGCTGGGCTGCTTTTCTCAAAATCAGAGTGTGGCATCTTGGCTGTCAGTACTTTACAGAATTGTTTACAGGTTAATTAATTTAATCAACTTTGATCGACGGTTATTTGGTTTATTAAAATAATCTTCTAAGGCGAGCCTCCGTCTTGAGAGAAGTTACTGCTTAAAGTCAAGGCAGACGATGTAAAGCTCGCTGCTCTCCTGCCGGCTTGCCGAGGGCTTGCTGAGAAGCACCCGGCCAAAGCTATTCTTCAACTCTGCCCTGAACTCGTTCATCATATCACCCTCAAACACCTTGAACACGGCGCAGCCGCCACCCTTCAAGACCTGCCGGGCAAAGCCGAGCGCGATTGTAGAGAGCGAGATCTGCCGCGCGTGGTCGATGTCCCACACACCGCTCACGTTTGGCGCCAAGTCAGAGAGGACGACGTCGGCCTTGCCCCCCAGGATGCCGGCAATTTTCTCAAGCATGTTCAGGTTCTCGATGCTGCCCTCCAGCACCGTTGCACCGGCAACCGGCTCGGCCGGCTTGAGGTCAATGCCGACAACCTTGCCAGCCTGCCCCACTTCTTTTGTGGCCACCTGCAGCCAGCCTCCCGGCGCGCACCCGAGGTCGACCACTTTGCTGCCCTTTTTGAGAATGTGGTAAGAACCGTTCAGCTGCAATAATTTGTAAGCCGACCTTGCGCGGTACCCCTGGTCTTTTGCCAGCCGGCGGTACTGGTCTTTGCGGGCGTCAGCAAGTCTCATTTTTTAGTAGAAGGCTTTTGCGGTTTCGGATTTGAATTGTTGTTGTTAAAAGAGTTGATGAGCCAGTCTTCGATTAAATTGCAGCTCGTAGGGCTGTACGAGCCATCAAGAGAACACATGTGCTCGACAGGGCACGTCAAACAGGGCGCCTGTGCAATGCTTGTGGTGTCAACCGGCAGCTTGACGGCAAACAGCTTGTAGGTCCACCGGCCACTCTTAAGGATTTTTTCGCGCCGGATAAGCGAGTGCCTTTCAAGGCGGATGGCCACGCGTGAGCCGTCGCGGCTTGTCAGGTCAAGCTCCTTCCACAGCTCTGACTGCAGTATGCCGTGCTTGCCGTTGCTGATTATAGTGCGGAAAACTTTGCCTGTGAGATCTTCAATCTGAGCCTCATTTAATTTCAATCAACATAACCCCGAAGTAAGTCATCAGTAATTATCGACGAACCGATAAATAACCCTTTTTGAAGGAAAGTTGACTGGAAGATTAATCAAAGGTAATAGCTTGACATCGCTAGCGATTTTCAGACAGGCTAGTTGGCTTTCTTCTTCTCTTTAGCGCCAAATATCCTGTCAAAGTATTCTGATGGCTCTGGCACGTACTCTGACGCTTCGCCTTCGTTGACGCTTGCAAGCTTTTTGGCAGCCTTTTTCTTGTATTCCAGCTGCATCTGCCGGGCGATCTGGATCCTCTGTGCCTGAGGTGATCCTGCACCGTGCATGGATTCTGTCAGGTACCCTACAGCGTTTCGCCCGAGTGTCATGTTCTCAATCAGCCTCAAGATCCTCATCCTGTTTTCCGTCGAAACTCCCTTCCTCCCCTTCAGGTATTTTTCCAGGAGGGGCCCTGTCTCTGCGCTGCGGAACTCTTTCTCCGAGGGCATCGTGACCATAAGGCCGCCGGCAATGTCCTGTGCCATCCGGCCTATTTCGTACGGAAACCGGGTGACGCTATGCTTGCAGACGTTTGCAAGCATGTCATCGTTCTGCCAGTTGCCGGCTGCAGTCTTATGAGCCATATATGAAGACGCGATTCCTGCGCCAAATATTGCTTCATTCAGATAGGTCATTTCGACTAGCTTGTCCTTGATGTGTGAGGCGTTGGCTACGCCGTTGTAGTCGGCAATTGCCGCTGCCGCGCCTATGAGAACGTCGCCAAGGCCCGTCTTGCAGACGTAGCTGCGCCTGTGATAGCATGTAAAGCGCTCGACAAGCATGGCGGCGTACTCATATTCGCCGTCCATGAATATCAGCTCGTTTGGAATGAACACGTCCTTGAAGATTACCATGGCCTCTTGGCCGGAATACATGACGTTGCCGGCGTCGATTTCGCCGCCCTCCATGCTCCTTGTGTCGCATGACTGCCTGCCGTAGATGTAGGTTATGCCAGGCGCGTCCACCGGGACTGCGCCGACTATGGCATAGTCCTTGTCCTCGGCCTTTAGCCTCATCGTAGGCATGACGATCATCCAGTGCGAGTTGATGCAGCCGGTCTGGTGTGCCTTTGCGCCGGTGATGTAGACGCCCTTGCCGTCGCGTTTTGTAATGTGCACAAACATGTCCGGGTCTTCCTGCTGGGATGGAGAAAGGCTGCGGTCGCCCTTGACGTCTGTCATTGCGCCGCCAATCACCAGGTTTTCGCGCTGCATCATCTTGATGAATTCGATCACGCGCTTGTGGTACTGCGTGCAGTGTTTGCCGTCCACTTCAAAAGTCGTAGAATATAATGAGTTGAGCGCGTCCATGCCTACGCAGCGTTGGAAGCAGGTGCCAGTTAGCTGGCCAAGCTTCCTTTGCATCCTGTTCTGATTGACAAGATCCTGCGCGCTTTCTGCGACGTGTAGGAACCTGTTGACATTAATGCCTATCAGGGAAGACTTGGCTGACGCAAGCTCGGGCTCTTCGACAGCGAGGTCGTAGGTCTCTGCAACGGCGTTTATCGACGGCCGGATCATCGGATGATCAACCGGCTCTTTTACGAGCTCTCCAAAAAGGTAGATTTTGAGCTTCCTGCCCCTGAGGCTCTGGATGTACTCTGCCCCGTTCTTTATTGGCATCTGTGAAAGTACTAGCACTCGAATGTTATTTATATTTTCTCAGTTGTAATTCGGTAAAAAAATAGCACTTTTCCTTGTAGTTTTTACACAATTTGGCTGAGGGCATTTACTGTATGTATGTCTGGTTTGTCCTGTCAAAGTTCCTGACTACCTGAAAGTCCCTGCTGAACTGCGACTGCATCAGCGATCTTAGTTCCGGATATATCGTAGAGGGGTCTTCCTTTGCCATTTTCGTCGCTGTGTGTTCGTCGCCAAGCATCCATTTGCAGAGCTCAAAGGTCATCTGGCGAACGCTGTTTTCGTCAACTATCCCTAGGCTGTGGAGGTATTCATGGGCAAGCACCATGAACATGTACGAGTTGTATTCTTCAGCCGAGCCAGCAACTTTCCGAACAGCAGCCAAGAGGTAGCTGTTCATCACTATTGCGTTGGAGCCCAGCATGTGGTACGCGCCAAGGTTGCTTGGCATCATTTGCAATATCAGGCTCAGCCCCGCCCTGTGCATCCTGAACTTTTGCAGGACCACTGACTTGACCAGCTCGAACGCCTCGTTAAAGTCCTTCAGGTTTGCTATTCTCTCCCTGAACTGCAATTGTTGTTCTGTCGGCACTGCCATTATTTCACAGCACGGCCGTATAAGCATGTAGCTTCGTAATCTTTTTTACAGCCAGAATATGGCTTTACTGTCGTGGGAGCAAAAGCCAGGCAGTTCGACTTGCGCGACATAGTAGCCAGCTATCCTGATTTTCCAAAGCCAGGGATATTGTTCCGCGACATCAACCCGGTCTTCAGGAGAAATGACGCCCTCAACCACATCGTTGACTAGTTCTACAACATTTACGGCAAGTCAAAGGTGCAAGCGGTAGCTGGCATCGAGTCTAGGGGCTTTGTCATAGCTACTGCGCTTGCATTGAAGTTTGGCAAGGGCGTGGTAATGATTCGCAAGGCAGGCAAGCTGCCGGGCAAGACCCTGAAAAAATCCTATGACATTGAATATGGCAGCGCGATAATGGAGCTCCAGCAAAGCTCGATAAGCAAGGGTGAAAGCATACTGATCGCTGACGACCTGATAGCATCTGGCGGCACAGCTGTGGCCGCCGCGCAACTGGTAGAAGAGCTCGGCGGTAAGGTGGCCGGCTTCGCGTTCATAATCGAATTATCGGACTTGCACGGCGCTGACAGGCTGCGCAAGATGGGCTACAAGGTCCAGTCGCTGGTGACCTACCATGGCGAATAGCGCGGTCGTTGGGATCATTGGCGGCACAGGTGTATACGATCCGGGGCTTTTCACTGCAAAGCGCGAGATCAAGGTGCACACGCCCTATGGCGAGCCTTCAGATCTCGTGACGGTAGGCGAATATTCAGGAGTCAAGGTCGCGTTCATTCCGCGCCACGGCAGAGGGCACAGGATACCTCCCCATAGCATAAACAACAGGGCCAACATCTGGACTCTCAAGCAGCTTGGCGTCAAGCGCATTATCGCGCCGTCCGCTGTAGGCAGCCTGCAGGAGGGCTACAAGCCCGGCGACATTGCCATTCCGGACCAGTTCATCGACTTTACAAAGAAAAGGCGGTACACGTTCTACGACGGTGGGCAGGTGTGTCACGTTTCTGTTGCAGATCCGTTCTGCCCCGAGCTCTGCAGCGTCGCGATCGACAGGACAAAGAAGTTGAAATTTCCAATGCACAGCAAGGCTACCTACGTCTGTATCGAGGGGCCGCGGTTTTCGACTAGGGCGGAATCAAAATTCTTCCGCGACGTGATGAAGGCCGACATTATCGGCATGACGCTTGTGCCAGAAGTCAACCTTGCAAGGGAAGCTGAAATCTGTTACATTTCTGTGGCAACTGTGACAGATTATGACGTCTGGGCCGACAAGCCGGTGAGTTCTGCCGACATAATTGAGACGCTTGCCAAGAACGTGGAAAAGACAAAGAAATTGATCGCAGACCTGGTGCCTGCGATCCCGGCTGTAAGAAAGAAATGCGCCTGCGGCAGCGCGCTTGAAGGCGCCCTACTCTGACGGCGGCTTAATCCCTTCCGGCAGGATAATGTCGCCTTCGATCAGCTTGCGCTGAATAGTCAACTGCAATTGTTCTGGGTCGATGCCCATCTTGGCAATCTTACCCATCGTGGTCTTGGGAATCTTGACGCTTGCGTTGTGGCCGCCGATCCTGCCAAACGCGATTGCAGTGAATCTGAATTCCTTGCCCTTCACTACAAAATATCCGGTCAGCTTGCTTGCCACCTCGCTCCCACTGGTGCTTTTCACGAACACCGTAACCGGGATTTCATCGTCATCTTTGCGCATCATTTCTTTGGCCCGTCCGCCACTTCCATGTTGCGGTTCACGTTTTCTTCGACCAAAAAGCTCCACCACTCCGGGTCAGCAATTTTAAAGTCCTTGATGTTGACCTCAATTGTCTTGTCGTCGGCGTCCGTGAATGCAAGCTTACCCTCCTCTATCATCTTGACCAGCCGCCACCTCAAATGGCCCTTCCTGTTCCTGCTTATCGCCACGGCCCACTTTTTGTCCTTGTCGATTTTTGGCATACCGATGTAATCGACGATTTCTTCGATGCCGAGGCGCTTTTCCTCGCAGAACATCTCCTTTGTCAGCAGGCTACGCCAGATATCCACCGAGCCCATGGTCTTGCCGTTCTCGTTGATGTTGATTACGCCAAAGTAGACCACCTTGTCGCCACCAGTCGGGTCTGAAGTCGTCATCGCGATGCACTTGTTGTGGGGTGCCACCTATTTAGTTCTTGCATCCTCGTACGGCTTTTCAAGCAAGATCCCGATGTTGTCGACCTTGAGGTTCTTCTTGAACTGGATGCCGTCTTCTTCGCAGCGTCTCCGGTAACGGTTGGCGATCGCAAACCGCGGGTGGAGCGACTCAAATTCTGTAGCAGATATTTCAATCACCATGCCTCTGCCCACAAGCGACTTTGCGGTCGAAAGCGCGCGCTGCTCGTCGTTCCAGCCAAGCGCGCTGGAAATCTTGGCAGCGTCCAGCTTGCCCTTCTTTACTACTACCAAGAATACCTTGGCCTCGTCTTCGCTTATCTTGAGCTCCGAAACGATGACCTGCTCCACGTTTGAGAGGTTGACTGCCATGTTATTTTACTTCTAGCGACTTGAGAATATCTTCTGTGTGCTGCTCGTCCTTTACCTCGCCTCCCAATATCATGGTTGCAAGGTTGTACGTAATATAGTCG
>JAHEZV010000002.1 GCA_023250885.1 Nitrososphaera sp. | reverse complement strand
CGCCAAGAACAAGGCGGCGGCTAAGTGATCTGCTCGATCACCCACTCGCGGAATTTCGCTATAGCGAAATCCTCTGACTGCTTGACAAACGCCGGGTCCTTGATGCGCCAACGGTCTTGCGGGATTCCGTCAAAGAATTCCTGCATGCATAAAATGAAACGAAACCTTAGGTTTCGCGGGTTTTCAGCCATGCTGTAGCGGTACAATATGTCGGCTATTCTGCCAAACGCTTCGTCATAGTTGCGCTTGAGCCCCGGGATCTTGAAGGTTTCGTCCAATATTGCGGTGATTGCGTCAAGATCGTCGCGGAGCGTGATCATGCTTTGGTCTTCAACATGCCCAGCTTTTTGGTGTATATAGTTTTCATGTTTGCGTCAAGGTCAAGGCCGTATTTTGTGGCCAGGAAGTAAAGCAGGGCCGCGGATTCCGTGATTTCCATCTTGGCGTGCTCCACGTTGTTCTTTTCCATGGCAAACGCGATCTCGCCAATCTCTCTCACAAGATGGATGAAAGCTGCAGACTTGTCGTCGCCGAATTTCCTGTCATAGTATTCAACTGCAATAGAGCTCATGTACTACCGACAGCACCGCTAGGTATAAAAATTCAACCAATCAGCCGGACAAAGGCAAACCTGATGATAAAGCCGAGCACCGAGCCAAACGTGGGCAGCCAATTGCGCTCGTGGGCTTTTGGTATCTTTTGGTATCATGTCGTAGAACAGCATGTATAAGAATATGGCCCTTGCCGACAGTGCAAGCGTGACTGCGATGACCGTTTCCACCCCCTGCATGAAAAAGAGCCCGAGATTGATCCATCCTTAACAAGATCAGGGATATTACTATCAGATTAGGATACCTCGAATGTCTTACAAACAAGCTCAAAATTCTTGTAGTCGAGCACCTTATCCCTCAGTTTTTTCTGTAGCATTCGAATACTTACCAGATCCTTTAAGCGCCTTAATTTGGTGTTAACGTTCACCGTTAACTGTCGCTGATCCAAGTTTAATTCATTAATGTGTCTAAACGAAACTGAAGGCGGATTCTCAAGTATCCTAGTGGCTTTCATCGGGTAGCCATCCTGGTACGCTATATTACTATCCCGAAGATAAGGTGCGGGGGGTGGGATTTGAACCCACGAACCCCTAAGGGATGAGGTGTCCCAGTCAAACTGCAACATCTGAGCATCGCGTCAGAGGATCTGATCTCACGCCTTTGACCGGGCTGGGCGACCCCCGCACACGCTCGTTTGCTGTCTAGCGAATATAATATAATATCGTTTTGTGGCGCTATTCGATGTTGATGGATACGCCGGAGCTGGTCTTGCCCTTCAGCTTGAATGACACTTCAAGGATGCCGTTCTTGTAAGTCGACTTTGCAGTCTTGGGGTCCACTATCTCCGGCAGCTCAACACGCTTTTGGTAGCGCGGCTGGCCGGTGACAGATTCGATGGTAAGCGAGCTTTCGTCGGCCGTTACGCGCAGGTCTTCCTTGTTGACGCCAGGAACTTCAGCTACGACGCGCAGCTCGTCTTTGCCCTTGATCACATCCACCAGAGGTTCGCGCTCTTCCTTGACTGCAAGTCCGCCGCCAAGGATGTTTGGAAAGGAGTTGATGTTGCCAAACTTTCTTACTTCTGGCTTGCCGTCAGGGCCGATCTTGACTGAATATCCATAAACGATAGGACCCATTTCCCTGACCACGGAGCCGTCGTCCAGCTTGCGCTCCTTGATGAGGTTCTTTGGGACCTGCTGCTCGACGTTCTTGAAGGCTTCCTGCATCATCTTTTCCATTTCCTTCATCATTTCGTCAATGTCCGGGAACCATGATCCAATGCGTCTTCTCTTGCCAAACCATTCATCAAATGGTGACGACATGTTACAAAAATAGGGAGAGATTCTATTTTAAAGTATGGATTCAGCCCTCGTCCAGTTCCCTGTCAAGCTCCTTGAGAAGCGACTTTTGCCTCTCGCTCAGCCTGCTTGGAACCTTCACGTTTATCTTCACGAGCAGGTCGCCCCTGCCTGAGCTGCCGTAGCGGGGAAGTCCTCTGCCTTTCATCTTGAGTATGGCGTTTGCGGCAGTTCCCTGCGGGATCTTTAGCTTTTCCGTCCCTTCAATCGTCGGCACCCGGAGCTCCGTGCCAAGCGCAAGATCGGTGAACTTGGCGTCGAGGTTGTAGAGCAGGTGCCCGTCCTCCAGCCTTTCAAACTTGGGGTCTGGCTTTACCCGGAGCCTGACCACAAGGTCCCCCGGTATCCCGGAATCCGACATCTCGCCTTCGCCGCGCAGCTGCAACGCCATGCCGTCTTGTACGCCCGGCGGGATTTCCAGCCTTAGCTTTTTCACCTGCTTTGCCCTGCCGGTCCCCCTGCAGTTTCCGCACGGCCTTTCGATTATCTGGCCGCGGCCCTGGCAAGTCCTGCACGGCTCCATCGTGACAAACGTCGAAAACCTGTTCTGGGTGTAGACGCGCTTTGTCTGTCCCTGCCCGTCGCACACGGTGCACCTGCGGGCCTTTGTGCCCGGAGCGGCCCCGGTGCCGCTGCAGGCGTCGCACCTGCCGATGCGCGGGACCTCGACTTCTTCCTTCTTGCCCTTCAATACATCTTCAAGCGTGAGCTCCATGTCATAGACGATGTCGCGGCCTTTTCTCCTGCCGCCCCCGATTCCGAACAGGTCGTCGCCAAAAAATCCGCCGCGCCTTCCGCCTCCAAGAAACTGCTCAAATATGTCGCGGAATCCCCCAAAGCCCATATCCCGGAAAATCTCGTCAAAGTTTGCCTCGGAGCCGCGGAAGACCTCTTCCGGCCCGACGTGGCCATAGGTGTCGTAGCGCTTGCGCTTTTCGTCGTCAGAGAGCACGGCGTACGCCTCAGAGATTTCCTTGAACTTTTCCTCCGCTGACTTGTCCTTGTTCCTGTCTGGATGATATTGAAGTGCCAGCTTGCGGTAGGCGTTCTTGATCTCTTCCTTACCAGCGCCCTTTTGGACACCAAGGATCTCGTAATAGTTCGGCTTGCCGCTCATTCTTTTTTCACCTCGCATGGTGTGCGTTCAATTATCGTCATGGGTTGGGATTAGGCCCTGCCGCGCTTCCGCCACCAGCCTCCCCGCCTGTAAAGCCACCTCCGGCATCCGCGGCTCCGGTCTCAGCGCCTGCAGCTCCAGATGGCGCAGCTCCGGCGCTCTGGTATGCCGCGGTGCTTATTTCTGCCAAGACATTTTTCAATTCCTGTATCTTGCCCTTGATGGTGTCAGGGTTATTGCTTGCAATCGCGTCGCGAAGCTCCTGTGTGATCTTGTTCACCCTTTCTGCCTGTTCCGGCCTCACCTTATCCTTGAGGTCCTGTTTGACCAGCTTCTCTGCGGCATAGATGAGGTTATCCGCTTCGTTGCGGACCTCAGCCTCCTCCTTTTTCTTCCTGTCGGCTTCGGCGAACTGCTCTGACTCTTTCTTTAGTTTTTCAATTTCGTCCTTTGACAGCTTGTTATTTGCGGCTATAGTGATCTTGGCTTCCTTCTGGATGGCCGTGTCCTTTGCAGCTACGTTCAGTATCCCATTCGCGTCAATATCGAATGTAACCTCTATCTGCGGCACTCCCCTCGGCGCCGGTGGGATGCCCGATAGGTTGAACATGCCAAGCGATACGCAGTCGTTTGCCATCGGGCGTTCACCTTGCACAACATGGATCGTAACTGCGGTCTGGTAATCGGCAGCCGTGGTGAATACCTTGCTCTTTTTTGTTGGAATCGTAGTGTTCCGATCGATCAACGATTCTTTTAGCCCGCCCAACACCTCCACTCCAAGTGTAAGGGGAGTCACGTCCACAAGCAAAATATCTGTCGAAACATCGCCGGCGATTATCGCGCCCTGTACCGCCGCACCCATCGCGACTGCCTCCATCGGGTCAATGCCGCGCTCAGGCTCCTTGATCATGACCGATGCAACGAATTGCCTCACCATCGGCATCCTAGTGGGGCCGCCGATCAGGATTATCTTATCGATGTCTGATGGCGTCATCTTGCCGTCCTGCAGCGCCTGCTGCATCGGCTGCCTGCATCGATCGATTATCGGCTTGAGCAGTTCTTCCAGCTTTGCCCTTGTCAATTGTATTATCAGGTTTTTTGGTCCCGACTGCTGGTCGTAGGCAAGGAATGGAAGGTTGATTTCTGTAGTGACAACGTTTGAAAGCTCTATCTTGGCTCTTTCTGCAGCGTCCCTTATCCTCATCATTGCGGCCTTGTCATTTCTGACATCAAGGCCCGACTGCTTGCGGAACTCCTGCACGACGTATTCAACAAGCGTGTTGTCCATGTCGGTGCCTCCAAGCTGCGTGTCGCCGGAAGTAGACTTTACCTGGAACACACCACCGCCCATCTCCATTATGGTGACGTCGAGCGTGCCTCCTCCAAGGTCAAAGACCATTATCTTGAGGTCCTTGTGTGCCTTGTCAAGGCCGTATGCCAGCGACGCAGCAGTCGGCTCGTTGATTATCCTTACCACCTGCAGGCCGGCAATTTCGCCTGCGTCCTTTGTTGCCTGGCGCTGGTTGTCGTTGAAATACGCAGGTACCGTAATCACGGCCCTGTCGACTGGCTCGCCAAGGAACGCTTCTGCATCCCTCTTGATTTTTTGCAAGATGAACGCGGATACCTGCTGTGGAGTGTACTCTTTGCCAAACACCCTGAACTTGAAATCGGTGCCCATCTTGCGCTTTGCCGCAATGACGGTGCCTTCAGGGTTCGATATCATCTGCCGGCGTGCCGGCTCGCCCACTATTAGCTGGCCGTCCCGGGTGAAACCCACCACCGACGGGAACGCCTTGCCGCCAACCGATGTTCCCTCTGCCGCCTGGATTATCGTTGGCTTGCCGCCTATTAGAGATGCAGCTGCCGAATTGCTTGTTCCAAGATCGATTCCTATTATTTTCCCCATTTTTATCAGCCTCTTTGATTGTCCGGTTCCTTATTAGTGTCAGAGACGTTATTTGTAACTATCTTCTTGGCAATTTCAACCAGGCTGGGCCTCAATACCCTAGTATTTAGCATGTAGCCCTTCCTTATCTCGGCAGTGACGGTGTTTTCATCCACATCGTCTGTTGCCGAGTGCGCTATTGCATCGTGCACGTTGGGGTCAAATGGCGTTCCCACCGTTTCGATTTCCCTCACATCCTCCGAGCTAAGGAGCGAGTCGATGTTTTTCAGTATCCCCTCAAGACCCTCGATCACCACCGGCTCTGACTTGCCTTGCCTCGCTACAGAGAGTGCCCTGAGATAGTCGTCCCTAATGTTGAGAAACTTTAACAGCAGTTCGGCCTTGGCAGACTCGGCCTTTGAGGCAGCCTGCCTATCCATCTGCTTGCGATAGTTGTCAAAATCGGCTATGAGGTATTTGAGCTTGTTGAGGCCGCCCTCTGAGGATTCTCTCGCTCTTCTCAGCTCGTCCTTGACCGACTGGAGCTCCGTCCTCAATGCCTCTAGGTCTTCCTCGACTGGCCTGCCTTCTTCTTCTGCCACGATCTTGCCTTCTTCATCTTCCACCAAAGCAGATCACCTTCTCAAAAAATGCGCTCAGCCAATAATTACGTATCGCCTCGGAAGGAGGAAGGAATATAGCCGATCTCATGCCTATTTTGCACATGAGTTCTGACGACGAACTTGAGGTCATAAAGCAGAGAAGGCTAGCTGAACTGCAAAAGGCGGCGGCCACAAAGGCGATGATGACCGCCATCACAGAGCCAATAGTCCTCACCGACTCTAACTTCAAAAGCGAGATCGTGAAGTATCCCCTCATGTTGGTGGACTTTTGGGCTCCGTGGTGCGCTCCTTGCAGGATGGTTTCGCCAATTATTGAGCAGTTGGCGAGAGAATATTCGGGCCGGGTGGCGTTTGGCAAGGTCAACGTAGACGAGAATCAAATGAGCTCGGCGTCGTTTGGCATCCAAAGCATCCCGACCATGATGATATTTCGGGGAGGCAAAGCGGCTGAGGTCATGATAGGCGCGATGCCAAAGGAGCAGTTCGACGTGAAGCTAAAACAACAACTTTCAAACAATAGCTCAATTTATGGATAAATAAATAAAAAGAAAAGAAGGCCGCACTTACTGAATGCCTAAGTGCGGGAATGAAGCGACGCTAATTCCCAGTTCGCCCTGGAGCCTGCGGATCTTGGTCGCATATTCTCGCATCTTGGAGTTGTCGCCCTGGACTTTTGCGATCCTGTATCCCTTCCATGCCTTCCTCAGTGCGCCCCAGCTCTGGCCGGTCGTAAAGGTGCCTCTGCTTGCAGTTTCGTTGTTGAGTGACATTATGGCTGTCATGCTGAGGTAATTCCTAGTCGGTACTTAGCACCGTTAGTCAACTTTCTCGAATTCTGTAGTAAAAACAGTTGACACCGGACGAGCTATGAGGCGGAATTTGCAAAATTTTAGTATTTGAGAAGTTCTATCTCACACATTTTACAAAAATCTTGACGCTTCTCAGACACAATCAATTTTTTAATCGGTGCGCACAAGTACCTGAGGTGGGCCCAAAAGAGGATAAGCAAAAGAGCGTAGAGCGATTCTATGCGCTCCTCAAGGCTCTAATGGACGAGCTGTTTGAATATGCGCCAAAGAGCAAGCATGTGAAAATGCCGTTCAACGTATCCTTTGGGCTCGTCTACGACGATCGCAATTCTGTGCTTTTCACCGGCGTTGATCAAAAGAGCGGCAAGAAGATGTACCTCTACAACGTGCGCGTCATTGGTAGGATGTTTGAAGAAAAGCGGCAGGCGATGATCGAAGACAAGACGACTGAAAGGTTATTCAGTTGGATAGCCGGTGTATGCTCACTATACATCAGCCCGTTCGTCTATGATTACGTCGTAAACATGCAGCACAGGGGCGAGGGCGCGGCAGAGCGGACTACTAGGCAAATAGTCAGAGGATTTCTTGACAAACTGACGCATGATCCGGAATTGAAGTATGTGCTTTACAAGCTACGTGACTCGGCTCCGGATCAAAAATAGCTGACGAATGCGCCAAGGCGGTTTGGTGCTCCAATAGATAACGCTAATGCATTGCTAATTAACATGGTGATCAGGTGCAACATGTGCGACGTAATTATCAGCTCTTCTGCTGTTGAGCAGCACATTGCGAGCAGGAATCACTCCATAAAGAAAAAGGTCGCTGATTTTAACGAAATGAATGTGCAGATAAAACCATCATATCAACACGACACCTCTGTCATAAGAACGTGGATCAGAGACCTGTACAATTATGATTTTTTGTCGACTGAAAAAACTTAGGCATAATTACCTTTTATCGACGACTTGGCACCACATGCTTCGCAGATCAAAAATGCAACCTTGGGTTTGCTCTTTTCAGTATGCGTATCTGGACTGCCACATACTGGGCACTGGACATAGTCCTTGACGTAGCGATCGATCAGGGCGCCAAATGAAGACGGGGTCTTGCGGCCCAAGAATATTACCCTATCGCCGGCGATGTAGCCGGCAGAGGCAAGCTCTTTGTTGAGGTAGAGGAGCAGCTTTTCCGGATCTCGCCTAAGCGCTCTTGGAAATTCCACAAAGTTGCGAAAGATTGTGTTCTTGCCAACCCAGATGATTTGCGGAGCGGGAATTTCAAGGCGTGACCTTGCCTTCTTGGCAGTGCCGCCTAGCTTGTCCTGCAGCCTTTTAAGCAGGGTTTCATATTCGGTGGACTGCGCTTTGGTCACAATCGATCGACGACGGTTCTGTTTAATTAATGTATACTGACCAGGCTAAGTTCCCTTGGGAGCGGGGAAAAGAATTCCTGCTCCCAGCAAGCTTTCCTTGTTTGCGCCTATTGATGCTAAGATATGGTGTGTATCCAGAACGTACATCCATCAAGATAATAAAGATGCGTTGTTCCTAGAAGACGGACGCATGAGCCGCGAGATAATAAATTGTGGGTTATGTAAAACACCGCTGAACAGCAAAAAGGAGTTCATTGGGCACCTCGTGCTTTCCCATGAATGGAGCCTAGAAGAGGCGATACGTGCGTGGCACCTTACGACCATCAAGGACTCAGAGAATTTTTCATCGAAAGTCAGAGGTGGTTCCTTCAAATGATATTGTGTCTGAAGTGCCACAGTACTACTGATGTAGCGTATAACGAGCTGTGCTACAGTTGCTATACGGAGGTCGGCAGGATGCCTAGAGATAAGAAATCTAGAATAATTTCTGATTCAGATCAAGTAGAACAACACTAGATCGATTTGGATGGGAGCAAGAGTTAGCTCGCCATAACCACACGATCTTTGCTGCCTTCCCTATAACGTCACGAGTCTAAACTTGGTATTTCCAAGCCTCTTTTTTGTTACTGACATTGCTGTAGGAGAAGAATCACAGCCTATCCAATGGCGCTCGAGTCTTTGTGCGACAACAAGCGTTGTGCCCGAACCACAAAAAAAATCAGCCACGATATTGCCGGGTCTTGAAAATAGGTTTATTATCCTTTCTAGCAGTTGTTCGTGCTTCTCCGTTGGATATCCGGTGGAATAATTGTACGCCTCAATATCCAGCCAGATATTGTCGAGGATCTTGTGAGTCTTCGGCGGAATCCAATATTCGGCGTACTTTACGTTGTTACGCTTTCTGATAAATTCCACCTTTCTTCCTGATAATTCCCAATATTCTTCAAGTGACATGCGGGAAGAGAATTCTTTTTCATACAGTCCATAATTCGCAATCGCAAGAAAGGCCCTTTCTTTTGACCATTTCCATTGTCCTCTTTCAGGTGTATAACCAAAGATTTCATAACGCATTGTTGGGCGGTTGACGTTACTCCAAAAACCCATCCACTTTGATTTTGAGCTTTGTTCTACAAGTGGTAGGGGAAATTTTGCGTCTTTGGATTTGGAATACCATAGTATGGAATCAAATGCATTATGCATTCTATCCAAGGACTTGAACTGATATTGCAAATTCTTCCTGCGTCCTCTTTTTACGATTATCTCATTCCTAAAATTTTCGGGACCAAAAATTTCATCCATTATTACCTTTACGTAATGGAGCGCGTGCCAATCAAGATGAACAAAAATAGAGCCGGTCGGAGCGAGCAGCCCCCAAATGTTGCCCAGCCTTGAACGCATCATTCCTAGATACTCATGGCTTCTCCATACATCTGCGAAGGCAACGTCGGAATGGTTGTCAATTCGGTGGAAATACCGTTCGCCTGAATGGAATGGCGGGTCGATGTAGACCAGATCTATTCTGTCTTTCAACCCGAGCTGTAGAAGATAACTCATGCAGTCATCATTATCGCAATAGAACAGAAGGTTGGCCACTCCTAAATCTGTCAGAGGCTTTCTAATATTTTGCTGTCTTTCCACCAACGCCTTTGGCATTTACCACTACTAGTACTTTTGAACAGTCTTGGTCGTTATTATTCGGATCGCTATGAGAGTCTACATGAACAATGTTTTATCGACTAGTTCTGCCAGAACCTGACTAACTGCTATACAGGACAAGGTTTTGAAGCTTTTTTGCGCCTTTGAGCAAATCCGCAAGCTGGGAATGTGTAATGTTGTAGTCTTTTAGCTCTCTTATCCGGATATTGAGCCTCTCTAATTGCTCATACAGAGCTTTATCTTCAACCGCATCAACAAAATATTCCAAGTCAAATGGCTTGTGCAAGAGTTCAACTACCTTGTGTAAATTCTTCACCGCATTGACCAAAGTCTCAGCGGTATAGGCAGATGCAAACATGATCCTTTGGGTTGGACAAAGCCCTAGTATCTCTATAGCTGCAGCCAGTCCATCTTTCTTTGGCATTCTGTAGTCCAATATTACAATATCAAATGGTGGAGATACTTCGTCCGAGACAGATTCATTATTCTCCTCA
Organism: Nitrososphaera sp.; assembly: GCA_023250885.1. Lineage (GTDB taxonomy): Archaea > Thermoproteota > Nitrososphaeria > Nitrososphaerales > Nitrososphaeraceae > Nitrososphaera. The sequence goes on along the minus strand of JAHEZV010000002.1, from coordinate 57,046 downwards.
TCGGAAGCACATAAGCCAAGAGCGGATCTGTATGCGTTCATGCATTCTTCGCCATTTCCCGTTATCGTGACTAGATGACCTCTTTCTTCCAATACTATCTGATATTGCATCGAGATAGTTGGTTCATCCTCCGCTACCAATATCTTCATGGATTGACGGGTCTTCTACTTTCCGGCCCTTACTAATCCTATGTAAGTAGTGCCTTCATACAACCAGCCAATCACAAGCACAATCTCAAAGATTAACAGAATTGTAAACATGACTTCTAGTCAAACCTATGCAACTATTACTACCGGCCAAGTAAAGCGTTACGGTGAATTACGGTTGTATCAAGCTATCTGATCCTGCCCGCCTTCCCTAATTTAGCATGACTCCAGATTAGTCAGAACCACCCATTCTTATCGCTATTGATCCAAACTGATGGCATAAAAGAAGATAGGTTAGTAGCTTGACAAAGCTGCTCCACGATGTTTATTTACTTTGGCGAGAAGAGTGTATTAGCAAGGAACTCGCCTTGGCTCTGACCAAACCCTGTATATATTGCAATGCTCCCGTAACTATCACGAATAAAGAGGAAAATTCCTTTCTTGCTCATGGTATTAATCTACTCACTGCTCGTGTTTCGTGCTCTTCATGCAGCAACAGAAAGATACAACCTATGCAGTCAGAGGACGGTTAGCTGATCAATTTTGAACTAAATAATTTTCAATACACATTTGAGAAGTACTGTCTTCGGGAAGCTTGAATCAATTTCTCTCATCATATTCGTGATTCAGATCCGGGCAATCCTTCAAGCTGTATATCTTTGGCGCAAAACTTGTACCTGCCTCCTAGTCTTGTGCTAGGGGTATTCGTATTGTTTTCGTAGGGGGGATACGTCTGCAAGTCGAAAAGCATAATCATGATATACAATTATGATATTATCGACATTTTCTTTGAGGCATAATTCCTTTAATGCATCAAATGAAGCAACATCATCTTCGACATTAACATAGCCAGATAGTTGTCGTCTAGATTCTTCTGAAGAAGCTTGACTATTGCTGTTAGGTATTATTTCGAATGACGTAGCCTTAACGCTAATTGTTCCTGACATTTTACCTTGTCCTCCATACATTTTTCCTGTAGGTCCATATCGCAGGAAAGATAAGCTAGGAGGTAACGTGATAGGTTAGCATTGTATTAAGAGGCTTAGACATCAAGTATCTTCCCCCTGGGTCTCTGGACTTATAGTCAAATCCTTGTGCCAGGCCGGCGGGTACCGATGCTCGAAGCAAAGTAAGCGTCCAAGGCCAGTTGTTCAGGAATATCGCAACATAAATCAGCACCGCGAAGTTTACCAGCGGCGCTACAACTGTTGAAATAAATTCAACGTAATATTTGATCGGTGCCAGAGGGTGTTTCCGCCAGAAGAAGCTATTTACAAAAAGGTTTGTTCTCAGAAATCCTTTCTTCCACCTAATTTGCTGCTTTATGAATTGCCACCAATTGTCTGGTACATCAGTATATCCCAGAGCAGAAACTACATAAACTGTCTTCCATGTAAGGATCGAGTAAGCTGTTAAGCCGCGATCTTCAGAGTCGTCATATTGTACCATTAATGACATTAATTTCTGAGAAATAGGTACCCAGAACTTACCACCAAATATCTCGCATAGATCCTTCTTGACTGGAGCTGGAGCAAGGACATACACGGTAAGTTCCTTATCGCTTCCAAATGCGCTCTTGTCTATAGTTTCCTAATACGGAATAAAATTCTCGGTAGCTTCACGGCGATATGCTGCTAGGCAGCCAGAAATACAGATTACAGTACCAAAAACACTTTCAGCAGCATTGCCAATATTGAAAGAAAAGTCATACCAAGTATCCTGTATTTTTGTAAGCACATTTTTCTCAGCATTAACTGCTTTCACATGTCCTTTTTCTCCACCTATTGTAGGCTTATGAAAATGTCCTTACGAATTCTTCTATCGTATTCTCGTCTACAATGCTATCTAAATCGATCCAATCTTGGCAACATTTCTTCTGGAAAAGTTGTCAATTCCTGCTACATTGTGATCCATTGTAGCAAGATTCGTTGCCATACTCCAACCGATATAGCCATCGATCCCTACGATGAGAACCCTCTCCCGATCCAACTTCTCTCAAGATACTTCCATAATCTAAAGTGGTTAGTATGTGGTATTTTCTGACATTAATTTCTTAATATAGCGTCTAATGCCATTGTTATCCTGATAGAGGTGGTCATAGCATTTATAGCCATATTAGGGCACATATGAAATCTATAATACGCCCCAATCGATTATTAGGCATGGTTCGAAGAATAATCTGCTTTGAAGCTAAATCCGTTATTTCTAACCCTGGTTCTATCAGTGATGCTTTTCAATATTTCTGATTCTAGTGCCACAGAAAATGGCAGCGTAGCAAATCAACGATCAGAATCTGCTTCCGCGTTTGCTCATTCATGCCACTGTGTTGCATTTAGGCTCGACGATGTTCAGGATTATTTTCTTAATCAAGCTCAAATGGAAGTCATAAGGACCTTTGAAGGGAATAACGCGAGTCTTACAATTGGAATTATTGGCAATCACATTGGTGATGATAAACCGCTGACTACATTTCTAAAAGACGAGATCGCTCAAAGCAGGAAAATTGATAATAGTACCATGATTGAGGTAGCAAACCATGGCTGGAATCATGAAGATTTCACACTCTTTGATAAAGAGATGCAATCAGAGTTGATACAGAATTCTAATAGCAAGATAATTGAAGCCATAGGAGTGAAGCCTTCAGTGTTTATCCCACCATTTAACAGTCTGAACAACGGGACAATAACAGCAGTGCATGAAAATGGTATTCAGTACATAAGTGCGAATGCGACGAGCTATCCCCCATTCCTATTACAGTACGAGAATAAATCGGATTACGCTAAGGGTACATCAGCCGCAGACACAATCTTTCACTTTCCTTCGACTGCCGCTACTGGGTACCTGAACTCAGATAATAGGCAATGGTACGGCAACCTACATAACGACACCTTTAAAGCTATCAAGGAAGGCACGAATAAATTTGGATATGCGGTAGTTACGATGCACCCGCAGGAATATTCATCAAGAGATGGCTTGGGTTTTAGTAATGAAGTTGATCATGCACAAATTCACGAATTAGAATTGTTGATAGACGATATTCGCGGGGCGGGATTCAAGATAGTTACTATATCGCAGATAAAGGAGGCATATGGTTCATCGATTCCTGAATTTTCCAGTCATTCGATCGGCGCAATTCTTGCGGCATCTATTGTGATAGTTATTTGGCTTTCAGCCAAAGGTGATCAAGAGATTTCGAAGTATTTTAGTAGTCGTTCCAATAGTGCTTCATTTTAGAGAAGCACATACAAGGTAATTTAGTGAATAAGGAGGCCGTGCTTTGTTGCGTTCCTATACCATCCCCTACGGGAGAATAAAAATTCGCTTTCAATAATCATGCAAACTTTTTTGGGTGAATCTCTATGTAGATAGACCAATAGCAAGATACTAATCAACCAGATAATCCTACTAAGAGTGATTTTTCCTTTTATGTTATCTTAGCCATCGATAAGCTTGGAAATGCGAACCACATTTATCACAGATCCAACACAGATGGGGTGGCTCACATTCATCAAGATATTCCCACTTTGCCTTTTGTGAAGACCTTACCAATCTAAATATTGCAAAAAACACAAGTGAGCTATAGCTTCTTGTAGGCATGAAAATTTAATGACAAGTTACATACGCAGGCGAGTCCTAGGGCCCAGATCCAGTTCTGACTACTTTGTTGGTGTTCTAGTTCACCTCGACCTTGACGCTATGAACGCTGTCCCAAAGGAGGCAGCGCTCCCAACAATCAATACAAAGCCAATGGTCGCCCAGTTTACGTTCGGCAATATGAACACTGGAAGCCCGTATGTAGTAACTAGATACATTCCAGAGGCAGCCAAAAGTATGCCAAAAACTAGGAGGGCCAGCATCTTGAACATTTTTTGCTTCGGCTTACATTGATCAAAATAAATAAGATACTTCAAGCTAAGAACTGTTGACTTTATACATGATTTCTATAATGACCTGCGAGGGGCGAGCCAATTCTCTATCTCCCGGCGCCGCCCCCTCCCGAACCGCCACCTCCACCCCCACCGCTTCCGCCTCCACCAAAACCCCCGCCTCCTGAGGGAATCCAGCTACCGGAGGATGACGTCCTCCTGCCATGTCTGATAGATAAAGCCGCGATTACAACCGAAATGATAATGAAGATAATTACATAGTAAAAGAGATCTTGATTGTTGAGATAATCCTGCTTTGCTTGGTATCCCGTATAATCGATTCTATTTGTTGGTTGAAAGATCGGATCATCGTCAAAATATCCGATACGCTCGCCTACCGCAACTACGGTGTCAAAAATTGCATCATCAAAGACTGTCACATCACCTGAATCCTCATATTTTGCTCTTGCAGGCGCAAGGTAAGTGCTGAGGATTAGACCAGCTGTACCATCAGTGACATCCCCTTCAAGACCTCTGCCAATCTCCAGACGAATGGAGCCTCCGCCAGCATCTCTTTCAAGTGATATGAGAAGCAAGATCCCGTTATCCTTTCCTTGCTTTCCAATACCCTTCACCCGATCAAGTGAGAGTTCATTGAAGATGTAATTGGCAAGCATGTCTCTGTCTTGAATTTCTTGACCGTCTTTTTTGATCCCGTGTCCTATGAAACTTGGTATCGTATATACCACAACTTCAGCGGTTGTTGTATCATCGAGCCTTCGGACATATTCATCGAGCAATCCCTCGTAGCCCGCGCTGAGAATGTCAGCGTAATCATAGATATACGCTGGACGTGATCCTTCACCGACAACAACTTCTGCCTGTTCTTGGGCCGATGAGTAGCCTTCAAAGGAAGAGGAAAGAATTAACGCGATGCCGAAAGTTACTACAAAGACAGTAGAATGATATCTTTGCAATTGTGGTAGCATAAGCGATTGAAGATATAACTATTCTGTAAGCCAATCTTCTTTATTTTTCAATAATTCAGATCATTAAGATCCTACAATTGAAGAACAATTATTCAGGGCCTATTCATATATGGGTCGTTACACTGCCTCTCGCAGAATGGATCAAGGCATAAGGTTCAAAATTGACTGTTTATTGTCGATTCATGATATACATCTGTAGCCGCATACATTTCCGTAGACATCTAAGCATCCGGACCGATACCTGGAGAATATAGCATGCTTAGCCTAAGAGCATCTGAAGTGGGAAAAACCGAGAATGGATTTTACATTAAATTGAAGCCCATCCCAGGAAAGTATGTGCAGGCGGCTCTCGCTGTCAGCGGGTTCACAATTGAAGACATAAAGAAGAGAGGCATAGAACCAACTGATGCCATGAAAAGGTTTGCAGACTGGCTCAAGACAACTTCGGTACAAGACGTATCTATGTGGGATCTAATCAAGGCTTTGATTGGTCTTTTGTCATCTATTACTTTATCCGCTTTCATGGAACCAATCCCTTCTGGATATCAGGGATTGACATCAAGTCGGTCTGGTCTGGCAAAGAAAAGTGTGAATGGTCAGAAACCGTCAAAGGAAAAATAAAACGTGCACTTGATATAAGCTTCGAGCGTACACACAACTCCCTAGAAGACGCCAAAGAGCAGGCTATTATCTTTGGGAAAGTTCTGGAACTTGAGGTGACAATGTCTGAAATCTGGCGCTCATTTGGTTCCGAGTAAAGCTTTGGACCGGGGCGAAAAACAATCGAATCGGCAAGCAAAAACTCTTTTATTCCCTCTAAGACTTTTTCTAGTCATTGAGGCTCATAATCTATACCGGCAAGGGCGGAACTGGCAAGACCGTGACTTCGTGCGCGACTGCCATCAAGATGGCCGAGCGGGGTTACATGACGATGGTGATCTCGGCAGACCCGGCGCACACACTCAGCGACGCTTTCATGATGCAGGAGATCAGCTATGACCCAAGGCAGATGATCCCTAATCTTACTGCATTGCAAATAGACCCGGTCACTGAAATGAGCAGGCAGTATGACCCGATACTGTCGTACATGGCGTCGATATTCTCAGCAAAGGGGATTGACGAGACGCTCGCCTACGAGATTGCGATGCTCCCGGGCATGACGCAATTATTTTCGTTACTGAAAATAGAGGAAGTCGAGCGCACAAAGTCATTTGACGCGGTGGTGCTTGACATGCCAGCCTCCGGCGAAGCGTTGCGTTATTTGTATTTCCCAAAGCTAGTCGGCAGCATCGGCAGGAAGCTAACTGGCCTTGCAGGCCTCTTTAGCGGCTTTGCAAAGGTGCTCCAGCCCTTAGCCAAGATACCGGCTCCAAGTAGGGAAGTGATAAATAGCGAGATGGACTTTTTGGACAGGCTTGACGAGCTTGCCAAGATCATAAGGGACAACGACGTCACAAGCATCAGGCTTATCGCAAACCCGGACACGTTCAGCATAGAGAACGCCAAGAGAGCGCTCATGTCTGCAAGCCTCTACGGCATCAATGTCGATATGGCAGTGGTGAACAAGATAATGGCCGGCTCGTCCGACGTATACTATGCAAAGTGGGCCAGCTACCAGCGCTCAAAGGTCCAGGACGCCAAGGCCAATTTCTATCCGCTGCCTGTAAAGGAGGTGCAGCTCTACGGCACGGAACTTCGCGGCATCGACATGCTGAGAAAGCACGGCGAAGTGCTCTTTGGCACTGATGACCCGGGCAAGATATTCTACCGCGGTAAGCCCTATCTTTTTGTCAAAGAGGGCTCTGCTATCAACATGACCGTGCAGGTGCCGTTCACTGAGAAGGACGACTTCTCTATAGAGCGTTACGGCGACCAGCTCACGGTAAGCGTCAGAACGCCTGTCGGGCAAATAGTCAACATTGTCCCCCTTCCCATTGCAACCGCCGGGATGAAGCTTGCCAAGGCAAAGCTCATCAACCACGAGCTAAATGTGCTTTTTGAAAAACTTTCATAGGCGCTGGCGGCTACTTGCCCCTGCCTTTCCGCCGGTTGTCAAGCTCCCATTTGGTGACAAGAATAATCCCAAAAACGGGAAAGCTGGCTAGGAAAGCGTACGGGAAAACCGCCAGAAATAGTGAAGGTTCCATGCCCAGTAAAACTTGCTGGGAACGCATTATTATTAAATGCTGCATCAGCCCTGCCTCTCCTGGCATTGTCCTGGTTGGACAAGCTCTAGTCTCGTGATTTGACGGAACCCAAGAAAAAAGAGTTTATATAATATGTGACTTGATTAATTTTGAGAAATAATGCCAATAGATCCAGACTTTCCAAGGAATCATCAGGCGATAGGCAAGATCAAGCACGCAGACGGCGAGCACTACCACTACTTCTGGGGGCCAGGGCAGCTCAAGGAAGCCGCTGAAAACGAAGAGGTCAAGGCAGCTTATGAGCATAGAGGTGAAGAAATAGTTCCGATTGGTGTAAGTGGGACTATGGTCGCCGTAGACTGGGACTCATGCGTTGCCGACGGTGCATGCATAGAAGCCTGTCCGGTGCAGGTATTCCAGTGGTACAGGACCGAGCACGATATTCCTGCAAAGGAAGTCATAAACCAGACCTTTGCTGGAACCGGCAGCTCTGTCAAGGAAGAACGAAAGGATTACACCGACAAGGCAGACGCGGTAAGGGAGCACGACTGCATATGGTGCATGGCTTGCGTCTCAGTGTGCCCGCCGCAAGCCGTCAAGGTGGACCAGTCAAACCTCGAGTTCCACGAAAAAGCTTCGGGAACGTACAACGAGGCTCTCGCAAAAGGAAGCGCACCACCGCCTCACGCGCACTAGCTCCTTTTCCCTCTTTTCTCTTCTTTTATATTTCTCGTTCATTACTGGATAGTAGTTGCCGGTTGTCTCTGACTCGTACATGGGCATATTCATGCCGCCGGACATTTCATTTCGCATAAAGCAGTTCATGGCGGCCACGGTGGATTTCCCATTCATAAAAAAGGACGAAGTACTGGCTGCATTCTACCTGTTTGGCAAGGACCATGGAGTTGCTGGCGAAGCTGAAGTAAAGGCTGTCACAGACATTGCCAAGAGGACAGTCGAGCAGGTGGCAAAGGACATCCGGCTCTACACCAGCACGCCCCAAAGGATGGACTCCAGATTCACGCGGGAAAACTACACAAAGAGGTCACTGCAAATAGTGGTTGAGAGCGGCGCTCAGGCGGACTTGGATAAGCGGGTTGCTGGCGACCCGACGATACTGTCTGAATGCTTTGTGCAGCATATCGCCTACCACAGGCAGGGGTTCTTTTTCGAGCTCTTCCAGCCTTTCAATAGCGAGCAGGTGACATCAAGTCTAAAAGGCACGCTTGAAGGTAGGATGCTTTTGCTCGGCTTTAACGTCAAGGACAGGCAGTCGCTGCCGTCTAAAAGCTCGCTCGATCCGTTTTTTGAGTGGATGCTAAAAGTTTGAAGGGTGGTCGATTACCCTTACCATGTGCTTGACGTCAAATACCATCACTTCTTTTGGCAGGTTTATGGCAAGCACGCGCTCTTCCGGTGGGATGTATCGCAATACGTGGACCAGCGCGCCTGACCTGCCAAGCTTCGCACCTGCCCGCTTTTCAATCACTATTTCCGGGTTGAACAGCGCGTCGAATGCGAAAAAGTAGGTTCCACCCCACACGTTCACTGAATATTCCACCCTGTAGTACGGCACAGACATCCTCGGAAACAATAGCGCGCTTGCAGGGTGCAGGCTGTCGCCCTCGTCGTACATCCTGCCTCCGTGGAAGCTATCGACAAAAGGTACTTTTGAATAGACCGTGGAATTGACAGACTTTCTCGCGCATATGGTTTCGTAGCGCTTGAATTCCGGATCCGGCATTGTGGCCGGGCCGTACCTTGCGTCGTCATGAAGCGTTATCTTGCGGTTGACAAGGAACTTTTCCTTCGACTCTAGCAATCTCCGAATATTTTCAACAAACTGGTGCTCATTGCACTCGTATAGCGGCATCTTAACCACCTATGTCCTTGAGTATTTTGGAAATCGTCATTTTGGAGCCGCAGATCGTGATTATCGGGTCCTTTGGGTAAGCGTCGCCAATCTCTTCAGAAACGCTTATCGTTTCATCGCCGCTGACGTAGAGCATCTTGCTCCAGAACTTGCCGTCAGCAACGATCGTGACGGTGTCGTCAAGCAAAAACCCGATTTCAGAAAGGCTGGCCTGCACCCTCTCAAGCGGCACAAGCACAGAAATCGACTTTAGTTTCTGTATGCCTTTCATGCGGCTTATTTCGCGTTTCGAGTATAAAAAATGACCGCATCTGTTAACGTATAATAGTAGGAACTCGAAACAAAGTGGCAGCGCGGATGTGGCAGAGTGGTCTCCTCCTTCTGCAAAAGCGGGACACAGTAATGCGTCGGCCTTGAGAGTCGATTCGCCCTCGGGCGATCAGGAGTTCGAATCTCCTCATCCGCGCCACTACATTCTTCTTGCAGTCTCGCGGTGCTGCTTGTACTTTACCCGCTGGTTGTGCTCCGACTTTATCCGCCGGTCAAGCCGGGCGATGAGCTTCTTTGACGCGCTGATCGGGTCGTAGCCCACCGCCTTGGCGTCTATCACTCCCCTTGACGTGATAAGCCGTGTCCGGAGCGAGTACTTTCTCGTCTTGTGCTTGTCTGCGTAGACGACTACCGACCTCACGTCGCCCAGCTTGCCTTGGATCTTTTTCAAAAAGCGCTGCAGCTGCTCCTGGATTTCCACGCGTTCCTGCCCGTCTTCAAGATGCGCCATATGTATGATGGGTTCGCTGCTCTTTTTTGGCAATACAAGCTCGAGCGCGTCCTTGGGCGTGACGATGCCCATTGGCCTGCTGTCGCCGACTATAACCACCTCTTCGTTCCGCTTGAAGTGGTCCGTAAGAGTGTTGAGCTTTGTGCCCCGCTCCACCGAGACGGTCCTCCTCATAACCTCCTTTACCTTGACGTCCTTGATGGCTGCAGTAGCGCCCGATATTGCAGCGGACTTGCTCGTGCGCTCTCTGGGGGTGGAGATTATCCTGCCCACGTCGATGATGCGGAGCACCCCGCGCAACACCCCTTTTGCGCTTATCACCGGCAATCGGGAGATGTTGTACCTCCTCATTTTCGAGACTGCGTCGGCAAGCGACGTGTCTTCTTCAATCACTATGGCGCCGGACATGACTTCGTCGACGATGGCATGCCCAAAGTCTGCAGTGGACACAAGATCGGTCTCGCTCACGATGCCGGCGAGCCTGCCATTTTCCACAACAGGCAGAGCACGGTTTCCGCTCCCTATGACGAGCTGGGCCGCCTTTTCGACATCCTGATCTGGGCCCAATATTGACGTGTTGACGATGTAGCCCTTCACCTTCGAGGACGACTGCGCACTCGAATTGAGGAGATGCTTTGCGAATATCATGCCAAGGTACTTGCCGTTATCGTCGACCACCGGTATCTGGTTGATCGACCTGTCGGCCATCATGTTGAGCGCCCTTGCAACCGTGTCTTCAGAACTTAGCTTGAAAACGTCTGCCACCATTATTTCCGATACTTTCATGCCCTAGTACAGCATCTCGGTATTGCTATTTTAAACGTTGCATTCGCTGACAGCAATAGGTTATAATGCGCTCCTCGATTCAGGCTATGCATGGAGAAGGAGCGGCGGCTGGTCGTGGCGGCAATAGCCGCGGTAGTCATAGCATCGGTGGCGACTTTCTTTTTCGCGCCATCGCAGACCACGCTCCCAATACCAGAGCCCAGGCACAACAACGGCAACAACACCAACTCGGGCATCCAAGTGCTTGCAGATAACCTAGAGGTGCCTTGGGCAATCGACGTTGCCGAAGACGGCAGGATCTTTTTCACCGAAAGGGCGGGCAGGATAAGGGTGGTCGAAAATGGGACGCTGCTCAAAGAGCCTGCAGCGTATATCAACGTGGAGCAGAACGGCGAGTCGGGGCTCCTCGGGCTGGCGCTGCACCCCAACTTTACAGAGAATCACCTGCTTTACATCTACCACACGTATTCCAACGGCACTTCTGTTTTCAACAAGGTGCTGATGCTCACAGAAAAGGACAACAAGATCATCGAGTCTAGAGTCATAATCGACGGGATCCCGGCGGCCGCCGGAAATGACGGCGGCAGGATAAAGTTCGGACCCGACGGCAAGCTGTACATCGCGACGGGCGACGCGCGGCAGCCCGAGCTTGCGCAGAATGCCGGCTCGCTTGCGGGCAAGATCCTGCGGCTAAACCCGGATGGCACGATTCCGGAAGACAGCCCGTTTGAAGGCTCGCCGGTGTATTCGTACGGGCACCGCAACATACAGGGGCTGGCATGGAACCCGACTACTGGCGAGCTGTATGCAAGCGAGCACGGGGCAGAGGGCAACGACGAGATAAACATAATCAAGCCCGGCGTTAACTACGGCTGGCCCGTCGAGGACTGCAACGCCAAGCGATTTGAAAAGCCGGTTGTCTGCTTTAACCCGGCGATAGCGCCGGCTGGGATTGCGATTCCAGGTTCAGACAGGTTGGGCTACAAGAACGACATTCTTTTGGCGGCCCTGAAGGGCAAGCAGTTGCGGCTGATAGAGCTTCCTTCTGATTCTGAAAGAAACATCCTTACCGGCTATGGCAGGATTCGCGACGTGGTTGAAGCGCCCGACGGCACACTCTACGTCACCACGAGCAACAGGGACGGCAGGGCGATACCAGAGCAGGGCGATGACAAGATTTTAAGGATCACCCAACCATAGCAGCGTGGCGGCTTTGAGCAAAAAGTTCTATGAAATGAGCAGGGACGAGCGCATAGACTACTTGAAAAAAGCCACTGGATTATCGGACATTGAGGTTATGCTTAGACCGCTTGCTTTCGAAGACGCGAACAGAATGGTAGAGAACGCAATCGGTGTCATGTCCGTGCCGATGGGGATCGCGACGAATTTTGTCATAAATGGGAGGGAATGTATGATCCCAATGGCTATCGAGGAGCCGTCGGTAATTGCGGCAGCTAGCAAGGCTGCCAAGATTGCGAAAGTAAAGGGCGGCTTTGCCGCCGAGGCTGACGAATCTCTCATGACGGGGCAGGTGCAGGTTGTCGGCGCCGGCAGGGCTGCGACGCAAAAGATATTGAAGAACAAAAAACGACTGCTCGCGACTGCCAATTCAAAGAGCAGGTCCGTAGCCGCGGTCGGCCTGCGGGTCCGGCAGCTGCGCGACACTAGCCCAAACAAGATGGGCAACATGCTGATCGTGGAAGTTGTCATTGACACAAAAGACGCGATGGGCGCAAACGCGATAAACACAATGTGCGAGGCGATAGCGCCGCACGTCGCGGAAATTACTAGGGGTGAGGTCGTGCTGAAAATATTGTCGAATTACGCAACGAAGAGGATGGTCAAGTGCAAGGCAGTTTTTGATAAAGAGCAGCTTGGCGGAAGCGAAATCGTGAAGAGGATATTATACGCCTATGCTCTTGCGCATTCTGATGTTTACCGCGCAGTGACGCACAACAAGGGCGTCATGAACGGGATCGACGCTGTTGCGCTTGCCACAGGGCAGGATTTCAGGGCAATTGAAGCCGGGGCACATGCCTACGCCGCAAGGGATGGCACCTACAGGTCATTGACAAAATGGCGCAGGACAAGTGAAGGTGACCTCGCAGGCGAAATCGAGCTGCCGCTGGCAGTCGGCATTGTTGGAGGCGTAGTCAGCGCCCACCCTACTGCAAATCTTGCGCTCCAGATATTAGGTGCAAAGAGCGCAAAAGAGCTGGCGATGGCGATGGCGGCAGCCGGTCTCGCGCAGAACTTGGCAGCGATGAGGGCGCTGACTGCAGAGGGCATTCAGGCCGGTCACATGAGGCTGCACATCAGGAAATTCAGCAAGTAGATATATATCCTGTGAAACGCCTTGCTGATAGTTACCAATGCCCACTGTGAAATTTGCAGTCCCAAAGGGAAGCATTGAGGAAGGCACGTTCAACCTGCTGGAGCAGGCGTGGCAGCACGTGAGCGGGCGGGGGCGTACCTATAGAGTCAAGTTGGGCGACCCAGAGATCGACGTCAAGGTATTGAGGCCGCAGGAAATCCCAACCTACGTGCAGGAAGGTTTCTACGACGTGGGTATCACCGGCAGGGACTGGATACTCGAGGCAAAAGCCGATGTCGAGATTTTGCTTGACCTCGAGATCGGGCGCGTCAAGCAGGTGATCGCAGTCCCGTCAAGTTTCCCGTACAAGAATCTGGACGAAATGATAGCCGACTTTGCAAAGACCGGAAGGACCCTGAGGGTGTCGTCTGAATACCTCACCACGACCTCAATGTACTTCAAGTCAAGCGCCGCCTACAAGAAGGCGTACGGCAATGCCGATCCCATGATAATAACTCCATGGATGAGGGTGGGCGCGAACAAGAAAGTCGAGATATTCCTATCGTTTGGCGCGACAGAGGCCAAGCCGCCGGAGGACGTTGATGCGATTTTCGACATCACCGAGACAGGCACGACGCTTGCGCAGAACAACCTCAAGATAATCGACACCGTGGGCGAATCGACCGCGGTGTTGGTGGCAAATAAGAAATCCCTCAAGGACCCGGCTAAGAGGGAAAAAATAGCCGACATGATAGCACTCTTGAGAGGGGTGGTCGAAGGCCGGAAAAAGCTACACATTTTTGTAAATGTAAAGAAGGAGAACCTTCCAAAATTGCTGAAGGAGCTGCCGGCCCTCAAGAGGCCGACTGTAAGCCCCCTTTCAGAAGAGGGGTGGTTTGGCGTCAACACGGTAATCGACAAGAACGAGTTTATCAGGATGGTGCCCAAGATGAGGAAGCTGGCGCAGGGCCTGGTGGTACTGGAGCCGAAGCAGATACTGCCTCTTGACGAGATAAACTTGGACGGATATTCCTGATGAAGATAATAGATGTCACAGAGCCGGCCGCTGAAGCCGCGCGGCTCCGCAGGGCAACCGCAATCCCGGACTCGCTCCTAGAAGACGCGAGAGCAATAATGAAAAGCGTGGCAGAGCGCGGCGATTATGCTGTTATTGATTACACTGCAAAATTTGACGGCGTCAGAATTGACTCGCTAAAGGTGAGCGGGCAGGAATTAAAGCAAGCCTACAGCCAGGTCACAAAAGAGCAGGTCAAGGCGGTCAAGCTGATGAAGGAGAGGCTTGTCAAGAGCGAGCTGGCAGTGCTCAAGAGGCTGAAAGGGATCGCGGTATTGTCTGACGGGGTAAAGATAGATCGAATAATAAAGCCGGTTGCTAGCGTCGGGTGCTACATCCCCGGCGGCAAGGCGCGCTACCCAAGCACTGTTGTCATGTGTGCTGTGCCGGCCAAGGCCGCCGGCGTAAAAAGGATTGTCGCTATATCGCCTCCGAGGAAGGACGGCGCGATTGATCCATTGACATTAGTCGCGGCAGACATTTGCGGAGTCGATGAATTCTACAAGGCGGGCGGCGCGCAAGGAATAGCTGCGCTTGCCTACGGCACGGAATCAATCAGGCCTGTGAGCAAGATAGTTGGCCCCGGCGGCATGTTTGTAACTGCTGCCAAACTGATCGCTTCTAGCAGCGTCTCTATAGACATGGTGGCCGGCCCAACAGAGCTGCTGGTATATGCCGACGCAATCGCTGACCCGCGGTTGGTCGCAGCCGACCTCGTCTCCCAGGCAGAGCACAGCACTGACACAATTTGCGGCCTGGTGACGATGTCAGACAAGCTGGCGTCGCAGGTGCAGGCGCAGGTGCAATCGATAGCTGAAAAGATCACGCGGTCAGACATTGTGAAATCCAGCCTGCAGAATAACGGCTTTGTCGCTGTTTGCAAGAATGAAAGCGCGTGCATAGAGTTCGTGAATGAGTTTGCGCCGGAGCACCTAGAGATAATGTGCAAGAACGCGGATTCAGTTGCAAAGAAGATAGATTCCGCCGGGCTCGTGCTGATAGGGCAGTACGCCCCGTCGTCCGCAAGCGACTACTCCCTTGGCTCGAACCACGTGCTCCCGACCCTTGGGTTTGGCAAATCGCGTGCGTCATTGTCGGCGCTCGACTTTGTGAAGTTGGTGAACAAGGTCAAAGTAACAAAAGCGGGCCTGGCAAAAGTGGACAGATCAGTCAGGGAAATGGCGGCGGCAGAAGGGCTCATGAACCACTACGAGGCAGTGAGGGCGAGGACAGATGAAGAGTAGCCGGCTTGACGACAGCATCAAGATGATTGCCAGGCTTGGCCACTACACCAAGCCGGAAAAAATAGAGGGCGCGATCAAGCTAGACTCGAATGAAAATTTCGCCCTTGACAGGGATTTTGTAGCAGGCGTCGCGGCCGAAGTGGCGCGGCAGGTGGACCTGAGAGAATACCCGCTTGACCAGCTGGACGAGCTCTACTCCCGGCTTGCAGAGTACGCCGGCGTCAGGGACAAGTGCCTGGCAGCAGGCAGCGGGTCTGACCAGATAATCGAGCTTTTGCTATCGACGCTACGCAGTAGGCGCGCGACGGTGTTTTCGCCCACGTTCTCGTATTTTATAAACAGGTGCGAGCTCCACGGCATCAAGGTGGACCAGGTGCCGCTCAAGCGCGACTTTACGCTTGACAGAAAGGCGTTTGTAAAGAGCGCAGGAAAATCGGACCTCGTCTACATATGCTCGCCAAATAACCCGACAGGCAACCAGATTGGCAGGCAGGAAGCGATTGACATTATCGATTCGCTTGAGGGCAGGCTGATCTTGGTCGACGAGGCATACGTCGATTTCGCTGACTACTCGCTTTCGGCCGACGCGACAAAGCGCGACAATCTGGTTGTGCTCCGCACGCTCTCAAAGGCGTTCGGGCTTGCCGGCGCAAGGGTTGGCTACATGGTGTCCAGTGAAAAATTCGTTCGCATGTTTAGGTCGACGATCCAGTCGCCCTACCCAATAAGCACACTTTCGCTTGCCATCGCGTCAGGCCTTCTTGCGCGCGCAGATCACATCAGGCAGACGATAAAAACGGTAAGGAGCGAGAGAGGCAGGGTGTTTGCCAGGCTTGCCGAGGCAGACGGCATCAAGCCCTTTCTGTCTGATGCGAATTTCATTTTCATTGAAGCCGGCAAGAACTTCCAGCCGATTTCAAAGGCGCTCAGGAACAGCGGCATCGTGGTCAAGGAGCTTGGCAACGTCGCCAGCCACAGAGGCTGCATGAGAGTGACTATAGGCACGCGGGAAATGAACGACAAGTTCCTCCAGTGCGTAGAAGGGTCGCTGTGATGTACGACTGCGCACTCTTTGACATTGACGGCGTGCTTGTAGATATCCGCAGGTCCTATAATTCAGCTATCAAAAAGACTGTGGAATACATGCTCAAGGAGATCACCGGCAAGTCATTCCATGGCGTTGTCACCGACCAGATCATACTGAAGTTTCGCGCCGGCGGCGGCTTTAACAACGACACCGACACGACCTACGCGATAACGCTTGCGATACTTGCCAGCTCGCCAAAGAGCGTTGCAGAGGGCAGGAAGTTCCTGATGAAGGTGGCCGGGAACGCCGACGAGACAGCCTGCCTGTCGGTGGAAAAGTTCCTTGCAAGCTACGACATTGGGAAGTGGAAAAGGCTGCTGAACTACCCGGCGTCAGTCAAGGACAGCATGCTTGCAAGGATCTTTGATGAGCTGTTTTATGGCCCGAAGCTCTTCAGAAAACAGGACCACCTGGAGCCAAAGTACTGTACGGGCGGAAGGCCGCTTATCAAAAACGACAGGATTGACGTGAGCGCAAAGACGATGAAAAAACTACACGAAATGTTCAATGGCAACCTTGCCATGGTGTCTGGCCGGAGCTGGCTTGCAGCAGAATATTCACTCAAGCCGGTGATGAAATATTTCAACCTTGATGCCTGCGTGTTTCTGGAAGACGAAAAGCGCGAGTACGCCAAGCCGAACCCGTACGCGATAAGGCACGCGATGGAAGTGATGAAAGCAAAAAGCGCAGTCTATGCTGGCGACTCTGCCGAGGACGTGCTTATGGCAAGGCGCGCAGAGAAAGAGGCCGACGTGAAAATAGCGTTTGTGGGTGTCTATGGCAACAGCCCCGAGCCGGCCATGACGATAGCCAACTTCAACAAGGTGGGCGTCGGGGCGATCGCAAAAAACGCCAACCAGCTCCCTAGCATCGTAAGCAAGAACCTTGATCCCAGCCTGTAAAACAAAAAAAGGGGTTAGGCTTTAGAAGTTCACGGTCTGGAAGCCGTCCGACAGGAGTTCCTTTATGCTGACGTGTTGTTCGAACTCGTCAACAAACTTGACCGTGCATTCTTGGACGGATTCTTTTGCGCCAATCGCCATGGCACCGAACAAACAGTCCGTAGAATTAGAAAGGGAACGCCGGGGCGGCCTTCGCCACTTTTAAATAAAGTATTAGCAGCCTAACACACAAGTTGGCTGCTGCAAGAAAGGCGAGGATTGAGAGGGTGACAAAGGAAACTGCAGTCACCGCCCAGGTCAACATTGACGGAAGGGGCAAGACGAACATCAAGACCGGCCTCTCGTTCATTGACCACCTCGTCACTTCGATTGGCAAGCACGCCATGATAGACATCACGCTCAACGGCAAGTCAAACGACGGCATAGTGCACCACCTTGCAGAGGACGTCGCTATCGCATTAGCGCAGACGATAGACAAGGCGCTGGGCGACAGGGCAAAGATTGCAAGGTTTGGCTACGCGCTCATTCCTATGGACGAAGCGCTTGCGTATGTGTCGATCGACTTAGTCAAGCGCCAGTTCCTCAAGGTAGAGCTGAAGCTGACCCGGGACAGCATCGAAGGGATGCCGAGGGAAGACCTTGAGCACTTTGCAAGGTCACTCGTGCAGAACCTGAACGCGTGCACCCACATGGTCGTGGAGTACGGCGACAACGACCACCACAAGATAGAAGCAGCGCTCAAGGCGTTTGCAGTGGCGCTCAGGATGGCGACTGGCGTCGACAGCAGGAAGGGCGTGCCAAGCACAAAGGGGGCAATGTAACTGGCAAAAATAGCGATATTTGATTACGGTGCAGGCAACCTCTTTAGCCTGAAGTCGGCGCTGGAGCGCAACGGGGCAGAGAGCGTCGAAATAATCTATGACCTGAAGGAGGTTGACAGGTGCGACGGGCTGGTGCTGCCCGGCGTGGGCAACTTTGACCCGGCAATAAAATCGATAGAGGGCAGCGCAGAGCATCTTGACAGGGCAATTGAAAGCGGCAAGCCGGTGATGGGCATCTGCCTTGGCATGGAAATGCTCTTTGAGAGGAGTGAGGAGGGCAAGCTGGAGGGATTAAAGATACTTGATGGCGACGTCGTATTGCTTCCGAAGAGGAAGGTCAAGATCCCGCACATGGGTTGGAACAACCTGCACATAAAGGGCGACAGCAGGCTGCTGAAAGGCGTCAGGGACAATTCGTGGGTGTATTTCGTTCACTCGTACAGGACCGTGCCAAAGAACCGCAGGATGGTGGTCGCCACCTCAGACTATGGGGTCAGCGTCCCGGCGGTCATTGAAAAGGATAACCTGATAGGCGTGCAGTTCCATCCGGAAAAGTCAGGCGATGTTGGCGCAGTGATGATCAGGAATTTTATTGAAATGTGCGACGACGAGGCAAAATGAAGGTCATAGCCGCGGTCGACATCATGGGAGGGAGCGTAGTCAGGCTCGTCAATGGAGACCCCTCAAACAAAACAGTCTACAGCAGGGACCCCGTTGAAACGACAAAAAAGTGGGAGGCTGCAGGAGCTGACATGCTGCACATAGTCGATCTTGACGCGGCATTTTCCATTGGCAGTAACGCCGAGCTAGTTGAAAACATGACGGCGGCGGTCAAGATCCCGGTGCAAGTGGCTGGCGGCATCAGGTCTCCTGAAAAAGCAGAGGAAATGCTGTCAAAAGCATGGAGGGTGGTGCTCGGCACCATGGCCTACAGTGACCCGGAGGCCGTGAGAAAGCTGGCTAAAAAGAGTCCCGGCAGGATTGTGGTTTCAATAGATCAGGTCGACGGCAAGGTGATGGTGAAGGGCTGGAAAGAGTCGACTGGAATGAAAGTGGCGGACGCGATATCGCAATTTTCTGCAATGGGCATCGACGAATTCCTGCTTACAAGCATCGAGCGCGACGGCACGCTACAGGGCCCGGACGTCGGGACTCTTGCTGAGGCTGCCAAATCTACAAGGATAATCGCAAGCGGCGGAATCGCAAGCATGGAAGACATTGTGAAGGTCAGGAGCGCCGGCTGCAGCTCTGTCATACTTGGCAAGGCGATGTACGACGGCAAGGTGAGCATAGAGAGGGTGAAGGCGCTGGCATGACGCTTGCAAAGAGGATAATACCATGCCTTGACGTGGACAACGGCAGGGTCGTCAAGGGCGTGCATTTCGCAGAGGTCAAGGACGCCGGAGACCCTGTAGAGCTTGCCAAAAAGTACAGCAAGCATGGGGCCGACGAGCTAGTGTTCCTCGACATCACGGCGTCGCAGCAGGGGAGGGACACGATGAAGAATGTGGTGAGAAATGTTGCAAGTGTGATCGATATCCCGTTCACTGTTGGCGGCGGCATCAAAAAGCTCGAAGACGCACGCGATATCCTGCTTTCAGGCGCCGACAAGGTTTCGATAAACACTGCTGCCGTGAAGAACCCGGAACTGATAACGCAGCTAATGTCGATTTTCGGTAAGCAGTGCGTCGTGGTCGCGATTGACGCAAAGAGAAACTTCAATATCGAAAAGGTCAAGACGATATTCAAGGACGGAGGCAAAAAATTCTGGTTTGAGGTGAGGATCTATGGCGGCAAGCAAGGCACCGGCCTTGACGCGATAAAGTGGGCCAAGGAGGTCGAAAGACGCGGGGCTGGCGAGATACTGCTCACCAGCATAGACGCCGACGGCACAGAGAACGGCTACGACATCGAGCTGACAAAGACGATCTGCGAGTCGGTCAGGGTGCCTGTGATTGCCTCTGGCGGCTGTGGAAGCGCGCGCCATATGCTTGACGTGTTTGATAAATCAGATGTTGACGCCGCGCTCGCCGCGTCGATATTCCACTATGAAAAGTCGACCGTTGACAAGGTGAAGAAGTATTTGAAAAGAAACGGCGTCAGGATCAGAATATAGCAGAGGGAGTTGATATTGCAATCATGATGTTTGGCAACCAGCCCGGCCGCGTTCGGTTTGAAAGCCACCTTGAGGGACTGAAAGAGCCTGCAAGAACAATAATGGTCGACCTGCGCAATTTTGTAAAATCGCTTGGTAACAACGTGATAGAAGAGGTGAGGCCGCACAGGGTGGTCTACGCCAAGACAATGAACTTCCGGACATTTCTTGACGTCGAGCCGGCGGGCGACTCGCTGGTGCTCTCGATACGGTGCGACAGGGCCGCGCCTCCAGTGACTACAACCGTCAGGACTGCAGAAGATGCTGAAAACGTGAAAAAGCAGATAGCCAAAGCATACCAAAAGATTCAATAATCGACATCAAACTCGAAAAACTCGCCTGTGTATTTCAGGAACTTTACGCTGACGTCTTGCACTCTGGCCTTTGGCGGCCCGACGTGGCACCATTCTATTACTTCGTTGACGGCCATCTCGTCGCCTTCAAAGACGGCCTCGACCCTGCCGTCAGGGAGGTTGCGCACCCAGCCGGTGACTTTATGCCGCGTGGCCACCTTCTTTGTGTTCTGCCGAAAGTAGACGCCCTGGACCCTGCCGCTTACAAAGACGTGGGCGCGGGTCTTTTTGTCGCCGCTCACTTGCCACTGATGCTATCGTTGATCTAAAAAATGTTCCCGCCGCAAAGATGGCGGTTGAAGATTAGGCCAGTTCTCCGCCTTCTTCGCGGAAGAGGTGTTCGTACGAAGTTCCCTTCCTCACAAGCCTGAACTTGCCGTCGCTGTCCTTCATCACTATCGGCGGCTTTGTCTGACAGTGGAACGGCATGTTGAATACGACAGAGTAAGCCCCTACGTTGTAAAACGAGATGTACCTGCCCACCTCTGACTCGTCCAGGTCAGACACCTTTGAAAGCGGAAACACGTCGTACGTGTCGCACAGCCTTCCTGCAAGGTGCGTGTTCTTTACTGGCGCCAGAGCAGTGGTCCTGTCCTTGCTGTCCAACACCGGGACCACTTCCTGCGGGTACTCTTGCTTGAGCAGCGCTGCGTCAAGCAGTATGTGGTAGCCTGCGTCTACGATCACTATCTTGTGCTCGTTGTACTCTTTGGTGTTCACTATCCTTGATACCAGCATCGACGACTCTGCAACAAGGAAGCGGCCGCTCTCGATCATGAGAGTGTAGGTGCCGTGTGTCTCTGCAAGCTGGTTCAGCTTGCTGACGTGGTTCTCGGCCATCTGGGCCGGCGTCGGCACAGGGTCGTTGTAGAATACGGGAGTCCCGCCGCCGATGTCAAACGTGTTGACCTGGAAGGTGGGATTTTCCTTCTTCATCTTGGTCATGAACGCGTCCATCTTGTCCAGCGCATGAGTATAGCACGAAAAGTCGGTGATCTGCGACCCGAGGTGGAAGTGGAAGCCCTCGAACTTTAGGAGGTCACTGCCCATCAGGTGCTTGACCATCTTGGCGGCGCTGTCTATTGTGCCTCCGTTGAATGGAACGCCGAACTTGCCGTTTCTGTAAGACGCGCGAACTTCGGCCTTGACGCCGACTTCGGGGTTCACGCGTATCATTGTCAGCGGTCTCGCTCCTACCTTGCTTGCAGCTTTTGCCAGGTTTGTCATTCCGTTAAAAGAACTGACGACAACCCTTCTAACCCCGCTATGAAGCACTTCGACGTACTCTTCCGGCTCCTCTGTCACGCTTGTGTAGATGACGTTCTCCGGGTCTGCCTTGCATTGCTTGATAAAGTGGAGCTCGCCCAGCGACGTCAGGTCGAGCGTTACTCCATCCTTCATGAAGATCTTGATAACTGCCGGCGTAAAGTTGGCCTTGATCGAGTATACTACTTTGACCGGGCCCTTGAACTTTGAATAAGCGCTGTGCAATTCCTTGGCCTTTGCGTGCAGAGTGTCTTCGTCTACCAGATAAAGTGGAGTGCCGTATTGTGCTACTAGTTTGCTGATGTCAATAGGCTTGACAAAGCGGTTTAGAGCGGCTGCAGTGGGCTTTTCTACGAGTTGGACTTGTGAATTTTCAGCCAATTTCTTTTAGTTAGGTTTAACATAAAACCAATAGCTTAAAAACATTTGCCCGGCAACATGTCAGGAAATATTCAGAGAAAAAGAAGGAAAAGTGGTTAGCGGTAGTACGGGACCGCTTTTTCTGTCGGCTTGCCTTCCCTCTGCGTCTTGATCTTTCTTACCGCTTCTTCAAAGTGGCGCAGCATCACGTGTGCTTCTGACGCGTGCTTTGCCGCTTCTTCCGGCGTTGGATATTTCGCAAGGTACTCGTGCAGCACAAGCGACACCGCCGTGTTAGCGACTGCGCTTGTGTCTGCGCCGCTAAAGCCCTCTGTGAGCTCGGCAACCTTGGCAAAGTCCACGTCGGGGCCCATCGGCTTGCCCTTTGCGTGGATCTCCAGGATTCTCTGCCTTGCAGCCTTGTCGGGCATCGGGACGAACACTATCTTGTCGAACCTGCCGGGGCGCAAGAGCGCGGGATCAATCATGTCTGCCCTGTTTGTTGCGGCGATTACCACTACTCCGGAAAGCGACTGTATGCCGTCCAGCTCCGTCAGCAGCTGCGACACTACGCGTTCTGTGACCATGCTGTCGCCTCCCATGCCCCTTGTCGGAGCGATCGAGTCGATCTCGTCAAAGAACACGACGCATGGCGCCGCCTGCCTTGCTCTGCGGAATATCTCCCTTATGCCGCGCTCTGACTCGCCGACCCACTTGCTCAGCAGTTCGGGCCCTCTTACGCTGATAAAGTTGGCCTCCGACTCCGTCGCGACTGCCTTTGCAAGCAGCGTCTTGCCGGTGCCTGATGGCCCGTGCATCAGCAAGCCCTTTGGCATCGTGTGCCCCAGCTTGGCATACAGGTCTGGATATCTCAACGGCCACTCGACTGCTTCCTGAAGCTCGCGCTTGACCTCTTCCAGGCCCCCGATTGCAGACCACGGGATGTCAGGCGACTCGAGGTAGACTTCCCTCATGGCAGAGGGCATAACTTCCTTCACCGCGTTTTCGAAGTCGCTCATGGTGACAATCAGCTTGTTGAGCACTTCTTGCGATAGCTTTTCGTCCTCCAGGTTGAGCTCTGGCAGCACCCGCCTTAGGCACTTCATCGCAGCCTCCTTGCAGAGGTACTCCAGATCTGCGCCAACAAAGCCGTGCGTCACTGCCGCAATCTTGTCCTGGTCGACGTCGGTGTCAAGCGGCATGTTGCGTGTGTGTATCTGTAATATCTCCAAGCGGCCGCGCTTGTCCGGGACCTTGATCTCGATTTCCCTGTCAAAGCGTCCGGGCCTCCTCAGAGCCGGGTCGATTGCGTTTGGCCTGTTCGTGGCTGCGATTACAATAACCTTGCCCCTTGCTTCTAGGCCGTCCATCAATGACAGCAGCTGCGACACGACCCTCCTTTCGACTTCGCCTGTCACTTCTTCCCTCTTGGGAGCGATCGAGTCGATCTCGTCTATGAATATGATTGAAGGAGCCTTTTCCTTTGCCTCCTTGAATATCTCCCTGAGCCTTGCTTCCGACTCGCCGTAGAACTTGCTCATAATCTCCGGGCCGGATATGCTGATGAAATGAGCGTTGCTTTCGTTCGCTACAGCTTTAGCCAACAGCGTCTTGCCGGTACCTGGAGGGCCGTAGAGCAGCACTCCTTTTGGCGCTTCGATGCCTAGTTTCTCGAATATTTCCGGGTGCCTGAGCGGAAGCTCGATCATTTCTCTGACTTTCTGGATCTCTTCTTTCAGGCCACCAATGTCCTCGTATGTTACCTGCGGGACTCCTCTTAGGGTCTCGCCCTTCTCTGCAATGTGGAATATCGTCTTCTGTGTTACCAATACAGCGTCGGCTGCCGGCGTTACGCCAATCACCTGGAACGTCAGCCTGCCGCCAAAGTACGGGACCATCACGTTGTCGCCTTTGATGAGCGGCACGCTTTCCAGCGCGTCCGCCAGGTAGCGCTCGTCTATTGGCGGTATCGCTTCAAGCGGTGCTACGATCACCTTTTCAGCTGGAACTGCCTTGATCTTCTTTACAATTACAGTGTCGCCTATCGCAATGCCGGCGTTGTTCCTGACAAGGCCGTCGACCCTGATGATGCCCTTGCCCTCGTCGGACGGGTAAAGCGGCAAGCACTTTGCAACGGTCCGGCGCTTGCCTCTAATTTCAATTACGTCTCCAGTGGACGCGCCCAGGGAATCCATCGAGTCATAGTCTATCCTTGCTACGCCTCGACCGACGTCCCTTGTGTACGCCTCAAGTACCTTTAGGGATAAGGTATTCTGGCTCACACTACCACCTTGGAATTACTGCTCTTTATACCTTTATTATCTTTCGCCCAGAATCTATTATTACAAACGCACAGGTTTGCCCACAAATCGCAAAAGATTTCTAAATTTTTACCCTCTAAACAGTTATAACTTTCCTTCGGATTCCAATTATTGAATGAGTAAGGAAGACGAGAAGCCTATGCTTCCTGGAGAGCACATCGCGTTCATTGAGGAATTTGAGGGAGGCAAGAACACCTATCTCTGTTCCGACGGGACTGTACGCTCTGCATCAGTCGGCACCAGAGTTTACGATCTAAAACGCAGGGTTGTCAAGATTGAGCAAAAGAATTCCCCGATGCTCCCCAAGGTGGGCGACATAATCGTCGGGTACGTCGAAATGATGTTCAGCAGCATGACATCGATTAAGGTGCTGTACATAAATGACAAGTGGTCCGAAGCGGGCTTTTCCGCCATTGCATCTGCAAGGATTGGCAGCCGCGCCGACGTCGAAAGAAGGGGCGATCGGCGTGCCACCTTCCACAACGGCGACATTGTAAGGGGCAGGGTCATAAGCCTGCTCAATTCCACGATACACCTTACGCTTGCAGAAAAAGAGTACGGATTGCTGTATGCGTTGTGCTTCATGTGCGGAGGCGACACCGTTCGCACCGACGAGAGCACGATAAAATGTGTCGAGTGTGGCGCCTTTGAGAACCGCAAGCTGACGCATGACTACGGCAAAGAGTCGTTCCGGCTAGTGCACAAAGCAGGCAAGTAGCCATGGCAAGGGTCGCCTTCCAGGGTGAGCGAGGAGCTTATGGCGAAATGGCTGCCCTTCAGTACTTTCCAAAGGCAAGCCTGGCTCCGAAAAAATCTTTTCAGGATGTCTTTGACGCCGCAGAAAACGGCTGCGCCGACTATGTCGTCGTGCCGGTAGAGAACTCGATAGAGGGGAGCGTCAACGAAATTTACGATCTCTTGCTCCAGACAAAGATGAGCGTGATAGGCGAGGTCTACCAGAGGGTCAGGCACTGCCTTATCGCAAACAGGGGGGCAAAAAAAATAAAGTACGTGCATTCGCACCCGCAGGCGCTTGCCCAGTGCAGGGGGTACCTGCAGAGAAAAAGGCTTGAGCTTGTTCCGGCCTACGACACTGCCGGCGCGGTGAAGATGATAAAGGAAAACAGGATGCTAGATTCTGCGGCGATTGCAAGCAAGAGGGCTGCCGAGCTGTATGATATGCAAATCCTCGACGAAGGTATCGAGGACAGGAAGAACAACTACACGAGATTCCTCGTGCTGTCGCCCAAAAAGGCCAGGGGCGACGCCAAGGCCGGACGGTACAAAACGTCCATGATATTTTCAGTAAAGCACGTCCCCGGCGCGCTCTTTGGAATCATTGGCGAGTTTGCCATACGCAGGATAAACCTGACCAAGGTAGAGTCGCGCCCGACGAAAGAGACGCCGTGGGAGTACAACTTTTACGTAGACTTTGAAGGCCATGTGCAGAACAGGGTGGTGCAGGAAGCGCTCATGTCGGTAAAGCCAAAGACATCGTACGTCAAGATACTGGGCTCGTACAGAAAGGCAGAGTTTCGCTAGCGACTACGTTTTCCTGACAACGGCCATGAAGAACAGGGCCAAGATGGCCAGCGTAATCCCCGTGAAAATGATGTCGTTGAAAGGCGCGTCGAACCCTTTAACCACGTCCTCAAGGTAGTCAAAAAACATCTGCACTGCAAACAATCCAAACGCCACTGACGCGTA
This sequence comes from Nitrososphaera sp., assembly GCA_023250885.1. GTDB lineage: Archaea > Thermoproteota > Nitrososphaeria > Nitrososphaerales > Nitrososphaeraceae > Nitrososphaera. The sequence goes on along the minus strand of JAHEZV010000002.1, from coordinate 30,853 downwards.
GAGTATCCGCTTGAGAGCAGTTTTCCTGTAGGCAGAGATCGAGAGGCCGAGCAGTAGGAGCGAAAACGCCACGATCGCTATCTTTATCGCCTGCTCTATCGGCTCGAAAGGCTCGGCCTCGACTCCCCCTGTTCCAAGGTCTGCGCCCCCCGATCCTGCTTCATTCTCGTCCCGTTCTTCGTCGATCCCGCTATCCACCTGCCGTACCAGCGACGACATCAGGATCCAGGCTGACATCGCCAGGAAATCTGTCACGGCTCTTCCTCTCCCTTGGACATCGACAAGAACATCTCTGCCAGTCTGTTGCTCCACCTGTCCCAGAGCGACGGGTAGTAGTTCTTCATCAGCGACACCAGGTTCTTTGGGTCCCCGTGAAGCTGGTACCTCTTGTACTTGCCCTCCCTGATCTCTGTTATGACGCCAAGCTCTGTCAGCCGGCCGACGTGCCAGCTCACCGACGCGGCCGACACGCCGATCTTGTCCACGATGTCTGTCTGGGTCGGGTTTTTCTGCTCTATGATGAATATCAAAATCTCTCTTGCCGTTTCCTGGCTCAGGATTTCAAGGAGGCTCTTTTCGTTGTCCTGGAAGACGCCCACCGGGAAATAATACCTGAACAGGCCGCGCCGGTTCGAAGTCACCCTTCCGGCTTTTTCAAGCCGCGCCAGGTGGTACTGGGCTGTTCCCATCGAGATTCCAAGCTCGCTTCTGATCCGGCGCAGGTGGCAGCCGGGATGTTCCTGAATGAACTGAATCGCCCTCTTTGCATTCCCCTCGTCAGCCTCATCTTTCAAAATCGACCGACCTTTCGCTAGTGCTGACGATAATGCAGATGCATGGAGAGACATCGATTGCATTGACAGTACGTTCTGGCACTACCTCGCTAGTATGCCGCGACGTTTGATATAAGGTATTGTGGTACGGGCATCTAAGCGAAGGGGACTGCCTGCAACTTGCCGGCGGGCGCGGGATTAGCCTCTTGCATCACATTTGAAAAGGCGGGCAAATATCCGTACTTTTGCACCCTCCATCCAAACATGGTGGGAACAGTTAGCGTAAGCTGATAGCCTCTCTCATATGCCCTAAAGGCGACCTAGCGGCGTTTCACCCTCTTGCTCCTTTTACTCTTTTTGCTTTTCCTAATGGGCTTTAGCTTCTTCTTCGCCTTTTTCTTTATTCTCTTCTTCAGCAGCGTCTTCATGAAGTGCTTCTGCTCCTTCTTGCGGTGGTGGCATGTGCAGGTACACCTAAGAAAGTAGTTTGCATCAATCGGCGAAACTTCTTTCCTGAGTACTGCCCAGCCGGTGCACTTGGAGTGATTGCCTTCTTCGCACTGCTTGATCAGCCTGTCAACTACGATATCCCTGCTTTTGATCAGGAAGAGCGTTTTAACCGCCTGTCGTGATGCCTTGACCATTTCTTTGTCACTTGATCACTACCATCTACTTAAATAGATTTTCAAACATTGCGGCTGCGCCTTTGTTTGTTCTTGCGGGATTTATCGTCGATCTATATTTATAGACCAGCCCGCTCACATCGTCATCGCTGCCAGTTGCTCGTTTCGCCTTTTTTAATTGCTTTTATCGTTTCACTCATCTTTCCGCCGCTCGCTGTCTATTCATCGTTCTACTCGCTTCTTGTAACTGAAATAGTTCCATCTGATCAAATAGACCTTCCAACACCATCCGCAGGCGAAAGGGTGGCAGTATTCGGTGTCGGGGTTCAGGATACTGAATTCTCGGATATCGGTTTTGGTGGGCGGCATGAAATTCATCCGGTGCGATACATGGAAGTTGACGGGAATGGATACAGCGAAATGCATTACCGTGGCAAGTTGTTTGACGGAGTATGGAACCTGCCAGGCTCATACTTTTAGACAAGGACGACCCGTATAGGTTAGTAAACGGTACGGTAGTGGAAGCTTTTACTAATGTAGACGGGGACTATCATGTTCATGTAAATGTCGATGAACAATATGTACCATTATTGAAGCCCTGCGTTTTTGCGATTTCTCTTCCGTTATACCAAATTCTCAAAGTGTTATCGTTTATGCCTGTTGCCGCGATTGTTTTGTACGTCATAGCAAGCCTGATGAATCCGGGCAACACGCATCTTGTGAGAAGAGCCGTGAAAAGAGGCAAGAAGAGCTAGTTTTTCCTAAAACGCAGTCCCAACCCTATCACTATCACGCCTGTCACCACGAGCATCAGCGCGCCACTGAGCCCGAGCGGGCTTGCCTTTGTCTGCGCGTGCCCGCTGATGGTGAGGTCCGAGCTGCCGGTGTTGCTGATCTCTATGCGGTACTCGCCGGCCTTTTGTGCCGTCAGGTCGTAGCTGAAAGACGTGACGTTGCTTTCTGACCTGATTACCTGCCTCTCCGGATCTTCGATCTTGATGTTAAACTTCGAGCCGGTAACAGAGATGCTGGCGGTATCGCCCACGTTCATCTCCGGCGTAATGACGTCCGGCGCCCCCGGCCTGACCGTGTTGTCGAGCGGGACGTCCACCGCAATGTTGGAGTAGATGCTGGACGCAGCGCCTATGACAATGAACGCTATCCCTGCAGCCACTGCAGCATAGAACATCTTGCAGGCCAACATACAGAGTCGCAGTGCGGCACTATATAGCGCTTTACTGTTTTTCCTTTTTCTTTGTCAGAGCTTTTTCGGCGTCTTCTTCCCCTTGTAATATCAGCTTCTTTATTGTGGCTTCTGAAAAATCAGCGTCTTCGAATAGAAAGTGCAAAGCCTCGGATCGTTCAATCCTAACGATCTCATCGATTATTGCGCCACGTTTCTCCGTCAACTTGTGGTATTCCCGCTCTATCTTCATGAACCTCGCCTGCGACTCCTGGTCAAGTTGGACATTGCTTATGATGTCATGCATTTCCTTTAGCAGCAATAGATACTTTGAGATTACCTTCGACATTCGCAGGTTGTGATCCGTCTTCTCAGTATACATGATGTCCCTGGCCCTATGCCAGCTATCTAACAAATTCTCCGGCAGTTCTTCTTGAACGTGTGGAAATAGATTCACAATGTACACTTTCTTGTCGTTCTTTGGCGATGAGTCAATCACTTCTCTGAGCGGGGTGTTGCTGAGCAATGCACCGTCCCACAGATATTTGCCATCCTTTTCAGTCCAGCCGATTCCGTAGAAAGGAAAGCTTGCGCACGCAGCTAGATGATCTGCGTCTATATTCATGTTAGCGCTATCGAATACTACAGGTTCGCCTTTCTTGATGTCAGTGCAGGTTACAATTAAGCGGTGGGTATTACCCTTCAGTTTAGTAAAGTCGATGTATTTCTCTAGTGTTTTCTTTAGAGCGGTCAGGTCATACAAGTACGGCAACCTGTAAGAAAAATAACTGCTATTGTTGAGGTTCGGAGCCATGAACCATACAGGTGAAAAGACTTTTAGATTGCCGTAAAATGCCCCATAATACGACGACATAACTGCCCGAATATTATCTGGCATCATAAAGGGCGTTATGGTTTCTGCGACGTCCAGCCAGAAATCCTCTAGGTCTTTTTCAGGCCGGCCGCTCTTTGAGCCGGCTACTATTCCCGCATTGATAGCTCCTATGGAGGTGCCGGCGATAATGTCAAATTTTATGTCATGTTTAGCCATGGTCTTGTATACGCCGCATTCGTAGGCCCCAAGCGAACCTCCTCCCTGCATAACAAGCACCGTCTCGTAATGAAGCTTCTGTACATGTTTGATTTTTAGATCGTTTATGCTCAATTTAGCATCATATAGAAAGACAAAGCTTGAATTAAAAGTTGAGAGCAGGTGTATACGATTGACTCCACCGCATGGAACTTTCAGGGGATAATGCCCGAAGCGTTAAGGCTGATCAGCAAGTACTATGCACCGCTCTCATCTACATCACATCCACGTCGTGTGGCTGGCTCTCGATGTATCCGGCCGAAGTCATCTTGATGAACTCGGCGTTCTTTTGCATCTCTGCTATCGTCTTGGCGCCGCAGTATGAGAGCCCCGAGCGCAGCCCACCTGCCAATTGTCTGACGATCTCGACTACGCTACCCTTGTAGGGCACCATCGCCTCGACCCCTTCGGGCACATAGTCGTTCAGGTCGTCCGAGTCGACTACCTCCGCGCCTTCCTCGCGATATTTCCGGCCAAGCGACGCGTAGAACGACGCCATGCCTCGGTACATCTTGAATTTCTTGCCGTTCTTGACAAGTGTCTTGCCTGGGCTTTCGTCTGTGCCACCAAAGAGGCTTCCGACCATGACCGATGACGAGCCGGCCGCAAGGGCCTTGGTGATGTCGCCGGAGTTGCGTATGCCGCCGTCTGAAATTACCGGGGTGTCATAGTCGCGGGCGACCCCGACGCTGTCAATGACCGCGGTCAGCTGCGGCACGCCCGAGCCCGTGATCACCCTTGTTATGCATATCGAGCCCGAGCCTACCCCCACCTTGACTGCGTCCACGCCGGCCTTGATAAGGTCCCTTGCGCCGTCGCCCGTCGCGACGTTGCCTGCGATCAGCTCGCAGCTTGGGAACGCCTTTTTTATCATGTGAACGGTGTTGATCGCATTTTCGCTGTGGCCGTGGGCAATGTCCACGACAAGGACGTCCGCCCCGGCTTCCAGCAGCGCCTCGGTGCGCTCGAGGTAGTCGCCCTTGACGCCGACTGCGGCGCCAACTAGCAGCCTGCCCTTCCTGTCCTTTGACGCGTGTGGGTACTGCTCCATCTTTAAAATGTCCTTGCTCGTGATGAGCCCGACGATCCTGCGCTTGTCGTCTATCACGGGTAGCTTTTCAATGCGCTGCTTGTGCAGGATTTCCTTGGCCTGCTCTATTGTCAGGCCGGCCTTGGCGGTGATGACTTCCTTTGTCATTAGCTCCGATACCTTGCGCCTGTTGTTCTTTTCAAATGTAATGTCACGTCTAGTGATGATGCCGGCGAGCTTGCCGCCCTCTTCTACCAGCAACCCTGAAACGCCGTACACGGCCATTGCCTTTTTCGCCTCCGCAACGGTGACATCGGGCTTGATCGTGTATGGTTGCTCTATCATTACTGATTCAGAGCGCTTGACCTTCAGGATCTCGTCGACCTGATCCTCGATCGTCATGAAGCGGTGGATGATGCCGATACCGCCCTCCCTTGCAAGGGCTACTGCCATTCCCGACTCGGTCACCGTGTCCATGTTGGCGCTGATGATAGGAATGTTGAGCGTGATGTTGCGCGAAAGTTTTGTGCGCAGGTTGGTCTGGGACCTAGAAACTATGGGTGACCGCTTAGGAACAAGAAGTACGTCGTCAAACGTCAGACCTTCTCGAATGTCCAACTATTCCCTTACTGTCTAGTCGGTTCGTAGGATTATAAGCGTTTGCCATCAAGGCTTCAACAATTGCAGCATCGTCAGCGCCTGCACAGTCTCGCGGACGCTGTGCGTCCTGATTATGCTTGCGCCGTTGAGAACTGCCACTGCCTCGCATACTATCGATGGTATCAGGCGCTCCTCTGCCTGCAAGTCCAGCAAGTGCCCGATGAACGACTTCCTTGACGCGGAGACGCACACAGGCTTTTTGAGCACAGCAAGCTTGCCAAGGCTTGACAGCACTTCGATGTCGCGGGCGTACCACGACATGTCTGTCATTTTTGTAAAGAACCGATTCTTGCCTTCTTCTCTGAAAAACCCTATAGACGGGTCGACTATCACGTCTTTTATGCCGGCCTTTTTTGCAATGGCAATGCTTTCCTTCAGCGCGGCAAGCGTGCCGGCCATCCTGCCGGTGGCGCGGGCCCCGCTGTACGCGCCGGCTATTACTGGCACGGAGGCCTTTGCCGCGACAACCGGCATCTTGCTGTCGTATTTCAGGCCGGTCACGTCGTTTATCGCGTCGGCGCCGGCTGCCACCGCCTCCTCTGCAACACTTGCCCGCGGCGTGTCTGCCGAGATTGGAAGGTCGCAGGCGCTTTTCACCGCTCTGATGGCCTGCTTCATCCTCCTAATCTCTTCCTCAACTGGGATCACGGTTTCAAGGTAAGGCGCGGTGGACATGGCCCCGATGTCGATGATGTGCGCTCCGTGCTCCTGCATCTGTCTAGCAGCGGCGGCTATTTCCAGATCGCCAGTCCTGACAGAGCCCTTATAGAACGATTCGGGGCTGGCGTTGATAATGCCGATCACCTTTGTCGCGAATCTGTCGCCGACTGGCACCCTGCCTATTTTCAACGCTCAATTCTAGATGGCTGTGGTATTAAATCCTAATCTCCCTTGTAAGCCGGTGTTGTGCATCGAACGCCAGGATCTTGCTTCTCTCCGCGGTTCTTTTTCTGAATGGGGATCTGGTCTTGGTTCCTCTCCCAGCTGCCGACCGGTAGGATCATTCGACGCCTGATCACGCTTCAAAGGGTTCCTCCTATCTCTGCTCATACACTAACTGGGCATCAATTGCTAATACGACTTTACTAAAAACTCTATAAACGCCGATACCAAAACAGTAGTATGGATTTTGGAAAGCTTTGCAGGCAGGTGTTTGCACTCAACGATGGCATCAGGTACGCCGGCATCATCGACAGCACCGGCGCGCCGATCGCCGGCGGCATGCGCAACGGCACCGACTCGATAGTGAGCGAGACAGACGAGGAGCTCTTCCTCACCCAGACCGCGCTCCGCAAGTCAATGAGAGATCGCTTTGATGACGCGATGGGAAGGGCTCGGTTCGCCTATGTAGAACGGGAAAAGATATCGATCCTGACATTCTACATGCAGGACAAGATACTGCTGGTCACGCTAGAACCAAATGTGGAATCGCACACAGCTATGGACATTGCCGACGCCGCGCTGGAGCTGCTGAACGGCAAAGGTTGACAGCACACTTTTAGATCATGGAAGGTGCTGCCCTAATCAGGAAATACCATGGAGCAAACGGCTAGCTCACGGTCCATACGCTGCCTCCGGGGGACAACCAACACAAGCCGTACCAGTGTAACTGCGGCGCCATGTTCAACACGGCCACGGAGCTGAACCAGCACAACAAGCAAAAGCACGGGCAGGGAGTTGCCGAGTCTATTTAATCAAAGCAAAAGGTGGGCATGATCAGGTAAAATCTTTGCAACGACATAACTATCAGGAGGCAGCAACTGAGAAAATGGCTTCGTGTAGAGCATGTGGCGGCGAAATCCAGCCAATTACGATGTGCCCGGCATGCGAGGAAGACGTTCAGTGGAAATGCGTCTAATGCAACAAAGAGACGGGCACCTCGATTCATTCGCGCGACGGCAACATACGCAGGCCTGTAGATATTGCTACTGATGCTGCAAGAACACCTGTTTTCGCAGCGGCCGCCTGATCCTGCATGTCCAAGCAACATCATCCTTCTTTTGTCTTATTGGCATAGCCGCCAGATTGCAATGCAGTGCAGACATACTCTTTAAGTAACTTACGCGACCCAGCTACACCCGCAGCATTCCATACGAAACTACCGTCATACATGGGCCCTGCCCCAAATACTGCTGGATCAGTTATGGCTCGGGCAGGGTTCCATTCTTGATATTAGGTAGAAAAGAACTAATTCCTGAGCGATTTCTGGGCTGGAAACGCGCACGTGTGTATGTAGTATTAAAGAACTAATTTGGTGGAATACTGGAAGCGCATGCGCTACCTGCAACTGAGCAGGATCTTGCCTTTATGCAGGTTAGCTTCCATTTTCTTGTGGGCTTCTTTTGCATCTTTTAATGGGAAGATAGAATCGATTACCGGTCGGATCTTTTTCCTGACTACAAACCTTATCAATTCCTGAAGCTCTCCCCTCGTCCCGAGCAGAGCGCCGGTCATCAATATCTGCTTGCTGTAAAACACTCTCACCGGGACTTTTGCCTCGTTACCAGACGTCATGCCGCAGACGGCCATCCTGCCTCCCTGCCTGAGTACCGCGATGCTGGTAGGCCACGTGGCTGCCCCGACGTGATCGACGACGATGTCGACTCCGGTAGGGCTGATCCTCTTGACTTCTTCTACGATGTTTTGGCTTGTCTTGTCAATGACGCGATCAGCTCCCAGCTTTTTAGCAAACTCGTGCTTGCCGCTAGACACCGTCGTTATTACTTTGGCTCCAAGCGCCATTGCAAGCTGGATAGTCGCCATCCCGACTCCACTTGCCGCTCCGTAGACTAGGATCGTCTTGCTCCTGCCGGCACCATTTGCCTTGAGCATGTTCCACGCCACGAGGTACGACACTGCAAGCGTGGCGGCCGATTCGCTCTTCAGCGCCTTTGGTATCTTGATCACGTTCCTTGCAGGCACTGCGACCTTTTCCGCGTAGCCCCCGTTCCAGTCGCTCATGCCGCCAATGATCGCAAACTCGTTGCAGAGGTTCTCATGCCCGCTATTGCAGTATTGGCACCTGTCGCAGGAGATGCCGGGGTAGACCATCACTCGCTGGCCCTTCAAGGTACCCACGATGTCGCAGCCACAAATGTGGGGCAGCAGAATCTTTTTGCCGGGAATGCCCATTCGGGTCCATATGTCAAGGTGGTTCACGCCGCAGTACTCTACGTCAACTACAATATCCTTGTCGGCAGCAGGATCCGGGAATTCGCAGTACTGCAAAACATCCAGAGACCCATGCTCGAAAAATGGAACGGCCTTCATACCAGGTTGTGCATTTCCTTCAGGTCCTTTGCAAATTGCGCAAGCTCTGCCGGCACCGGCACACTTATCGGGTCTTTGAGCGAAAGCGGCTTGCCGTCCTTGATCGTCTCCTTCTTTTTGTTCCAGACCATCGAGTTAAAGTCTGTTATCTGTTTCGTGTATTTCGCGATCTCGGCATCCGCCCTCACTTCCCGGAACATGGGCTGGAGGTGGATGCTGCCGGAAGAGTAGATCTTTGTCCAGAGCTCCTCTGCGATGAAAGGAGTTATCGGGGCAATCAGGAGCAGGATCGTGGAGAGGCACCTGTGCAGGGTGTAGAGCGCTGACCTCTTGCTGGCGTCGTTTCCAGCAGCATATGCGCGCCCCTTCACCATCTCGACATAATGTGCTGCAAAAAGGTTCCACGTAAAGTCCCGGATTGCGCTTGCCGGGATGAAAAAGTTGTAATTGTCGTAGCCTTTCTTGCACTCTTCGACAAGCCGGGCAAGCTCTGCCAGCAGCCATTTATCAGAGGGTTCCAGCTCGGGCATCTCTTCCACAACTTCAAACGATGACAGGAACCTCCCAAGGTTCCATAGTTTGGAAAGGAACTTTTGAGAACCGGCGATCCTCTGCTCAGAGCACCTAAAATCGTAGCCAAGGTTGGCCTCACTTGCGGACCAAAACCGGAACGTGTCGGCACCATATTTCTGTATGACCGGGAATGGATCGATAACGTTGCCCTTGCTCTTGCTCATCTTTTCACCCTTTTCGTCGACTCCGTAGCCCATTATCCACGCCTCGCTCCACGGCATCCTGTCCGTCAGCTGTACGCACCGGAGCATCGTGTAGTGGAGCCACGTACGTATAATGTCCTTTGCCTGCGGCCTGACCGCTGCAGGGTAGGCGTAGTCGAACAACTGCTGATCCCTGCCGAATTTCGTGACGTAGAGCGGGCTGATGCTCGAGTCCATCCACGTGTCAAAGGTCCGGTCCTCGCCCGTGAATTCAGAGCCGCCGCACTTCTCGCACTTTGCAAACGGTGGCCTCTCCTTCCATGGCCGGTAGTATTTGCCGGGCGGTGGCAGGTTTGGCGCCTTGCAAATATTGCAGTACCATATCGGGATCTCGGTGCCGTAGAACCTGCGCCTTGACACCGGCCAATCGATTGCTATAGAGTCTAGCCAGTTGAGCAGTATCTGTCGGTGAATGTCAGGGTGGAACTTCAGCTTTTCTGCAAGCTCCCGGAGCTGAGGCACGAAGTCAAGCTGCTTTATATAATAGTCGTGGAGTGGGATTATCTCAATCGGAGTATCGCTGCGCTCGCAAAGGGGCGTCCTGTGCATGATGCTCTCCTCCCTTTCGATCAGGCCTGAATTCCTCAGATCTTCAATTACCTTGGTCCTCGCTTGATTTATCCGCAGCCCGGCGTACTGGCCCGCCGCTTCCGTGGTAAAGCCGTTCTGATTCAACGCGACTATTTCCTTCAATCCTAATTCGCGGAAGATCTGAACGTCGTTCTGGTCGCCGTAGCTGCAGACCATCACGGCGCCAGAGCCAAACTCCGGCTTGGCCGAGTGGTGCGGCCTTATCTGCACTTCGCGGTTGAACAATGGTATAATGGCGTGCGAACCCTGCAGGCCCTTGTACCTATCGTCTTCGGGGTTGACGATCACTGCCTGGCACGCAAAAAGCAGCTCCGGCCTTGTTGACGCGATGATGACGTCGTCGTCGGTCTCTTTTATCTTGAACTTCATGTAAACCAGCTTTGTCGGGATCTCGTCGTAATTGATCTCTGCGTCCGCTATTGTGGTGCCGCAGTCTGGGCAGTAGTTGTTGGGCCTGTTTGCGAGGTAGACGAGTCCCCGCTTCCAGAGCTCGATGAACGTGCTCTGCGTCAGCGCACGATAGTCGTCAGAGTCGGTCCTGTAATATTCTTTAAAATTAGCGGAAAGCCCCATGCCTTTCATTATCTGGATCATTTCAGCCTCTATGTCGTCAAGGGCAACCTTGCAGAGCTCCAGGAACTTTTCCCTATCCATCTGGCGCATGCGCACCTTGTGCTTTTTCTCCGTGTAAATTTCAACGGGCAGACCGTTCCTGTCGATGCCAATCGGAAAGAGCACGTTCCTGCCATTCATCCGGGCAGTGCGCGCTATCATGTCGATCTGCGCATAGTGCGCGGCCGCGCCTATGTGCCAGGGGCGCCCGGACGGGTATGGAGGCGGCGTGTCAATTACAAACGCAGGCCTCCCGTTTATTGCAAAGCGGTAGATGTCCTGCTCTTCCCACCTCTTGAGAATCGCCTTCTCTATTTCGGGATTCCATGACGTTGACTGGATCTTGGGCTCCAACGCTCTGCTTTCGTCATGTCTAGCTGGTCTACCGTTATTAACGCTTACCTGTCCCTGCCAGCCCCAAATACGCCCATGACGCTGCTGATCATCATTCCCAGTGTGTATGACGATTGGTATTCCTGGAATGCTGGGATGAAATGAGCTGCAAGCAGAGCGCCCAACGCCGCGATCGAGCCGTACTCTGTCACCTTTTTCAGCGCAGTTTTCTCTTTGTTAAAGGGCGCGAGGAGCATGCCAAGAACCCACATGCCAAAGAGCCATATCATCACCTTGCTCGCGACAAGCGAGGGCGCGGTAAAGGCGACTCCAAAGTACATTGCAGTAATGATAAAGTCTGTCTTCATCACCTGCGGGAATATCGAGTTGAACGACTTGAGCCGGATGATGTAGTAGCCAAAGAGGCCGCCCATGATCGCGATTGCCGCCGTGCTCCCGCCCACAAAGCCGACGTTTGTGCCGCATTGGAAAAACAGCACCCTCGGTTCGATGCTCCCGCAAAAGACGTTGGTAGAGACGATTGCCATCAGGAACGTTTTCACGATGACGCTTGCCATGAAAAGGAGCGCCTTGTGCTGAAGTTCGATGCGCTGGCGCGTGGTGCTTTTTTTCAATGAAAAGCCCTCCGTCGCAAGCCGGGCCGTCCCATGCTCAATATGCCAACGCCGCGTAATTAAAGATAGTCCACCCCCTCAAGGCAGAAGATATTAATAGCAACGTCCACGCACCATTTTCTTGTGAAGTTCGCCGAATGGTTCCCATACTATCAGGGAATCCGCGCAGAATTTGGGTACAGCTCTGAAAAGGATCAGGAGGCTGCAAAAATTCTGTCAGAGATGATAAAGAAGAAGGCGCTTGACCCAAAGGTCCTCCAGAAAAAGATCAAGGGCAAGAACATCATTGTGGTAGGGGCTGGCCCGAGCTTGGAGGACGGAAAGGCGCTGAAATACGCCAAGAAGAACAAGAAGTTTGTCAAGATAGCTGCTGACGGCGCCGTGCAGTTTTTGATTGAAAACAAGATAAAACCGGACATTGTCGTGACCGACCTCGACGGCGATCCGGCGTTTTTGCAAAAGGCAGAAAAGGGCGGCGCTATAATGGTAGTGCATGCACACGGCGACAATACTACCATGCTGAAAAAGCTTGTCCCGAAATTCAGAAAGCTGATCGGGTCCACGCAGGTGATGCCTGTTGAAAATGTCCATAACTTTGGCGGGTTCACCGACGGCGACAGGAGCGTGTTTCTGGCAGAGGAGTTTGGCGCCAAGAAAATAGTGCTTGTAGGCATGGACTTTGGGAACAGCATCGGCAAGTATTCAAAGAAAAAGGTCAAGGACGTCGAACTGAAGAAGCAAAAGATGCAGGCAGGCAGGCGCCTGCTTGGGATGCTTGCCAAGCGGTCCCGCTCCCAGCTTGCCGACACGGCCAAAAAGCCCGTCAGGGGATTTGCACCGCTTACTATCAAGCCATGAATTTTGGGCGCAGGCAGATAAAGGGCATTGTGGGCATAGCAATCGCGGTGCTTGGCGGCGTAGCTTGGTTCTATCAACTGTATATCCCGGCGGCTGTTGGGTGGGGCGGCGCAGTGATTATATTGATGAGCTTGAATAAGCGCCGGCGCCGGTAAAAGCTATTATATCTTCAATGTTTTAGATGGCTTGCTATGTCAGGCTATTCCGAAGACGACATTAGGTGCGCCGCCGATATACGCGAGTGGCTGATAAAGTCAATATCAGACAAGCAGGAAGAGGTCGATCGATTACGCACGATCCTGTCGATTATTGACAATCTGTTAAAGCATGGTAGCTTTAAAGCGGCAGCGAGCATTAGCTTTGCTACGGCAGGAACGGCCACTGCCCAGGTGCAGGCAACCCAGCAATCGCCATCTGCGCCAGCCACGCAACAGCCAACTCCTACACTAAATTCGTCTGACTACAGAGACATTAGGCCTCTCAAGCGCGCCAAGGATGATTTCTGGCTTGCCAATGCAGAGATGTCACCGAGTGTAGTCGTCATTGTGCCGGCGCCCGGTATCAACCTCAATGTGAATACGCCTCCCTTCAAGTCCTTCTTTTTGAATAGGATACTTGATGGAATGAAGAACAAGGACGCTAGCCATGGAATAAAGGAGCCTGAAGCGCTAAATTACAATGTGGAAGATGAAAATGGCACAATCAGACGCATTGTAATAAACAACTACCGAGACAAGGATCGCCTGCAAGAGATATTCAATACTTCGTCTTGGGTGTTCACAAGGATGTTGGAAAAGAGCGGATAGGCAGATGGATAAGATCGTGGTTCTGGATTTTGGCTCGCAATACAGCCACCTTATTTGCAGACGGATCCGCGAAGCCAATGTGTATTGCGAGCTGCTGCCCTACAATACTCCGGCCAACGTAATCAAGGAAATAAACCCAAAAGGGATAATATTTTCCGGCGGCCCAGCAAGCGTCTACGCAAAGGACGCACCCAAACCTGACAAGCAGATATTCCAGATGGGCAAGCCCATTCTTGGCATTTGCTACGGCCACCAGGTGCTGGTAGACAATTTCGGGGGCAAGGTAAAGAAGGCCAATAGCCGCGAGTATGGCAGGGCCGGGCTTGTCATTGACGACAAGGCAGACCTGTTCAAAAACCTGGGCCAGGGCATCAACTGCTGGATGAGCCACGGCGACGCGGTAGAAAAGCTGCCAGAAGGTTTCGAGGTGCTCGCTCACACCGAGAACTCGCATTCGGCTGCGATCGGCAACAAGGACAAGCAGTTCTACGGGATCCAGTTCCACCCCGAAGTAGTCCACACCGAGCGTGGAGTGCAAATCCTGATGAACTTTGCTCAGGAGATAAGCGGAGCCAAGCCCAAGTGGGACATGGAGAGCTTTATTGACTCAACCATCAAGGACATACGCAAGCAGGTAGACAAGGAGAAAGTACTGGCAGCGGTGAGCGGCGGCGTTGACTCGACTACAGTAGCGGCACTGATGCACAAGGCGATAGGTGATCAACTGCGTTGTGTGTTTATCAACCACGGATTATTGCGGCAGGACGAGGAAAAAGACGTGGTCAAGCTCTTCAAAGATCAGATGGATATCGACATTATCTATGTCAACGCAGAAAAGCAGTTTCTTGGCAAGCTAAAAGGCGTAACAGATCCAGAGAAGAAACGCAAGATAATTGGAGAAGAGTTTGCCAATGTTTTCGTCGATGTCGTAAAAAAAAATGGGCCCTTCCAGTGGCTTGCGCAGGGCACATTGTATCCAGACGTCATTGAAAGCGGCGTTTCCAAGGGGCCGGCGGCGGTTATCAAGACGCATCACAACGTTGGCGGGCTGCCAAAGTGGCTCAACCTCAAGGTGATCGAGCCGTTGCGCTATCTGTATAAAGATGAAGTGAGGAGGGCGGCCAGGCTACTTGGGGTGCCGGATGAATTGCTAAAGAGGCACCCGTTCCCCGGGCCAGGATTGGCTGTCAGGATAATTGGCGGTGTTACGCCGGAAAAGATCAGGATCTGTAAGCATGCAAGCAAGATAGTGGAGGACGAACTGAAAAATGCGGGCTGGTACGACAAAGTGTGGCAAGCCTATGCCGCAGTGGGCGACGACAGGGCTGTCGGGGTGCTGGGCGACGAGCGCGTTTACGGACGCGTCGTCATGGTAAGGGTTGTCGAGTCTATGGACGCAATGACTGCGGACTGGTCGCGCCTACCCTACGAGCTGGTTGAAAGGATAAGCAACCGGATAACAAATGAGGTAGAAGGTGCGACCTGGGTCACGTACGCTATTTCAAGCAAGCCGCCCGCAACTATAGAGCCTCAGTAAAAACAGTCTCCCCCTCAAAACATTCTAATCCATAGTAGCACGGTGTTATGTTATTGGCAGAAGAATGCAAACATTGGGCTTGTAATTTGTCAGATAATACCTGCGTAGGCTGTGGTACACAGATATGCCCATCGTGTCTAAAAGAGCCGGACTATTGCAGGTGTGAAAACAAGCATGAATGCTGCAAAAGTTAGGTCATATGATCCTAGACTTTGCGCGAACTGATTGTCGTGCTAATGCGACCTATCATGGAGGCCAGCACTTCCTTGGATTTTAGCACGCTCTTTCTTGTGCCATCTTCCAATACTATTGTGTCTGTCAATTTTTTTCCGATGGCGGCGGACAAACTATTTTCAAAATTTGCCTTTCCCTTGCAAATCGTCCTATGATCGTCTATCGGGCCGTTTGTATCGACTGCATGGAAGTGGATCGGTCTAGATATCTCATAGGTCTGTGTTATGGCCAGTTCTTATCAGCTGATGCGCAGTATCGACGCCTCGAGTCACGTTAGCGAGATTTCCCCTTCCATATGAGACGCTGTCATAATCAATAGCATCTGGATAATGTTCCTCAAATACGATTTTGATTGGCTTGCCATCGACGTTCTTTTCCGCGGCATGCTTTGCAATTTCTGCGAGTGAATGCATGAAGTTCTCCTGCAGTTCCTTTTTCTTGTTTCACGGTAAGCCTTCGGTGCAGGAGCTAAAATTCCATAGATTTTCACCGCGTTAGAGCCTGCGAGATATCATACTTGATTGGTGCGTTCTGCCTTCGAACAAAAGAAAGCTGGCAGATCGCTGAAACTGTGCAAGCCCATTCGGGAAATGCCAGCAGCTGCCATGTAGTCGAGTGTTTCAATCGTATATTCTACTGCGCTCTTTCTTTCAATCTGATCTGTTGAATCAATGCTTGGCAGGAAGAGCGTCTTGTGAAGGGAATTTATCATGCGCTTGTCCACACTATAGTCCTTCATCAGTCCGAGGGAGTTTGGCTTGACGAGCTTGACGACCTCAGAGATCAAGCAGAGTGTGATGACGAGTACTTCTAGATGGAAGAAAAATAGAAAGAAGAGGATATGTGTTAAGCAAAGGCTCCCGTTTCTGTAATTAGCTGCCAGAAGTTGACGCAGTAGTGGCCAGTGCCTGGAGAACCTGCTCAACGATACCAGAGCGGAACCATTGCTGCAACCTCCGGTGACATGTCTGGTACGGTGGATAACGCTCTGTCATGTCATGCCAGTGTGCTCCAGTACGAAGTACCCATAAAATGACATCCATAACATCACGACCATCCCGCTAGGGTGTACCTTTGCCGTCAGCACGCTGGCGGGTCTGGGATAAGTTGCTGGATAATGGACCATTGTTCGTCTGTCAAATCCATGGTGGTATTCTGGATTTATCATCAGAAAGCTTGTCTCAATGGAACATGTCGACTAGAATGCGAATAAAGGCTGATTTCGACATGGGTACTGCCATTTATGAGATACCTCTAGTCTGCGCATAAGATATTGCCAAAGAGCCCGCATGCGAACTACTGCTGAAAATATGGATAACAAAACTGCAAAGCGAGTTTTCATTAGAACCCTATTTCATTATTCTGTTTATCTGAATCTAGAAGATGATCCCAGAGAGTCGACACTTTTTCTCGTTCTGTTTTACCTGTACTCATCCCCACAATCCCCGATCATCTCAAATAGGTTGTTTGAGTTCTTGCACGCGTCTTCAATTTTGCTATTGTCGTCCTTGTCCATCCTAAAGTTGAACGCGCGCGCATTGTCATCTCTGTGGTCGGCAATCCCAAGCCGTGCGCCAATTATTACGCCCGCCACCGCAGGCTTTTCAAGGATATAGCGCGTCGCGACGTTTGCGATGCTTGCGCCATGCTTTTGTGCTACTGTATGCAGGGTTGACAACAATTTCTGGAACAATTGCCAGCCGCCCCACCTGTCTATCATGCGCTTGTACTTTTTCAGGCTAGCCGTGTCGAGATCATCTGGTTCAGGCCTGTCAAGGTAGCGCTCTGACAACAAGCCGCCGCAGATCGTGCCGTAAGCAAGCAGGCTGGCGTTAGTGTCGCGGCAGAACTGCGCCATCTTTACCTCCGGCCTGCGGTCAACTATAGAGTATTGCACCTGGTTTGAAACTACCTTCAGGCCGGCGTCCTTCATTACCAGCATGCGCTCCGTGTCGAAATTGGTAAGGCCGATATTCTTGATCTTGCCCTCGTCACGTAGATCAGACAGGTACTTCAGAGCGTCGATGTAGTATGGGTTGTTGTAGTCCCACCAGTGGAACTGCACTAGGTCAAGGGAGCCGACGTTCATCCGGCGGAGCGACCTTTCAATGCTTGCCTGAGCAATCTGCCTTGTAATTCTCTGTGGCTCCGGCACCCATTTCGTCAGAGCCTGGAGATTTTGCCGTTCCTGCTCTGGCAGACTGCGCCTGAAATCTCCGATAAAGTCTTCTGCAGGTCCGTAAATGTCTGCAAGGTCCCACGTGGTAAAGCCTGCATTGTGGTATTTGATCATCTCTTCCAGTGCTGCCTGCGGGTTGATGCGCCCGTGGCCGCCAGCGACCTGCCACATGCCGTTGAGAATCCTGCAGATCTTCAAGTTTGGCGCCAGCTCGTAATGCTCCATGTGAGTAATCACGGCTTGATTCCATCATAAATCTTACCAATTTTGTTGTAAGCTATCACATAGCATTCAAAATGTTGACCCTGCCATTTTTCAAAGATTTGTCCTAGTTGATGTTGCGCAAAACGAAGGCGAGGCGCAACAGACGCCTACAGACAGTAATGAAAGATGAGCTATGGCAGGCAAGAGCAGGATTGACGTACGCAGGTATCGCAGAAAGCAACGGAAAAGCAGAGGATAATGATAAAACTGTCTAACAGAAGAAAGCGTGAACTGGCAGCAGCCGTCATGGGATGGCGTCGCTGCCGGTTAGTTGCAACCGCGCAATCTCGAAAAAGCTGTGGGTGATGCGTGCGCCGGCTTTCATTCATGGTGCTGTGGTATGTAAGCAACGAGGAAACAAAACGCAAGAAAAAGAGAGATGCGCTGGCCCGCAATGACGCGCATTGGGCGGGTCAGTTATGCATCTTCATCAGATTTTTTAGTGACTATGGCCGCAACCACAGCCGCCCATGTCGTGGTCGCCTCCGTGAGATGAAGAGCACGACGGGCATTTCTTTGAGCCGTTTTCAGACATGAACGTGACGCCGCATGAGGCGCATTTCATTTTTTGGAGTCCTTGCATGCCCTGCAAAAGCGGCGCTGGCTATATTAAGCCTGTCCTGTATGTCTTTTCCTTTCAATTGCAAGCAGGCTTCGCCTCAACAGCGAAACCAGCAGCAGGACATCTTTTGCGGTAGGTACGCTTTTTGCAAGTATCTTTTTGACCGCAGCTTCCACCCGCGGCTTTTTGTGCAGGTCATAGTTTCCGGCGTTAGCCACCTTGCTTACGTGCCGTAGCAGGAGATCAATGTCCTGCTGCGATGCTAGGTCGATCTTTTTCTTGCTCTTTTTCTTGCTCTTTTTCTTGCTCTTTTTCTTGCTCTTTTTCTTGCTCTTTTTCTTGCTCTTTTTCTTGCTCTTTTTCTTGCTCTTTTTCACCGGCAGTTCGGACTTTAGTCTTGAAACTTCATAGAGCAGTATTGCAAGCGCGTTGGGATGTTAAGGGTCTTGTACTTTGTCTTTGTGTCAATGTCTTTGTGTCAACAATGACTACAAGATCGCACATGGCAAGCGCCTCGTTATTGAGCCCGGACGACTCCCTGCCAAGCATGATGCAAAAGTCCTTGCCATCTCCGTCGTGGACTATCCGCGCCATCTGCTCTGCGCTTATTGCCTCCCGCAAGACATTCAGCCTGCTCGTCGCCCGGATTGCAGTCGTCCCGATGAAGACGCCAGATTTCTTCCTCAGCTGCTTCAGGGTCGTGGTTTTTGCAGCTGCAAGCACATTCTTGCCATGCGTTGAATATTTCACTGCCTCCGCCCTGTCAAAACGCGGCTTAATAAAATAGAGCCTCTTGAGGCCGAAATTCTTCATCAGCCTAGCAACGTGACCCACGTTGATGTGATACTGCGGCTCTATCAGCGCGACGGCAACGACCGCGGCTATTACGCAAAAACCTGCCCATTTATGCCTTGACTATTGGCCGTAAAAAGCCCTGAGCGCCGCGTCAATCCTGTCTTCCGGCACGCCAAAAAACTCGAACGCTTCCCTGTGGCTTGCAACCTGCAGTTTGGCATTTGACTTTGCCTTTACGTACGCTTCAGATGTTTCTTCCAGGAGCGATCGGGCGTGCCTGTTCCACTGTGCAAGGTCACCTGGGCGGATCTCTTTCAAGTTTGCAGCGAGCCGTGCAAACGCCGCGACTATGGCCACACGATATTTTTGCAGCTGCAGCTTGGATGGGTCAGAGTCTGGAAGTGAAGGGACAAGAGAACATATGAGGAATTGGTATTCATCAAGATTCTTGGCAATGCTTGCCGCTTGTCCCACTGCAGGCACGCTTTTTCTGGCTGTCCGGGCGTCCACAGATGCCGCTTCAAAGATGCCCTGCATGCCATTTATGCCCAGCTCCGGCGTGGTGATCCCGTCGGCGGCCAGCAATCTCCGGCAGCCAGAACCTGCCAAAAGCCGCGACATAATGATATTGAGCAACGTGACTATCACCAAGAATCAGCATTAAAAATGTACCTCGATGTTGCAGGTTTATTATTGAAAGTTGCGTTTGCAGCTTTCGCTGCATCTGCAGAATTTTCTGGAAAAACTGTAGTCATAAAATTACCCGCCGATGCATTACAAAACTATTGCGGCACGGTCCGACCGAAAAACGATCACATCAATTGTAAGAAATTTATGAATTCAAGTTATATAACATGTAAAATAGTATATTGTACCTCTTTCCTCGAGAATATCAGTAAATGAGAATGTTTTTATGTAATTACTGTTATTATATAGTGATGATAGTGCCGAAAGCCATGGCTTGACCTTGGCGCTTGGCGGACAAAACTGCATCGGTTAAAAAACGCGACTTTAACGGCATAGGCTGTAACAGGTCGTTGATGCAGAATCGCTAAGCGCCTTTTATCCTCCTTTTATGAAACTTTTTCTCGTAGATGCTGCCGAATAAATTAAGAGCCAAGCACGTACGTCTCTGCCAATTTATCGCGAATTTGTCAGCCGTCAGCCGCACTATGATAATCGCTTTTGCCGCTGCAGCTGCAGCAGTTTCCGGCGCCGCGCTCGCGCAGAATCAGACGTCAGGTGTATAGACGTTGCCAGCCAATGGCACGGCGTCAAACATGACGCTCGACGACGCAACGAAGAAGTCTGTCGGTCTGGAACCAGACAGAGTTCAAATCCACGTTCAGCACGTTTGTCGAGCCGTTCTCTGCCGCCGGCTATGGCGTGTACGAAGAGGACGGGAACACCTTTAGGCCCGACGAAACAATAGTGCTTTACGTCGAGCCGGTCGGATTTGATCACATGCCGGTTCTGGACGATCAAGGCAACACGCTGTACCTGATGAACATTACGGCAGACTATAGGATATCCAGCGCAAACGGCACCGAGCTTCTGACAATGGAGGACGTGCCCGTTGGAAGCATAGTCTCCCATAGGTCAAATACGGAACTGTTCTTGGAGCTGACGCAGGAGAGCCCATTCCCGATTGGCGACTATTTGATCAACTATATTGTAAAAGATGGCATATCTGGACGATTTTTGAAATAACAAAGAATGTACATAGAGCTACTGCCACTTCTCTGCGCAGGTCTCTCTCTGTGCTGCGCATGTCTACAGAAGAAGCCAGCAATTGCGATAACTCATATCCAGATGTGCGCATCCCGCTTTCCTCCCCAAACCTAGACTGCGATGACATTTCTTACAGTCAATTCAGGGTTCTGTCACCTGATCCACATGGGTTTGACATGGATATTGACGGCATAGGATGTGTGACGTAAGAAAATTGAGATAAAAGCACGCCGGGACAGTGCGGCCCAGCTTTGTGTGATCACGGCGCGTAATCCATAAGGTAATCAGGCGGTCCAGAAAGCGTGCTGTTGGTGCGCACAAACACTTCAACCCAGTAGCGGAATGACGACGGAGCTCCGATGAAAAAATCCTTGACTGGGAATTCCACCCTTTTTTCTGGCATGTCAAAGATTTTTGCCATCGGCACTATGTAAGTGTTAGAAGTCATGTTAAACACCGCTAAATACCATCCTCTTTCCGTCGAGTTATTGCCTGTAGCAAAATGCGGAAGCAAGATCCCGTAATACTGCTCTTTGTCTGTAACTATGTCCCAAAGATACAGGGTTTCAGGGTTTTCGTTCGGGTTTGGGTTGCCTGCAAGCTCGATTGTATAGAGGAATGCTTCGTCTTGCTTTTTCACGCTAGCACCGACGATGTCATGCTAATCCCCGGACTTCCGGAATTATTTCTGTTCCATTCAGCTGGTACGCGGGGGTGACGTCTCTTCTTGCGTCCTCTATTCTGCTGTCGGCATTGTCGTAAACCCCGTAATCTTGCTTTCCGCCTATCTCTGGTCCTACGCCGGCAAGTGCAAGTGAGATCGGCACGAGCGCCGCGACCGCGACTGTGGCCACTAGGACATACGACGCCTTTAGCACGCGTAAAATCAGGAAGAGGCAGTATTTTCACATTGTGCCAAGGAATAAAAGGTCAGAGGTATAACCCTATGACACATTGTTGTTAAGGGCGATAATTCTTGTAGGTCCAGTTGCCGCCTCGCTTGCGCTGTACTTTTCGCTTTCGCTATATGTTTTTCCCCAGTCATACCAGATAGAGCCAAGAAGGCCCGAGGCTGTCATCACAAACGTAAGCCTGTCTACCGCCGAGGTCAAGCTGGAAGGGACCTTTGTCATTTCTGTGACTGGCACAAATAGGGGTGAGGAGGCTGACATGCAGATCGTGTCTATCGGCTTTCCAAACCTCACAAGGGCTGACAACATAGAGGTTCTCAAGCATATTTTTGTACAGACTCCCATCCTGATCGATGCCGGCAAGCCTGTTGGCTCGGAATATGCCGGCAATGGAAGGCCAGTAGATGCGCAATACGCGTCGGTCGAGGCTTTCAGCAGACCGTGGGCAGGCGGTAGCAGCTACAACATAGACCTGCAGGTCAGGCCTCAAACAGAGGGCATGTTTGCAGTATTTGTCAAGTCTGTTGCCTTCCCGCACAGCTGGGACGGGGCACACTGGCCGCATGAGGGCATCAGCGATTACCAGAAGGAATTTGTGGAAGTGTATCACGTGCAGGTCACAAAGCCTTAATTATCAAAGATGCGAAAAAATAGCAAATGAACTATTTCAGGCAGAGCCCTGCCCAGAGCATCATTGGCTCCAGCTCGAGGTTCCTCGCCGGCTATGTGTTAGTGAGCCTAGGTGTTTTGCTGGCGGCAGGAGGCGGGAGCTGGGACATTAACAACCACCTGCTGAACAAGCCTGAAACTTTTTTTGCGCCTCCGCACGCGGTGCTCTACTCGGGAGCGGGCGCGGCGGTGGCCGGTGCAGTCATATTGTTCTTAACTTCCAGGCGCACCGGCGCGACCATCCGGCCAATCAAACTGGTGGTGGCCGGCGTCATAATACTGGTAGTTGCCGGGCCGGTCGACTTTGCGTGGCACTCGGCATTCGGGCTCGACGGCCTGCTCAGCCCGCCGCACTTTGTGCTTGTAAGCGGCATGATAGCGAGCAGCGTTGGCGCTCTTGCCGGCATGGTCTACCATGGCAGCATGGCTTTCAGGGAGCTCCGGCTGCACCCTCTCCTCATCATAATCGGCGTGCTGCCAGTGTGGCTTGCAGCTTCAGGCATGATTGACATGTTTTCGCTTCCGTTCTCAAGGACCGACTACTTTGACTTCAACCCGCATCCAGCCCTTGGAGTGACTGTCGCGACACTTGCCTTTCCGGTGCTGATATCGGTGCTGGCGTGCAGCTCGTCAGCTCTTGCTGGCAAGCGCTTCGGCGTAATGACAGCTGTCGGCGCGGCCTTTATCGCGACTGGCATGCTGACATCCATAGTGCCGAATGGCGCGCTGGTGCAAACACTCCCGTTTTACGCAGCCAACATCATACCGTTTGCAGCAGCCGATGCGCTGCTGTCATTTTCCAGATCAAGAATTTCCCTGTATGCTGCCGGCGCCATAGTCGCGCTTGCCTTCTTTACCCTGTACTACCCGCTCATAACGTACACATACGGCAAGGTGCTGGAGCAAAATACCATATGGCCAAGCCTCATGGCCCCAACGTATTTCAAGATGTTGGGAACGGTCATGCCGCTCGTGGTTGCGCCTGCGGCCGCGATGGGAATCCTAGGAGCTGCGGCGAGCGGCAAACTGATCGCCAAGAATAAAGCTCTATAACATTACAACTAGCTTTAGAATTAGTACAACACTCCAGACTCTTTTAATATTTAGAATTAGTTTGATTGTAACAATAGCGTCTGTACTGGAGATTCAAAATGTTGATTCTTCCCTAAAACTTCCGCGCCAGTTTCTTATATGCAATTTCTGCTTCTGGGCAGCTTCAGCTATTAGCACTCGAAGGCACGACATTGTTGCATGCCCCCAGTGCGATGCTGCAATCTCTAGGATGCCGCTTGCGGAAAAAGAGAGCTTTACCTTCAACTATGACAAAAGGCGCGGGGTAGAGCTCGACTTTGCCACCGCTCGCTAATTGGTAATAGTCATAGAATTCATTGCTGCCGGCGACGAGCATACCTTACAGTAGCCGCTTCTAAAGGGCTGGCCGCACCGTTCTACGTTGCAGCCGTAGACGATGCCGCACCTTTTGCATTGTGGAGGCACTCCATCGCAAACAACACGCAAGCTATTGAGCAGACTCGCCTATAGCAGCAATAAGAGATTCTTCCCGTAGTAAGGACGCGAAAAATGCAAAGGATAAATGCTGGGCTGCATGTTTTGACTCATTGCAGAATCAGGACGCGCCTTACAGGATAGTGCAAAAAAGCGGTTGCTTGGCCACTTTTTACCTGAAGGACTGCATAAGCGGCTTGAAGGAAAACGTTGAAGAAAAATCCGTAGACGTGATCGTTACGTCGCCGCCCTACAACATCGGGATCGGCTATGGCTCTTACAGTGACGCGTTGCCGCGCGAAAAATATCTGGCATGGATGGAAGATGTGGGCGTCGCGATCAAACAAGCACTTGCAGACGACGGCTCGCTCTTTCTCAACATCGGGAACAAGCCAAGGGACCAGTGGATAGCGTGGGACGTCGCCTCGGTCCTGAGGAAGCACTTTGTGCTGCAGAACGTCATCCACTGGATCAAATCGATAGCAATAAGCAAGGCCGATGTCGGCAATTACCCAAACATTGCCGGCGACATCGCAGTCGGCCACTTCAAGCCAATAGTGAGCGACAGGTTCCTGAACGACTGCCACGAATACATTTTCCATTTTACAAAAACTGGTGATGCTCATCTTGACAAGCTTGCAGTAGGAATACCGTACCAGGACAAGACAAATATCGGGCGGTGGAAAGCTGCAAAAGAGGACAGGCGCGACAGGGGCAACACGTGGTTCATCCCCTACGAAACGATACAGAGCAAGAGCGAGCGGCCGCACCCGGCTACGTTCCCTGTCAAATTGCCAGAGTTGTGCATAACGGTGCACGGCCACGCCAAGATGGTCGTCGACCCGTTCACCGGCATTGGATCGACCGCGGTCGCGGCAGTGCGCCTTGGAATACCGTTTGTTGGTTTTGAGATCGACAGAGAATATCTTGATGCCGCTATTGCTAGGGTTTAGTTGCGGATATTATCATCACGGGGTTCCTTGCAAGCATCATCGTTCCAGTCGTCACCTTGCGCGCCTTTGAAATTGTTATTTGAGTGATATCGACTTCGGTAAGCTTTAATTCGTTGATAGAGGCAAGCGCCTGGTACATCGTCTCAATTAATATCGTGTCGATCACTATCCTGCCACCCTTTTTCAACTTGCCAACTGCGAGCTCGATCACTTGCCGTGTGTCGCCCCATGTGCCGCCGATTATTACCGCATCGGCCTGCGGCAGCTTTGGCAGGACGTCCTGCGCCATGCCAAGAATTATTTCCGCCTTTACTCCAAACTTTTGCAGGTTTTTCCTAGTCAGCTCGATTGCTTTCTGGTCAAAGTCGATGGCATACACGCTGCCTTTCGTCTGCAGGCATAGTTCGACGGTGATGCTTCCGCTGCCGCAGCCAACGTCTATCGCGGAATGGCCTTCTCTGAGCCGCAGCTTGCTTATTGCTATTGCGCGAATATCCTCCTTTGTTATTGGCACTTCTTCTGTCCGCTCGAAAAGCTCGTCAGGGATGCCCGGAGTGCGATAGTCCCACAATTTGCTTTATCTGAGCTGGCGCCGATATTTATGTTAGAATGGACTGATGGAGGGCCGTGTAGACTATTATCATGAACGTCAGCAGCAGGAATATGAACGGGATGATGCCTTCGGTTGCAACCTTTCTGCGCTTGTCCTTTGGCACGTTCTTGGCTATGCTTTTGGCGACGCCAAAGGAGATGAAGTAGAGCACAATCGCGATTCCAAGGGCCACGCCTATTGACGAGTTCTGGTCAAACTCGGCAGGGATGACAAAACCTGCAACAATGCCGGCAGCCACGCCCACCAAGGCACGCATATAGTAGACCTTTTCAAATATGTCCAAGGTTGCCTTTCTTGATTAAATTGGAGCTGGTAAAATGCATTGCGGTTGTTTTCAATTGTTTAATATTTGCGACATACTGTTCCTCTTGCATGGAGCTGTCAGGCATCGAGCTGCGATACCTTGTCAATGAGATCAGGAGCAGGGTTACCTCAGGGTATTATGTAAGCGGCGTCAACGCAATAACAAAGAGCTCCCTCCTTCTCAAGCTCCACCACCCGACGCAGGAGGACATCATGCTGGTCTTGTCTGCAAGGGGTGTATGGATCACGAGGCTCAAGTTCAAGGCGGTGGAGGAGAACAGCCTTGCGAGTGTCGCCCAGAAAGAACTCGAGCGCGCAAAATTAGATTTGATAGATCAGGCCGGAAGCGAGCGCGTTGTCTCAATGAAACTCAGGCACCCTGACGGCAAGGTGAGAATTGTCGTGTGCGAGTTCTTTGGCGAGGGCAACCTTGCGATATGCGACGAAGGAATGCAGATAATTGCAATTCTAAACCCAATCCATGTAAGGCATAGGACCCTCAACCTTGGGTTGCGCTACGCCTACCCGCCGTCGAGGGGCGTCGACGTTTTCGAAGTCACCCTTGAACAGATGCTTTCATTGAGAAATGAGGCAAAGAACCTTGACGTCCTGAGGTGGATCGGGCGCAGCGTTTCAATGCCCAAGAAATTCGTCGAGGAAGTGGCCAAGCGGGCAGGCATTGAGGCAGACAGGCAGGCAGCCCGCCTGTCAGATGAAGAAGTTGAAAAAATCTATTCCACCGTCAAGAGCCTTGTCAATGACGTTAGCGCCGGCAAGAACCACGAGCCTGTAATAATTATGGCAGGCGAGAAGCCGCTGGAAGCGCTGCCGATAATGACAGAAGAAGCTGCAAAGGCTAACACCAAGAAAGCCGCGTCATACATGGACGCAGTCGACGAAGCGTTGAGCAGCGAAATTCTGGACATCGGGCGTAGCAGCAAGACGGTCGAGCTTGACAGGCAGATAGCGGTCCTTGAGCATGACCTTGACGAACAGAACAAGGCCAAGGAAGCGGTCATGCAAAAGTCGGCTGCAATACGCAAACTTGCCGATGGGCTTATGGCGCTTTCCTACCAGAATCCAGACGATGGTAAGATCCATGATATGCTTGCCGCGAATTCTGCTTCAATAGTGAAGGAAAAGGCCGTGAAATATGTCGAAGTTGTAGGCGAGCAGATAGAGATGCAGGCGAACCTTGCCAAGGTCAGCTCGATGCTTTTTGCAAGGGCAAAAGAGATGGAGCGCGGTGGTGCGTCGATCGAAGAAGCGCGGTCAAAGCTGCTTGCGCAGATCGAAAAATTGCGGAACCAGACCGCGGCCATCCATAAGAAAGTCATTGTAAAGGAGCAGACTGCCAAGGAGTGGTACGAGCGCTACAGGTGGTTCCTCACCACCGATGGGCTCTTGGCAATCGGCGGGCGCGACGCTTCGTCAAACTCGGCGTTGATACGCAAGCACTTGACAGAGGACGACATTGTTTTCCACGCCGAAGTTCACGGCTCGCCATTTTTCATTGTGAAAAACGCGGTGGCGTCGGCTTATGAGGGCAGGATCGACTCCTCCCTGCTCCAGGTCGCAAAGGCAACTGTCTCGTTCAGCAGGGCATGGAAGGACGGCCTCTCTAGCGCCGACGCATACTGGATCACACCGGGGCAGATTAAAAAGGGGGCGCCGACAGGGCAGTTCCTGCCAAAGGGCTCATTCGTGATAGAGGGCAAGCGGAACTACTTCAAGGGGGTGGAGATAAGGCTTGCAATCGGCATCGTCCAATTGGACGGCAGGGAAACGCTTGTCTGCGGGCCTGAAGAAGCGATAAAAAACAGAGCGATGTTTTACTCCGTACTCCTGCAGGGCGGCATGGACCCGATGACTGCGGCAAAAAAAGCAAAATCTGAATTTGTAAAAATTGCCGGCGACAGCGAAACAGCAGAAACTATAAAGCGCATCAGCCTTGACGACTTTGTAAGGGCACTTCCAACGGGCCAGTCAAGGATATCTTTCACAGCAAGGGGACAAGCAGATAAGTAATTAAAGCCAGAAATCCGATTACTTTTCGTGGTAAAAAAGCCAGTCAGAGAACATGCCGACGCAAACATGACCACACGCGTGCTTGTCAGGGACATAATGAACAGCCCCGTGGTTTCTGCATCGCCACATGACACGATCCGCGATCTCGCGAAAAAGATGAAGGAGGAAAAGATCGGGAGCATCGTCATCATGGAAAAGGACAAGCCTGTTGGCATCGTGACTGACTGGGATATTGTTTCAAACGGCCTGATCAAGGACGCCAGACCAAGCAAGATAAAGGCAAATGACGTGATGCAGGATATACACACGATAGAGAGCGAAGAGAGCATCACAGAGGCCGCGCGCCAGCTGAGGAAGCACAACATTAAGCGCCTCGGTGTGGTCTACAAGAAGAGGCTCGTCGGAATCATTTCTTCTTCAGACGTGATAGCAGTAACGCCCGACCTTGTCGACGTTGTGTCTGAAAAGGCGGCAATTATCAGGGGCGAGCTTGGCATCGCCCGGCAGGCCGGCAATGTATCTGGATACTGCGACGAGTGCAGCGAGTGGTCCGATCTATTGCAGTACGACGAGGGCACGTTCATCTGCGAAGTGTGCAGGGGCGAGACGTCCGGTGGCGCTGAAGGCGCCTAGCTTTCTTGCAGACGCGATGCTCGGAAGCGTCGCCCGCAAGCTCCGCATTTTTGGCTTTGACACACTCTATATCGCGCATGCACACGACGACGAAATCCTGAAAATGGGCATCGATCAGGGCAGGGCCATTCTGACCGCGGACAAGGAGCTTTTCAAGCGCGTGGTCAAGGCAGGAGCCCGCGGCGTGCTTGTCAGCGGCGCAGGTGATTTGGAAGACCTGGTGCACATCCTGTCAAAGAGCGGCGTCACTTCTGTGGATCTGGGCGGCATAGGCTCCCGGTGCTCGGTGTGCAACGGACTGCTCGAAGAGAAAAATCAGGAGCAGCTGAAAAACGGCGTACCTGGCAAGGTTGCTGAACAGCACAGAGAGTTTTACCAGTGTATGGACTGCGGCAAAGTATACTGGGAGGGCGGCCATCTGAGGCGCATAAGGGCGCTTGCAGAAAGCGTAGACGCAAAGCTTGGCAGAGCCGTTGCCACCTAGGCCGCATCAAAAGGTTAAAATCGGGTGAGACAGCCGAAAACAGTCAAATGAGCTCAAATTCTGCTTTAGAGCATACGATCAGCAAGGTTTTGTCACAGAAAGAAGCAGAGCTAATTTCGAAGATAGATTCTGCTTATCAGGAATCCCTAAACAACCTTGAGGCTTCCCGGGGCAAGCTAGAGGCCGAGCGCACAAAGATAGTCGAGTCTGCAAAAAAGCAGGCAGAGAACCTGAAGCGCCAGATAGTGGGGTCAGGCAGGCTCGCCGCCCGCAACCAGGAACTTTTGATGATTGAAAACGCCGTCAACAACGCATTTGAAGAGGCACGGAAAAAGCTTGCGACTTCTGGAGGCAAGGACAGCTACAGGGCGCTCATGAGCAGCATCATTGAAGAAAGCGTCTCGTCCGTAGGCTCTGGCGAAGTGGTCATTGAATGCAACAAAAATGACGCCGAGCTGGTCAAAAAGATACTGGCGGACCTGCAGAAAAAGAACCCAAAGATGCAGGCCAGGGTATCTGACCAGCACATTGACGTGCTAGGCGGCATCAGAGTAAAGTCCGCAGACGGCACCATGACCTACGACAACACTCTTGATTCCAGAATTGAAAGACTCAAACCTTTAATAAGGAAAAACATTGCCCAGATGCTGAGAGAAGAGGCGTAATGGTAGCAAAAGGCAGAATCGTCTGGGTTAGCGGCCCGGCAGTCAAGGCAGACGGCATGTCTTCAGCAAAGATGTACGAAACAGTTGAGGTGGGCGATTCAAAGCTCATCGGCGAAGTCATCAGGCTAACTGGCGATGTTGCATTTATCCAAGTCTATGAATCAACGTCCGGGCTAAAGCCGGGCGAGCCCGTAGTCGGTACAGGCCAGCCACTTTCAGTCCTTTTGGGCCCCGGAATCATAGGCAGGATCTACGACGGAATCCAGCGCCCGCTGGACGAGATCGCGTCAAAGTCCGGAGCATTCATCGGGAGGGGCGTAGTCACGACCCCGGTGGACATGAAAAAGAAGTACAAGTTCAAGCCCAGCGCGAAAAAGGGCGACCAAGTCGGCCCCGGTTCTATCCTTGGCACGGTAGAAGAAACCCCGTTGCTGACACACAGCATTCTTGTCCCGCCAAATTACCCAGCCGGCAAGCTGGCCGATATTGCAGGCGAGGGCGACTATGACATCGAGCATGTCATTGCGACCACCGAGAAGGGCGGCGAAAAAGTGTCGCTCAAGATGTATCACAAATGGCCCGTGCGAAAGCCGAGGCCCTATGCCGAGCGCTACGACCCTACGGTACCGCTGGTAACCGGCCAGCGCGTAATCGACACATTTTTCCCAATTGCAAAGGGAGGAACCGGCGCAATCCCCGGCGGCTTTGGCACGGGCAAGACAGTCACATTACACCAGATCGCAAAATGGGCCGACTCTAAAGTAGTTGTATACATTGGCTGCGGTGAGCGCGGCAACGAAATGACTGAAGTGCTTGTCGAGTTCCCGCACCTGATAGACCCGCGCTCCAACAGGCCTCTGATGGAGAGGACAGTGCTTGTTGCCAACACGAGCAACATGCCGGTGGCTGCAAGGGAAGCGTCAATCTACACAGGCGTGACTATGGCAGAGTACTACCGCGATATGGGCTACGACGTGGTGCTTGTCGCCGACTCGACCAGCAGGTGGGCAGAGGCGCTCCGCGAAATGTCGGGCCGCCTTGAAGAGATGCCTGCAGAGGAAGGCTACCCGTCGTACCTTGCGTCAAGGCTTGCAGAATTCTACGAAAGAGCGGGCAGGGTCAGGGCGCTCGGTTCACCAAACAGGGCCGGTTCTGTCACGCTGGTAGGCGCAGTGTCGCCGTCAGGCGCTGATTTCACAGAGCCAGTCACGACGCACACGATCAGATTCATCAAGACCTTTTGGGCGCTTGACACAAGGCTTGCATACTCACGGCACTACCCGTCAATCAACTGGATGCAGTCATACTCTGGCTACCTTGAAGACGTGAGCAAGTGGTGGAAGGAAAACGTCACAGGCGAGTGGTACGACCTGAGGGCAGAATCATACCACGTGCTCCAGAGGGAAGACACGCTGAAGGAAATCGTTAGGCTGCTTGGCCCCGAGGCGCTGCCAGACGAGGAAAAGCTGGTGCTCGAAGTGGCAAGGATGATCAAGATCGGCATTTTGCAGCAGAATTCGTTTGACAAGGTCGACACGTACTGCAG
>JAHEZV010000072.1 GCA_023250885.1 Nitrososphaera sp. | reverse complement strand
CTCCTGTCCGGAATCTGGTCGATGTGGTTATCCCCTGTATACGATAACAGAAAATACGAAGAACTTCAGAGAACAAATTCGGTATTAAATCCGAATGCAACTGTCCGGTATTCATTTGAAACAACCAAAGGGCAGGAAATCAACATCAACATCGACCCTGTCTACGTTGCAGGTACCATAGAAGAAGCCCAAGGTGGTTTGCAGTACAACATTCCAGCTTCCATTTCAGCAACCGTCTATGATGCCAAAAAGAATGTCGTGATGAAGCAAGAAAGTGTTACTAATGTATACACGTCAAAACCGTTGCGGATAACAGATGGGGGAGCATATCAGGTAGAAGTAACCAATAATCAGAACCGAACGTTTACTGCAGGTATTGTCATAATAGACGCGACGAATACGCCTACAAGGGCTCTCGAACCGATGGGACAGTGGCTTTCCTTGATATCCCTGCCAATCTTTGCTCTAGGAATATGGTTGTTCATACCTAGAAGAGGAGATCAGGGGAATATTCCGGTCTGAAAGGCTTACGAACCAATCCTGCAAATATCTTGAATGGTAGTGACAAAAGGCTCAAAAGCTAGCATCCGAAAGAAAAAAAGGTTCCCAATTGAAGGCGCCGCCAAAAAAGAAGGTTCCACCGTTAATAAAGACGGAACCTCTATCTATCCCTGGAATCAAGATAAATAAAACGCGGTTGCGGCCACGTTCCCAGGAGCCTGCTGGGAATCTGGAAAAATGTATTTAATGATCGGCAGGACTCGAAATGTTGTTGGTTGAAAAATCGGCCTCACCATTTGTGAGCCATAATGCATCCACATCAAAGGCCCACGGCTCCAGAAGGTATACGCAGGTTGAGGTTGCCCTTCGCAAGTTTCTTTCTTGCATAAAGCCATCCAGGACACAGGTTGAATATGTCAACCTAACAGAGGCATCTGGGAGAGTTCTTGCAGAGCGACTTCTAAGCCCAATCAGCATTCCACCATTTGATAGGTCTACCGTTGATGGCTTCGCCATACTGTCAAGCGACACCAGAGTAGCATCAAGGCGCCGTCCAATTATACTTGACATTATAGGTAAAGTCAGCGCCGGCATACCCACGCGAGCTAAAGTAAATCCGGGAACGACAGTCGCTATTGCAACTGGGGCCAGGATTCCAGACGGAGCGGATTCAGTGGTAATGCTAGAAGATGTCCTACAGGATAATGAGACAAGAAGAATTTGCATCTCAAACCTCTTAAAGAAGTGGAGCAACATTACTCGAAGAGGCGAGGATCTAAAGAAAGGACAGGTTCTTCTTAAAGAAGGGACATGGCTTACCGCTTCTGATGTCGGCTTGCTTGCTTCTGTCGGTATCTCGCAAGTGCCAGTTTATAGAAAAATCAGAGTTGCGGTGCTTTCGACTGGAAATGAGCTGGCAGAGCCCGGGCATCGGCTTGGCAATGCTTCTGTATTTGACAGCAACCGGTTCATGATCTCCAGCATGGTAAAGAATTACGGAGGCGAGCCAGTGGACCTGGGGATATGCCGGGACGAAAAAGATCTGATAAAATCAGAATTAAAGCATGCGTTAAAGTTTGACATGGTGTTGGTTTCGGGCGGTTCTTCTGTAGGTGAAAAAGATTACGTCCCTGGCATCATAAACAAGATCGGGAAGCCGGGGATCATAGTCCGCGGCGTCGCCATGAAGCCAGGATCTCCGACATCGCTTGGCGTCGTCAACAACAAACCAGTCATTGTGCTTCCGGGCTACCCTGTGTCAGCGTTTGTTGCCCTGCACACCTTTGGGCGGCCTCTGCTATACAGCATATTAAGGACTGTAGGTCCACCAGTTGCGACGGTGACTGCCGAGATGACTTGTGAAATGAAACTGCACAAGGGTATGCGGACATTTGTCAGGGTCAGGATAGCAAGGCGTGGTGGTCGCTTTTTCGCAGATCCAATCACCGCTTCCGGCGCAAGCTTGCTCTCGACACTTGCGCATTCTGATGGCATAGTGATAGCTGATAGCAAGAAATGGAACAATCTATTATCTAAAGGGCAAGATGTAAAAGTGATCCTTTTGAGGGACGTATTTTCATAGGGAGATCTGGTTGCCAGAATTGAACAACGACAGCAGTGGAAGACTTGCAGACAGCTTTGGCAGGGTTGCAAAAAAGCTGAGGATCTCGATCACCGATCGATGCAACATGCAGTGCATGTACTGCATGCCGCGTGAAGATCACAAAGAGAATCGGAACGATAGCTTGCGCAGTAATACCGGAAAATGGTTTCCAAGAAATGAGATCCTAAGCTATGTGGAGCTTGTCAGAATATCTAGGATAATGGCCCGGCTGGGCATTGAAAACATAAGGGTTACCGGCGGCGAGCCACTGCTTAGGCCGCGCATAGAAGATCTGGTCGCAGGGCTATCACGGATAAGTGGGATAAAATCAGTCAGCATGACGACCAACGGCCTTTTGCTCTGCGACAAGGCTGCGCGGTTAAAAGAAAGCGGGCTCCAGAGCGTAAACATTAGCCTTGACACGTTCAAGTCCGAGCGCTTTAAGGCCATAACCGGAGTTGATGGCCTACACACGGTTCTGGAATCTATACATGTTGCCGGCACCACGGGTCTCAAAATAAAGATAAATGCGGTGATTGTCAGGGGATGGAATGACACAGAGGTCGCGGATTTTGCAAACTTTGCCAGAGAAACCGGGCACACGGTTCGCTTCATAGAGTTCATGCCTCTTGATGGCTCTGGGATCTGGGCTCCAGAACTGGTTGTTGGCAAGAATGAGATGATATCGAGGATAAGCGAAGACGTTGGGGAGCTTGTGCCATCTGCGGGCAGCAATTCGGCACCGGCAAAACTTTATTCTTTTGCCGACGGCAAGGGAACCGTGGGGTTCATTTCATCAATGACAGAACCGTTCTGCGCCGAATGCGACAGGACAAGGGTGACTTCTGACGGCCGGCTCCTGACATGTCTCTTTGAGAACCCGGGCCATGATATCAAGAGTTTATTGCGCGGCGGCAAAACAGATGAAGAGATTG
Source organism: Nitrososphaera sp. (assembly GCA_023250885.1). Lineage (GTDB taxonomy): Archaea > Thermoproteota > Nitrososphaeria > Nitrososphaerales > Nitrososphaeraceae > Nitrososphaera. The sequence goes on along the minus strand of JAHEZV010000072.1, from coordinate 4,117 downwards.
CAGATTACATCATGCAATGCATAAAGAAAAAGCCAGAGGGGATAATAGGCATCATAAGGGCCAAAGCGTTAAAGCCTACTCTTAACCTGATGCACACCATAGGCGGATGAGAAAGGGTGGGCAAAGAAAGGCCGGAGGTGGTGATTGTCAACGTCAGGCTGTTTGCGTCACTGAGAGAAATCGCTGGCAAAGGACAGTTCACACTGCAGTTATCGTCGAAAGACGGCATGATGACTGTTGGCAATTTAAAGAAAAAGATCTCAGAGATCTACCCAACAATTCTGTCACTGAAAATCCCAATTGCAGTTGCAGTTAATGGTAAGGTGGCTAACGATAAATCAGCTCTGAAAGACCTTGATGAAGTTGCGCTATTGCCGCCGGTCACCGGCGGGTGAAATGCCATGTATTCAATAGTCGATCACCCGATCAACATTGAGGAACTTCTGGGATGCATCAGGGACGATTCTGCAGGCGCTTCCCTCCTGTTCCTAGGAACTGTCAGAGATCATAATGACAGGACCAAGGTGGCCGGAATCTATTATGAAGCGTACGTGAAGATGGCAAAACAGGCCATCGCCAAAATCGAAAAAGAAACCCTAAACAGCTGGAAATTAAAGAGGTTCGCAGCAGTACACAGGATTGGCCACTTGAAGGTCGGAGATATTAGCGTGGCCATTGCAGTGTCCTCCGAGCACAGAAACGAGGCTTTTGAAGCAGGCAGGTACGCCATCGATAGGATAAAGTCCGAGGTGCCGATCTGGAAAAAGGAAAGAACTACTACAGGTAATGATTCCTGGGTAGAGGGCACGCCACTAGGGTGGGACAATTACTAATGGGCATGTTTGACGTCGGGGACAAGACTGACACGCTCAGGCATGCAACCGCACAGGCAATCGTAAGGACTAGGCCGGAGACCATAATCCTTGTCAAGGAAGGAAGATCGCCAAAGGGGAACATTGTAGACGCTGCAAGGATTTCTGCAACGATGGCGGCCAAGCGGACGTGGGACCTGCTGCCCTACTGCCACCCAATACCAATCGATCAAGTGAGAATCGACATTTCGGTCAAAGAAGATGCAATAGAAGTGATCGCAGAGGTCAAAACTACCTGGAAGACGGGCGTTGAGATGGAATCGCTGACTGCCGCATCCATCGCAGCGCTTACAATTTATGACATGCTAAAACCAATAGATGAAACAATGTGGATAGAATCTGTTCGCCTGCTGAAAAAGGGCGGAGGAAAAAAGAGCTTTTACGAAAAATATGACAAACCCCTGAAAGCAGCCGTACTGGTCATCAGTGACTCGGCGTCAAAGGGAACACGAGCAGACAAATCCGGCAAGTTGGCTGCTGACAGGCTCACGGCAAGCGGGTTTGAGGTTGTCGATTACAGAATCATACCTGATGATGTAGCCGCTATAGAATCCTCACTGAAGGTTGCCTGCGATGAACTAAACGTTGATCTTGTCGTGACAAGCGGGGGCACAGGCTTGGGTCCCCGCGACGTAACCCCGGAAGCTACGATAAAGGTATTGCAAAAAGAGATAGCTGGCATATCCGAAGCGCTCAGGAATTACGGGCAAAGAAGGACGCCATTGTCGATGCTGTCCCGGGGTGTGGCAGGGCTCAGGGGCAAGACCGTCGTCGTCAATCTTCCTGGCAGTGTCAGGGCTGTTTCAGAGTCGCTTGACGCGCTCATTCCCGGCATAATGCATGCCTCCAAGATGCTTGGAGGTCATGGGCATTAGTGAAACTACTTTAATCTATATTGCGCCATTATTCTTCGGAGTAAGCTTCATTTACTCCAGCGTGGGTTTCGGTGGCGGCAGCAGCTACATTGCCATCCTTGTGCTCTTCGGTGTAAGCCTTTTCACGGTGCCCCCGATAGCGCTGGTACTTAACATCATTGTAGCCGGGATTGCAATGATTAATTTTGCAAGGTTAGGGCATCTTTCGCTGAAATTTGCTTTACCGTTTCTTTCGTCGGTGCCGTTCGCGTATTTCGCGGGTACAATCATCCTTCCAGCGCAGCAGCTTGCACTAATATTTGTAGTAGCGTTGTTTGCAGCATCAGCTGCACTGCTTGTTTCGGGAAAGCGGAACAGGTTCAACGTAGTTCAGGCCAAAGCTAAGGAGCTAAGACTTGATCAAATGAAGAAAATTGCTCTGATCGGTATCCCTGCAGGGGCAGCCATGGGTCTGGTCGCAGGTATTGTCGGGATCGGAGGCGGGATATGGCTTTCACCATTGCTCATACTAACTGGCATGGCCGATCCAAAGCGAGCCGCGGCAACTTCCAGCCTTTTCATACTGGCAAACTCTATTAGCGGGTTTTTCGGGCAGTCAATAAGTAAGCCGGTTGATCTTTCCTTGCTTGTGCCATTGGCTATAATAGTCCTTGCGGGCGCGCTTATCGGTTCCAGGTTTGGCGCGGTGAAGCTTGATCATGACAAAATTCGAATGATAGTTGGCGCGGTAGTGGCTGTTGCAGGAATTAACCTCATGTTCAAGTTCTTGCTTGTGAGATAGTAAAACGTATCATGCTACGTTTGTTTCAACTGAATGATGGCCTGTCGCGCCGCTTGGATAAGGATCCCTGATTTCAGATGCCTGCACGTTACCTGCTTTGTCTGTCGCCCTGACAACGATGTTGTATTTTCCCTTGGCTTTCGGCATCCAGTCAATGGCCCACAACACCCAGGAATTGGCTGAGAGAGGATCTTTGATATTCGCGGTTTCCCACGTATTCCCTCCGTCAATGCTGACTTCGACCTTCGATATCCCTCGGTCGCCGGCGAAGGCAATGCCTGCTATTGGGCTACTGGTGCCAACAGAAGCTTGGGAGGGAGCGGCCAGCTGCTCAATCCTAGCTCTTAGCGCATCGCCAGGGAAGACAATCTTTGAGCGTGTTTTGTATTCGGCGTTGTTTGCCCAGCCCCTTCTCTGCCAGAAACCCTCGTAGATTTTGTCAACGAGCTCAATATCCGTTATCCATTTTGCGTTCATCATCCCGTACAATCCCGGAACAATAACCCTCAATGGAAAGCCATGTTCTGTAGGTAGCGGGACTCCGTTCATTTCATATGCCAAAATAGTTCCTTCAAAAAGGCCTCTTTGGAGAGGTATCCCCACATCGTAACCGTCGTAGCATCTAAAAACAATATAGATAGCTTCAGGCTTGACCTGGGCCTTTTCAAGTATGCTCTTCAGCCTGACGCCCTTCCATAAGGCGGTGCTGATAAGGTCGCCGGGAACCTTGTCACTGATACATTCGAGCGTGGCATATTCACTGACAGCGGGCATAGCTTTCAATTCTTCATATGTGAACTGTAAGGGGCCGCTTTCGATCAGGCCTCGCACGTTGAGCTTCCAGCCATTGGCGTCTACTGACGGGACAATTATGTTCGTGTCTATCCTGTAGAATTTGTCGTTGGGAGTTGCTTCAGAAGCTAGCAGCGGTGCAAAAGCAGCCTCATTGAATATGCTCCCTGGAGGAAGATTGGAAGGAGGCATTGGGGGAGGGGGCGTATTTGCAGGTGGCATCGGGGGCATGTCAGTGTGTAGAAAATTCCGCGCCCAAAAATATAACACAGTTACTACCAACGCGCTTGCCGCCATAACGATGAATTGCTTCCTAGTTACTTTTGAGGTAGTCACAGGCTGAGAAGTACCTGAACCCGCTGGTGGAGGGGAAGTAGCAGGTATCTTCGTCTTGACGCTCCCTCGATTAAAAAGGTAGTATAGTACGCGGCCGGATACCACATGCGGCAAAAGGAGAAAAATGAGTGCGTACTGGATTTCAGATGATCTGGTTAGCAGCTCATTTAGTTGCAAAAGAAAGGCGCTTATTGCAACCATCACAAAATAGGGAATAAAAGAAAGTTGCAGCATATTGAGAATAAAGCCCTTGTGAGCCAGCCTAGCGTAGATTTTATTCGTAAATATGGCAAGCCCGCCATACAGCACCAAATTAGCAATAATCGCGCTTGTGAACGCAGAATATTTGGCCAAAGAGCCGAACGTCTCAACCGAATAGGACTCCACTTCGCCTGGAGTCAATGAGAAAATGGTTTGAGAGGCGAGTTCTGGCACGAACAGACCACCCGCAAAGATTCTGA
>JAHEZV010000023.1:8980-21232 GCA_023250885.1 Nitrososphaera sp. | reverse complement strand
AGGAGAGAGTAGAAGAGGAAGGCTCTGCGGCAAATAATAGCCCTCGCTGCCATTCTCGGAGTCGTGCTTGCCGCGACGACCTATCTGCTCCAGCCGATCTTTCCAGACCTCTTTCCAGACCAGTACCCGCTCTATTTTCACGTGGTAGAAGTAGCTGTAATAGGCTTTTTCGTCATACAAATCCTGGCCTTTGCGTGTCATTAGTTCAATTTTGGGAGTGATTAATTCCTAGCTTTTGCCAGCGGTTTCCTTTGGTACCAAAGGGTCGATTTGTTAATGCCAAGCCTTCTCTTTCAGAGTACGTACATCATGCCGCCGGATACAAGGGTGACAAACTCCACGCCGGCAAGCTCTTTTGTCCTTGCGACTACTGCGTTGAGCCACAGGCTGTCTACACCCTGGCTCCAGATGGTGACTTTTTTGTAGTGCTTCTGGCTCCCGTGGAAAAAACCGACGCAGTCCTCGACTGTGCTGTTCGGGTATTTCTGGCTCACTTCGTCAACCACCACCTTTGCCTCAGACGGCAAATACAGAATTGTTAAAGTTGGAAAGGGTATCGCGGCCGCAGATGACGGTGACGAAGAAGCGTCGTCAGACATTTCACTCAGCTAATGGCTGGCGATTATATCATGATTTCGAAATCGCATTTTGTGTAACTTGGCTTCCTTTTCGTGTTAGCTAACTTGGATTAGAAGAGATTTTATTCAAAATATTAGACCACTCGTTAAATCCCCTTTAATGGCACTTTGTTTGAGTGGGACTATTCAAGGAACGAAAAACAAAATTCGTGTTGCTGTCGCTCATCAGCTGTGGCCGTTGTATCGAGTGCATTTACAGGCATTTCGATGTACGCGCGGACTGATGACAGCGATCCGACCACGTTTGGAGATGAAGCAATCAAGGTTGGAGAACAGTTCGAAGACTTAATGGATCTCAACATCACAACATGGGAAGAAACCGATACCCCGACAGAGGATGGAAGTACCTCGATAGGTGAAGTTTCGTCAATGTTCGACAGTCTGCAAGCCTGTAAATTGGGCACAGCAGAGATTTCAATTGAGACACAGGTAGCAGCTACAGCCAACGATGAGGTCACACCGACAGTCTCTGTGGAGGTAATGACCGAGACAGAGGTTGCTGAAGTAGCATCTAATGAAACATCTGCAGCATCCGCTGACCGTGTATTGGCTGGCCGAGACAACTCAACCTCAAAAGCCAGCTCCTTCAGGCAATGAAACCTCCACAAACAACACTTCAACCATGGATAACACCAACACCAGCAGCAGCCCAACACTGCAATACTGAGTTATTGCGCCCTATCCTTTCTTTTTTGTAGAAGGAAAAAGTTAATTCCCGTCTTTTCCAATAGTCTAGAAAATGGCAAACAAGATCAAATGCTCTCACATCCTCCTGCAAAAGCAGAGCGAGGCCCTTGCAGTACTTGAGCGGCTGAAGAAAGGGGAAAGCTTTACAAACCTTGCAAAAGAGCTGTCGATTGACAAGGGAAGTGGCAAGCGCGGCGGCGACCTAGGCTACTTTGGCCGCGGCATGATGGTCAAGCCCTTTGAAGAAGCAGCCTTCAAGCTCGAAAAGGGGCAGATGTCAGAACCGGTCAAGACAGAGTTTGGCTACCACATAATCAAGAGGCTGGACTGATTGGACGCGTACTTGGAAGAAGAGCTGTACGACCTGCTCACCTACTGCATCCAGAGCCCGCAGGCCCCGGACTTTGCCAACAAAAAAGGGCGGGTGCAGGAAATCGGGCGCGAGCTTTACGCCGATAGCGGCGCCGACGCGCTTGAAAACATGTTCTTTTCAATCGAGCATAGGCTAAAGGAAGAGATCGGCCAGGACGCCCGGCCATACCGGGCGTGGTGGAACGGCATCTCGGCCGAATGGAAGTACTAAATCACTTTCTTGACTTGAGCAGCACAAAGAAGGCAATCGCCCCCATCATGCCGCTCAGCACCAAGAGCACCTGCATCGTAAAGGGCGGGATCGACAGGCCGGGGTTGTCCATCCTCACTCTGATCATTTCCTGGCCTCCTGCCTTCTCAATGCTGGTGAACCCTGCGATCTCTATCTGGGAGTTTGGCTGCGGGGTTGAGATGTGCACCTGCACCCGTGTGCCGTCGATGCTGACGGCGGCGTCGCCTTCCTTTGGCGGCGGGCATCCTTCCCTGATGCTGCACTCTCCAAGCGAGTATACCGACATCACCTTCGCCCTGCCGATGCCTTCGCCCTTCAGTATCCCTCCGGTGCTTGCCTGAGAGAAGGTCGGGTCAAAGAGCCAGTGCCACCTATCCATCGGCATTGCTCCTATTTCGCTGAAGTCAAGTATAGGCTCTGTCATGATTCCACGCGCTTCAGAGCCTGCGAGCTTTTCTGCGAATTCAGGGAAAGTTGCTTCCAAGAGCCCAATTGGCTGGTTGACGTTTACCCTGCCGTGCTCTGGAGAATCGACTAACACCGGCCCGTCGATCACAAAGCCCCTCCAGTTTATGTCCATAGGTATGTTATCAGTAGCGTTCCTGTCAAGCTTGAACCCGGAAAACGTCGGGGTGAATTCGACGCTGAATGTAAGCGTGACCCTGTCAGGTTCGCCCCTAAGGACGCCAGAATATGTAAGATTGGCACTTGCTATCTGGGCCGGGCTCTGCACTCTCAGAAGCGCCTGATTGGCCGCCGCTACCAGCTCGTTCATGCCGCTTGCGTTTGCCCCCTCTAAGGAAAACTCGATCCTCTCTGTCCTGCCGTTGAACAGGTCCGCCACCGCGCTGTCCGGCTCGTAGTTTATCTGCATGAACTTTACTCCAATAAAGCTACCCGCGGCTCTGTCGAATTCCGGTATCAGAGACACGTTGATCTGCGCGGCGTAGGCCTGGTTGGCAAGGCCGGCAATCAAAAGTGCGGCTATGGCAGACGAAATAGCGACTGGGCTGTTTTTCGTGTTCACACTTGGTGTATAGATATCGATTGCCTTATCGCTTGCTTTTGCGTGTTTTTTCGCCCCGTCTCGCATACCCGTTCACCTGTGGGATTCACTTTTGGGACTCACTTTCAGAGAGTGTAGAGAACCCATTACCGCTCTATTGGCGCGTCTAGTGTACGACGCCGCACGGTCCGTTTTCAGACTGGGCAGAGCTTATCAACAGGCCGGTGTACTCGTCAGACCGGAAAAGGTTGGGTCTCTCCGGAAAACCCTGACGGATTACATGCTAGTAAAGAAGGGCCTTGTGGGTCTTTCAAGCTATTTGATACCAAAGTCGCTTGCCCAGTCCGTGGACAAAAAGGGGATCAGGCTCAGAATAACTGCATACGGAGCGCGGCACAAGTACTCGCATTCAAAGATGAAGAGCCTTGCCATCTACCGCCAGGTGCGAAGGTCAGCCGTCCAGCAGGGAATCGTCAACGATCGCCTGCAGACGCTGCGCTACGGCACGACAAGGAACAGGCTAGCTGCATGAATCGCGTTTTGTCTCCGGCATCCTGTTTGTGCTGTCCGGCTACAGAGCAAACATCGAGATCTACAACTTTGTGAGGGAGCAGCTGATGGTAAACACGGCCAGCGACTTCTAGACCTATGCCGTGGCCCCTGTAGGGTTCCTAGCGCTCCTGAGCCAGCTTGGCGGCCTGACGGTGCTGATGGGCGCCGGGCTGTTTGCGGCAAACCGCGTAAACATCGGCGAATTCCTAGTGATGGTTGGGGCCGGGCAGGGGCTGATTACAATCCTGCTTCGCATCGCTCTAGAGCCCTGGAGGCGCAGGCTGGTTCTTGACAACAACCATGTCACGTGGCTCACCTCGACTGCCACCGGGCTTGGGATACTGTTTGCCTCGACTGCCTCCTACGTCACAAAAGCCTAGGGTGGGAACATCTACCTGAGGGCGATAAGGTTCTTGCCGCCTAGGAGAAAAAGAGGCTAGACGTCGGCGTACATCGAGAACTCGTGCGGGTGCGGCCTGACTGCAAGCTCGACGTGCTCCTTCTCCTCATGGTCTACTATCCTGCCTATCGTTTCGCTGTCAAATACTGGCTTCAGGAAGGCGCTGTCGCTTTCCAGCTCTTCATACGCTTCCCTGAGGCTTGCAGGAAGCTGCGTTATTCCAAGCTCGCGCCTCCTCTTGAGGCTCATTTTGAAAATGTCCTCGTTGACAGGATCGCCGATGTCCTTCTTTTTCCTGACGCCGTCAAGTCCTGCTGCCAGGATTGCAGAGAACGCAAGGTACGGGTTGCACGACGGATCCGGCGCCCTGAACTCGATGCGCTTCAGGTTGGCAAACTTTGTTCCCTTGTAGTGCGCGGGGATCCTGATTATCGCCGACCTGTTGCCAGTGCTCCAGGCAACATACACTGGCGCCTCGTAGCCGGGCACAAGCCTCCTGTACGAGTTGGTCGTAGGCGCAACGATTGCCGCCAGCGCCTGCGCGTGCTCTATTATGCCGCCGCCAAAATAGCGCGCAGTCTGCGACATCTCCGCGTATTCGTCGGCAGAATCGTAGAACAGGTTCTCGCCCTTATTCCAGAGGCTGACGTTGACGTGCATCCCGGAGCCGTTGTCAAGCGCTATCGGCTTTGGCATCATTGTCGCGATCATGTTGTGCTTCTTGGCGATGTTCTTGACGATGTACTTGTAGCTCTGCACGCCGTCGGCAGCGTTGACCAGGGTGTCAAAGCGTATGTCGATCTCGCACTGGCCGGCGGTCGCAACTTCGTGGTGATGCGCGTCGCACACTATGCCAAAGTTGTTCGTTAGAACGTCGACGCACTCGTTGCGGTACTCCATCAGCGTGTCGCCGGGCGCGCTAGGTAAATAACCTTCCTTCAGCCGGAGGGCATAGCCCACGCTGTCAGTCGACCACGGCGCTTCCCTCGACTGGATGCGGTAGCTCTGCCCCTGGTACGGAGTCATGGTGTTGACCTCCAGCTTGTCAAAGACGAAAAACTCTACTTCGGGCCCCCAGTATGACGCGTCAAAGCCCTGCTCCATAACATACTTTTCAGCCCTCTTGGCTATGCCTCTCGGGTCGCGGGGGAACGTATCGCGCTTGCTCCCGCCGTTCAGGATGTCGCAGATAAGCCTGGCTGTGGGCGACGCGATCCAGGGCACGGTCGCAAACGTTGCCGGGTCGGGCCTTATGATAAGGTCTGATTCGTGAATCTCGGTAAAGCCGCGAATGGACGATCCGTCAAGCTTTGGAAGGCCGTCGACAAAGTCTTCCACCCTGAACATCTTGGAGTCCATCGTGGTGTGGTGGAACCGGCCAAAGAGCCCGGTGAACTGCAAATCAAGGAACTTGATTTCGTCGTCCTTGAGCCGCCGCATCACTTGATCCGCGGTAAATGTTAACGGTTCGATCCTGCCGTCAATCAATTTATAAGGCAACTGGATTACCCCATCAGTAGGCACTAAAATCCTATAATTTAAGGCTTGTCAAGTGATCCAAAATGTCAACAGCTGGGGCGCAAAATCGCAGCGAAATGAACGCCGGGAACAGCGGCGACCTCGCGCTCAAGGACATCTACAAGCTTTTGAAAAAAGAAATCGAAACGCCGTCGCTCCAGTCCGTAGAGCCGGACACCTTCCAGAAGATAGCCACTGCGCTTGGCAACCTGAAGGGGCAGGGCTACGAAGGCGTCGAAGCGAAGGTGAGGGACCGCATGGCCGAGCTGCTTGCGACGTCTGCGCGGCTGCTGATAGAGGCCCGGCAGGCCAAGATCCGCGCCGGCGAGGAGCCGCTTGACTATTCAAAGCTCACCGACGAGGAAAAGTACGTCCTCGATGGCAAGCGCGAGTCTGAAGGGAGGGCAAGCGAGGTTATCGCCGCCACGGTCAAGGGAAGGCCAAAGGTGCTCGAGTCGATCTCTGCGAGGATGCGCTCAAAGCAAATAGTTGTCAGGTTCCTCAGGCCAACAGAAGCGTTTGTCGGCGTCGACATGAACAAGTATGGGCCATTCCAGCAGGAAGATGTCGCGTCGCTGCCGTTTGAAAACGCACGCTCGATAATTGAAGGCGGGGCGGCGGCTGAAGTGCACGTCGAATAAGCAAATAAATACCTATTTTGCGAACTTTTAGCCAATGCCTCATCTGGGCATTGACATTGATCAATACGTCCTGCTCACCATTTATCCTGCCGCCGCGTTCTTTGCCATTGGCTTTATTGGCAAAAAGACGCACATGCACCCGGGAACGTCGTACCTCCTCCAGGCGATAACATGCATTGTGTTTGCAATCGCCTACGTTTTTGCAGTGCCAAACGGGGGCGCGCAGGGGCTTGCAATAGTGCTGGGCATGTTTGGCGTGCTCTTGTTGTTCATGGCGAGGAAGCAAAAGCTACAGCGGCCGGAACAGAGCGTCTAGTGCGAATTCAGCATCTTGTTTGCGCGCTCTATCCTGCTGTCCATCAGGCCTTCGATCCAGGCATGGAACTCGCGCTCGGCCGCTTCAAAGGTGCAGTTGTTCTTGCTCATGTATTTTTGGATAAACTTTACCTTAGTCCACAGGTAGGCCAGCTCGTCCGTGTCATCTAGGCTCATGAGCACACAACTCTAGAGATGTACGCATGATACTTAAGCTTGACGCCCATTGGCAAAAGCATATTACAACGTGCAAAACTGAATGATGACAGAATGATAAAGGGCAAAGTTGCGATAATCACGGGGGCTAGCAGCGGCATAGGCTACGCCACCGCGCTTTCACTGTCAAAGGCCGGCGCCAAGATAGCAGCAGGCGCAAGGCGCACCGACAGGCTCGAGTCCCTGCAAAGCGAGATCGCCAAGAGTGGCGGCGAGATTTTCTGCCAAAAGCTGGATGTCACAAAAAAAGCCGATTGTGACAGTTTTGTCGATGCCGTCATAAAGAAATGGGGCACCGTGGACATTCTCGTCAACAACGCAGGCCTCATGCCATTGAGCTTTTTCAAGAGCCTCAAGGTCGATGAATGGGATCAGATGATAGACGTCAACATCAAGGGAGTGCTTTACTGCACCGCAGCTGTTATCACCCACATGCTGAACAAAAAGTCAGGGCATATCGTCAACATTTCTTCCGTGGCCGGGAGGACGGTGTTCCCAGCCGGGAGCGTCTATTGCGCGACAAAGCACGCGGTCGCGGCGTTCAGCGAAGGACTAAGGCAGGAGTTCAGCCAGAGGGCAAACATACGGGTTACCTGCATCGAGCCGGGCGTCGTGGCGACCGAGCTCACAAACACGATAACCGACAAAGCCCTGGAAAAGTATGTCGAATCGACAAAGGAAATGCAGGCGCTGCAGGCAGAGGACATCGCAAACGCGATCCTGTTCGCGGTCGAGTCGCCCAGCCACATGAACGTAAACGAAATACTCATAAGGCCGACGACACAGGAGCGGTAGACTCTCTTCTAGGAGTCGCCGAGTGAGCAAGCGATAAACCGGCTGCCGCAGAAGATCAGGCATCTCGCCACTGCTTTTCATAGCTGCGTGCGCCGGCAATGTGATCGCGCCATTTCTGTTTGAATGCTACACGTTATACTTGCACACGATAGGCGAGCCTAGATTTTTTCATATTTTCAGGAGCCCATCTGTGGTTCTTCCTTGCTTCAGAACTGGGCCTATGGTTTGCCTTTGGCCGGATCTCTCGGTTGCCTCCTCATGTGGCAGCCGGCTGCGCCGCAGCTGCAACAGTGGCGCTGGTGTTGCTGCCGTACCAGTTCTGCGACGCCCGGCAGTGCTACCTTTTAGGGCCTGACGGCACCAGCTGGCTTCGATTAGGGTTTTGCTCTTTGCCACCGCGACCACCCGACCGCTAATCCCGAATCCCAAAAGGCTTACTTTTACCAGGCCGGAGTTTCAACGCCCAACAAAGAAGCGCAATACGGCCAGATCACTATTGAGTGCCCCTCGTACTATAACAAGCAAGGGGCAAAGCAGTGCATCCCTGCAACCGCAATAATCGGCGGCAACTCTCACTGGAAGGTGCTCTGGAACTGGGGCCTGCCAAACGATAAGCAAGAGTTGCGGTGAGGGGGACAAACTTGACTGTCGGGCTAGGATGAATCCATCTCTTCGAAAACATCAATGTGCCTTCGCATGCCATGGGTCTTGATGTACCTGAGCAGCGCATCGTGATCCCCTTGCCGGAAATAGTGCTTCATCCTCTCCAGCGTCGCGTCATCATATAACGTGTAATTCTTCTTCTCCGGCATCAATGATAAATCGCGTTCATCACTAAAAAGTTTTTACATGGTATTTGGGTCTTATTAGATGATGAGCAAGCGAATTTTGATCCTCGGGGCCGGCTTTGGCGGCCTGGCAGCAGCAACAGAGCTGAGGAAGGACCTCGGCCCAGACCATCGGGTGATTATTGTAGACAGGAAAACGTCGTTCATGATGGGGCTTGTGAAATTGTGGATACTGGAGGGAAGCCGCGGCCTGGAAGAGTCCCAGACCCAGCTTGACGGGCTGAAGGCAAAGGGGATCGAGTACCTCAACGACGAGGTGACCAAGATTGACATTTCGCAAAACAGGGTGCAGGTAAGGGATCGCGGCTGGATCGAATACGACTACCTGATAGTCGCGCTCGGTGCAGAGCTTGTGCCGGACAGGATAGCCGGCTTTGTTGGAAGAGGCTACAACCTCTACGACGCGCAGGAGGTTCCAAGACTCAGGGAGAAGCTTCTGGGCTTGAAGCGCGGCAAAGTCGCAGTTGCGATAATGGGGATGCCCTACAAGTGCCCACCAGCGCCGTATGAAACGTCTTTGCTAATTGACAACATGCTGACAAGGCACGGCACCAGAAACAATATCGATATTGACATTTATGCGCCCGCCCCGATAGCGTTGCCGGTGGCCGGCCCGCAGATAAGCGCAAACGTAGTGGAGATGCTTTCGCAGCGCGGCATACGGTTCCATCCGTCGCACAAGCTAAAGTCAGTCACGGGCGGCAAGCTGGAATTTGAGAATGGCAGCAAGGCAGATTATGACGTGCTTGTAGGCATCCCGCCCCACAGGGCCCCGGAGCTGGTAAGGAGCGCCGGCATGGCAGAAGGCGAGTGGGTGGCAATTGACAGAAACACAATGAAGACCAAATTCAAGAACGTCTTTGCAATAGGCGACGTCACGGAGATAAAGGTGGGCGAATTGGCCCTGCCCAAGGCCGGAATATTTGCCGAGGAGCAGGCAAAGGTCGCGGCCAGACAGATTATAGACGAAATCAGCGGCAGGCCGGCAATTGCGACGTTTGCCGGGAAGGGCTACTGCTTCATGGACGTGGGCAACAGGCGCGCAGGCTACCTCGAGGGCGACTTTTTCAACCCTGCCGGCCCGTCGCTCAGGCTAGAAGCGCCGTCCGAGCAGAACTTCCAGAAAAAGCAGGACTTTGAAAGGACCAGAATAAAGGAGTGGCTACTCTAGCTTCCTTTCCGGCTTGCTCATCGTGTAAAAGCCGTGGGCCGAGATCAGGAACGCGGCAAGCGACATCTTGGTTGCAAACACCAGGTTCCACGGGGTGTCGGGGTTTGGATACGGCACGTTCACCCCGTCAAAGTTCAGCACACCTTTTATTGCATCTGCAGTTATTAGCGAATTCCATACGATAAAGTTGTAGACAAATTCATAGAGCGCCACGATCGCGATTACAAGCACTACCAGCTGCAGTATCGACTTTAGCCACTTTGGGATGCTCTTTACCTTGTCGCCGCCAAGCCTGACAACGCAGTACCAGCCGACGACAGACACTATCATCAAGTACGTCACGAGCTTGGCTAGGCCCTGCACCGGGAACTCTGTGTCGACCAGCACCTCGCCAACTATGACCTTGCCTGTCTGCAAGTATTCATTGAGGCTGACATAGATGGCGTAGAACGTTATGGCGGCCATCACGAAGGCACAAAAGTAAAAGACTCCAAGGAATATCCTCCTTGTCTTCAGGTCGTCCTTTTCAAAGGTCGTGCGCACGCCGTAAAGTATCGTTATTCCAGATATATTGATTACTTTAGGGCTTCCAGCAGCCTGTCTGCCGTGAGCGTGTTGAGTATGTCCGCTTGCGTTGCCCATCCGCGCCTTGCCTGAGCGACGCCGAATATGAGGAACGCATAGTGGATAGGGTGGTGGGCGTCAGAGTCAATCACTAATTTCACGCCCTTTTTAACAGCCATCCTGATATACTCGTCCTTCAGGTCCAGTCTGTCATAGTGCGCGTCAATCTCAAGAACGGTGCCGGTCTCGTTTGCAACCTCGATTACTCGTTCGATGTCAACAGGGTAGCCTGCCCTCTTGTTGATTAGCCTGCCTGTCGGATGGAACAGTATGTCCACGCTCGGGTTCCTTGCAGCCTTTGTCAGTCGCTCGGTCTGGGCCTCGATTGGCAGGTTAAAGTGCGAGTGGATGGCCGCGCCCACGATGTCAAGCTTGTCAAGCACGTTATTTGCAATGTCAAGCGAGCCGTCCTTCATGATGTTGACCTCTGCAGACGCAAGAACGCGGAACCCCTTCAGCCTGTCGTTGAGCTCTGCTATCTTTTCTGCCTGCTGCAGGAGCTCCTGCTCGTCAAGGCCGCCTGCCACCGCAAGGCTCTTCGTGTGGTCGGTAATCGCGACATAATCGAGCCCAAACTCCTTGGCGCCGCGCGCCATTTCCTCTATCGTGGCCGTGCCGTCGCTGTTTTCGCTGTGGACCTGCAAGTCACCCTTCAAACTTCCGTACTCGACGAGCTTTGGGACAATGCCCTGCCGGGCAAGCTCTATCTCGCCGGCGTTCTCGCGCATCTCCGGAGGTATCCACTGGAGGCCGAGCGCTCGATAGACTTCTTCCTCCGTCGCCCCCGCAACTCTCTTTTCGCCCTTGAAAACGCCCCACTCGTTCAGCCGCAGCCCCTTTGCAATCGCTATCTTGCGCAGCTCGACCGAGTGCTCCTTGCTCCCGGTAAAGTACTGGAGCGCCGCGCCCCAGCTTTCCTCAGGCACTACAAGAAGGTCGGCGTCTATTCCGCTTGCCAGCCTGACAAACGCCTTGGCAGGACCTCTGCCAACCACTTCCTGAACCTCGGGCATCTTCGTGAAAAAGTCCATCACAGGCTCCGGGTCGCTTGATGCCACTAGGTAGTCGATGTCGCCTATCGTCTCCTTCATCCGTCGCACCGAGCCGGCGGTAATTGCGTTTTTCACGCCTGCGACCTGCAACAGGCCCTTTTCGATCTGCTTTACGAGGGGGTAGACCTCTCCTATTATGCGCCGGCCCTTGCCCCTTTTGAAAAACTCTATCCGCTTGAGCATGTCCCGCTCCTTTTTCTCGGTAAAGCCCGGCACTGCCCGCAGCTTGCCTTCCCTGGCAGCCTTTTCCAGATCTGCAAGGTTCTTTACCTGCAGCTTGTCGTACAGAATTTTGATGGTCTTTGGGCCGACGCCCTCTATGCCGTACAGCTCGTCAATGTCGATTGGGATCTTTGCCTTTAGCTCTTCAAAGGCGCGCACCTTGCCTGTCTTGATGTATTCCTCTATCTTTGCAGCGATGTTCTTACCGACTGAAGGGACCTCAAGGAGCCCCTTGATGCCGTTTTTTCTGTAAATGTCGGCGACGTCTTCCGGGAGGCTTGCTATCGTATCCGCAGCCCTGTAGTAGGCACGCACTCTGAACTGCACATTCGGGTCGTCCTCGCCCACCTCCGTGAGAAAACCAAGATCGCGCATCGCCTTGGCAACGGCAGGGTTTTTCACCAAGCAATAATAGAGCGGCCAGCCGCCTTCTTAACATTTATCTGCTTGATTGCTGCAACAAGGGGCACTGTTACTGTGGAAACGGTGATGATGATCGCTTTCTAGCGCTGAGCCGTTTCCAAATTTTAATAATTACAACATGGAAATGGACAGAAATGCCTGTTTAATTGCCAATTCCCATGTTGTGCCTTGTACCTGCCGATAAAGCAGCATGTGATTTTACATTTGGTAAAACACACTCGTGCGCTGTCATAAACACGTTTGACTACTCTAAAGCGCCGCTGATAATGCCGGCAGGCTGTGATGATTATACCGCGCCTCTGAGCAGGGTTAATCTTCCATCCTGCCCTCAGTATGCTTGCAATGGAAATGCTCGAATCAATCGGATGGATCGTGCTGGGATTTGTGCCCACTCTGGCTGCAATGGAGGCTGCGTGGAGGATAGGAAAGCGCCCGCTGGTCCTGGCCGGGGTAGGTGTCCACTGATGGACTACTACACGATCGCGGGGCTGGCTGCAATAGCGCTTGTGGCGGGGCTGGTAGGGTTCCGCCTGGCAAAAG
>JAHEZV010000023.1:0-8970 GCA_023250885.1 Nitrososphaera sp. | reverse complement strand
ATGCTGCTGAGACGCAAAAGAGTACTGGTAGACTAGTTTTCGCAGGCCGGCGCCTTAGTAGCGGTGCCGGCGTGCATCTGATTTCGTGTTCTAGCTCTTGTTTATCGAGGCTACTACGAGCGAGGCCCCTTCCCCGAGGATCTGCTTCAGCGCGCCCTCGATCTCCTCAAGCGAGCAGTCTTTTCTATCTTCAAAGTTGATGTAAAGTGAATTAATTGATAGTCTTTTGTGCAATTTCAGCTGGCAAAAAAGCTGACCCACAGCAAGCTTTTGTTGACCGCAAGAACCGACCTTCTTGCGCACGGATAATAGCCCTATGAGGCAGGTCTATGAAATACACAAGTACAAAGGAGAGTCGTACCTTTACGTCGTGGCCCGCACCAGCAAGCATTCAGAGGACTATGTTAAAGGTGACGTCGAAAAGATGAACGATATGCTCTCGCCGGGAATGAAGGAAGAGGGCATCCGGTACGTGTTTGCGCTCGGCACGGTGGAAAGCTTGATCAAGAACGCCGGCTACCGGACACGTAAGAAGGACAAGCAGGGCGTCCTTGACGAAGGCGCTGCCGCCAACTAGTATAACAATTTTTATAGCAATTGCGATTACTGGTAGAGGATGCAGAGGCCAGACTGGGACACCTATTTCATGCTGCAGGCAGAGATCGCCAAGCTTCGCTCAAACTGCCTGACCCGGCACATCGGCGCTGTGATTGTAAAGGACAACAGGCAGATAGCCACCGGCTACAACGGCACTCCGCCCGGGATAAAGAATTGCTTTGAAGGCGGCTGCCCCCGCTGCATTGCCCGGGTAAGGGGCGAGCTCAAGTCCGGCGAGGGACTCGACCGGTGCTTGTGCACGCACGCAGAGGCAAACGCAATAATGCAATGCGCCCTCTTTGGCAACGCCGGGAGCACGAGGGGCGCCACGCTGTATTCGACGTTTGCGCCATGCATAGAGTGCAGCAAGATGGCGATAAGCGTCGGACTCAAGAGGATAGTGGTAACTGCCGACTACCCAGAAGACGGCACTGAGCTCTTGAAGGAAGCGAAGATTGAGCTGGTGAAGCTGAACACCGAGCTGCTAGAGCCCTGGCTTACAATCATTCCTGCAGACCCGGAATCGTCGGCAAAGGCAGTGAACAAGTAGGTGGACGTCCACATCACGCAGTTCAACGTTCAGCTTTATTTCAAACAACCTATACTTGACACAGATAGGCTGAACGCAGCTTTCAGCGAGTCTGAAGGATTTGCTTCAAGCCAGATGCAGCAGGGGAACCACCCGATGCAGGACACGATGTCGTTTTTCCGGCAGGGCTTCCGCATCGCGCCGGTGCAGTCAAACGTGCTCCCGTTCCGAATACTGCAGGTCATGAGCTACCCAAACGCGCTGCAGAACCCGGACCAAGAAACAATATCATGTCTCCACTATGTGGCCGCCTCGCTCAAGCAGCACCTGAGCGTCGACATTGACAATGACATATACGCGGTAAGGGCGGTATTTCATTCCGTAGTGACTGGCACGGAAGACAGCCACAGGATACTCACAAAGCTCGATCGCATGGACAGCATCCCCACGCTTGCGGGCAGGTACGTCGGCCACAAGACCCCGATGGACGCGATACAGCTCACGTCAAAGACAAACGATGAACTGTCGCAGAAATACTGGAGCGACATGCGCATCAGCCAGTTCGACACGCATTCCTACGTCGTCACGATATTCAACGAGACCGACTCGCTTGCCGCCTCGCTCGACTTTATCAGGGGGGTCAGCCAGTTCGTCGCAATTCTTATGCACGAGATGGAAGCAGCTGTTAAAGTGACTTGAAGATCAGGCCAGCAAAAAAATCAGACAAGGAAGAGATCCTTAGCTTTTGCGTAGACACGTTCAGCTGGGGCGACTACATCGACCGTGTGTGGGACCACTGGTTCAGGTCAGGCCGGCTGCTGATAGCCGAGGACGGAGGCAGGAAAATCGGAATGTCGCACTTGGCGATGTGCCCCGACGGCAGGGGCATGTGGCTTGAGGGAGTGAGGGTGCACCCAGACTACAGGCGTTCGATGATAGCGACGCAGCTTTTGGCAAAGATGATAGAGTACGGCAGGCAAGAAGGCGCGGTGCAGGCGTCTGCCATTGTCGACGTTGCAAACGTTGCTTCGCAGCGCATGATGGAAAAGAATGGATTTGCTATCGTTTCAAGGTGGGCTTATTACAGCGCAGAGGGCAGGCCGAGGCGGAGCAGGTTAGCCGCAAGGCTGGCAACTATTGGCGAGCTTGACAGCATCTGGGGATACCTGCGGCGCTCCAAAATCTATAGCCTGTCTGCAAAACGATATGTAAAGTCATGGCACTGGTATACGCTTGACAATCAAGCGCTCCATAATTTCATCAGAGAAAAGCGCGTAATAGTTGCTGGCCGGCCTGTTAACGGTGTCGCAATAATCAACAGGCACGGCTACTGGGACAGGACAAACATCCTGCAAGTAGTATACCTTGACGCCGCGTCTGCCGACCCACTTCGCCGCCTCGTCTCATTCGTGACCAACATCTACCTAGACGGCAAGTTTGAGGAGTTCCAGCTGGTCTGCCACGACAGCACGCGCCTCACGTCGTTCATTGAAAAATTCACGACCAAAGACGAGGAGCAGTTCCTGCTCTACAATAAAGTATTTACGGCAAAAACAACGCTTTCTCGATGATTGGACTACCAGTACCTGCAGGTTGGCAAGCTGCGAATCCGCCATGTTGATGCCGGCAGGGGCGAGCCTGTGCTCATGGTGCACGGGCTTGGCGGTTCTATTGAAAGCTGGACAAACAACATCAACGAGCTGGCAAAAAGCTTCAGGGTGATCGCAGTCGACCTGCCCGGGTTCGGGCTGAGCGACAAGCCGAAAATGAGCTACACGATCAGGTTCTACAGGGAATTCGTCGTCCAGTTCCTAAAGCAGTTGCAGCTGGGGGAGGTGTCGATAGTTGGCTCGTCGCTTGGCGGTCACGTCGCGGCCGAAGTCGCGATAAACCATCCTTCCCTCGTGAGAAGGCTCGTGCTGACAAGCCCTGCCGGCGCACTTCCACGCTCTTTCAAGGGGTCGCCTGCCCTGTGGAAATACGTCAAGGTGATAAAGGCAAAGTCGGTGCGGCAGGTCAAGCAGGCGCTTTTCGCGGTGGACAACAAGCCAGTCGACAATTCCTACGCACAGCTAGTTTACCAAAAATTCTTGATGCCTGGTGCAAAGGAGGCGTTCCTGTCCGCGCTGGCAGGCAGCGCCCGGGCTCCGCGGCTGAACAGCCGCCTGAACAAAATAAAGGCGGCCACTCTAGTTTTGTGGGGCAAGGAGGACTATATGATCCCGGTAAAGTTCGCCGAGCCCTTTGTGAAGATGAAAAACTGCAGGATAGTCATGCTTGAGAACTGCGGCCACCGGCCGCACTTTGAGCGGCCAGGGCTGTTCAACAGGATTGTGTCTGACTTTTTAGCGTAACTCGCGCTCGAGCCTGTCCACTTTTTGCAAGAGCTCCAAATTCTTTGATTTGACCCTGTCAATCTCCTCCCTCATCAGGGCGACTTCCTTTGGCTTCCTTGTCGCTTCCTTGATTATGTTTATGCACTCCTCTGCCACTCTCCTCACTCTATGGTCAAGGTCGTGCTCGGCCACCCACGTCAGATCGGGGATCGCCTTTGTCAGTTCCGCGTCTGCTATCGCCCTGCACGCGTTGATTCGCACGCGGAACCACCTGTCAGTCAGCAATGATTTCAAATGATCAACCACCACGTGGCTGTCTGCAAACTTGCCTAGCGCAAAGGTGGCCGCTTCCCTTACCCTGTGGTAATTTCCATATTTGCTCTTTTCCACCAAAAAGTTAGCAATGTCCTTGTCGCCGGCAAACTCTTTCAACCCTGCAATCGCGCCCTGCGCGACAATGTTCTGGAAAGTGTCCGTCGCAGTCGCCTTTTTCAATACCGCGATTGCCTGCCCGCTCTTTGTCTTGCCAATCGCAGTCGCCGCTTCCGACTCGACGAAATAGCTCTCATCCTTTTGCAGCACGGGCTTTAACAGCTCGAGCGTCTCCTCCTTCTTGAACTCGCCCATTGCCTTTACAACGGCGCGCCTCGCCTTCGCGTGCTTCACTGCAATGCACTTTTTCAGCGCCTCATAAGCGTAATCCGTCCTTATCGCGCCAAGCGTCTTTGCTGCCTCTACCGCCACTCCCCAGAACTTGTCATGCAGGACTGCGTCTTTCAGCCCGTCAATGACCGCATCGGACGACTTATCCCTGAGCGCGCGAGCCGCTTCGACCCGCTCGATGACTGTGTCGCCGTCATGGAGCTGCCTGATGAGCATCTCCTTTGGAACCTTGATCAATATCGTCTTTAGGATCTTGAACTCTGGGTCGGCAGAGAACCATTCAACTTCACTGTCGACCGGGATCTGGAACACGCTCTCTTTTTCAGAGATCTTGAACGTGTAGGTCTTTTTGCCCCTTGCAAACGCCAGCTTGACGTCAATCGCAAATTCAAACGGGTCGCCGGCCTGCGCCTGCTCCATCTTTATCTTTAGAATGTCCCCGTCATGGGAAAAGTCGACCTTGAGCTCGGGGTGGCCTTCCCTGAAGACCCACTGGTCGAAAAACTGCTGCAAGCTCTTGCCGGTCTCCAGCTCGAATATCTTTCGGAGGTCGTCGGTCTCTGCCGTGCCGTCGGCAAAGCGCTGGAGGTACGTTTTGAGCGATCTCCTGAAATATTTGTCGCCAACGTGGTGGCGCAGCATGTGGAGCACGCAACCACCCTTTTCGTACGTGTGTCTGTCAAAGAGGTCGTCAGGGTGCTTATACACTTTGGTAACGATGGGCCGGGTGTACCTGGCCCCTGCTTCCTCGAAATAGTCGTCTGCAGTCTGCATTACGTAGTATTGGAACTCGTCGTTGCCCCTGCTCGCCTCCCAGTACAGCGCCTCACAGTAGGTTGCAAAGCCCTCGTTGAGCCAGATGTGCTGCCAGTCCCTACACGTTACCAGATCGCCAAACCACTGATGCGCCAGCTCGTGCGATATCAGGTAGTCGCTTGTAAAGTCGACATGCGCCTTCTTGTCGTGCAGCGTGTCAAGCGTCAGAGTGGTGCAGCTAGAGTTTTCCATGCCGCCGTAGATGAAATCCTGCACTGCAACCTGGGTGTATTTTTCATAGGGGTATTTCGTGCCTAGGTACTCTTCAAAGAACTTTACCATCTTGGGCGTCTGGTCAAACGACCTTGGCGCGTCCTGCTTTCTCTCCAGAGGCACGTAGTATTGCAAATTGCCGTCCTTGATCTCGGCGTACTTGCCGACTACCACCGATGCAAGGTAGGCAGAGTGCGGTTTTGATTCTGACCAGTGATAGGTCTGCTTTTTGCCCCGCTGTTCTACCTTTTGCAGTTTGCCGTTTGAAATTGCGGTAAATCCTGACTGGACGGTGACTGAAATTTCGCTTGCAAATTTCACCTGCGGGTGGTCGATGCAGGGGAACCAGTGCTTTGCCAGCGTGGCCTCGCTTTGCGTCCACGCCTCCAGATGTTTGTTAGGATAGTGCTTGTCCGGCGCTACAAAATAATATCCTTGGCGCGGCTTTGCACCATATGCAATGGCAAGCTCGATCTTGCTTCCCTCCTTCATTGTCCTTCCAAGCCTGACTACCAACCTGTCTTCAAGGCTGCGGAATTCAAGCTTTCCTCCTGCGGAAACGGACTTTATTTGAAGTTCTGCTGCGTCAAGCTCTATCGCGTCAGTATCGTGCAGGATGGTGATTGATAATTTCTGCTCGCAGCTGATCGAGCGCTCATGCAGATCCGGCTCTATTGCAAGGCGCATGTGGGTAATGGTGAACGGAAGCGACGGTGGGTAGTGCGGCCTGCTGCCTGGCAGCTCGAACTTTTTGCGGGCATCATCCTCGCCGTGGGTGTGCATTGCTGTAAGCGCTACTCGTAGGGTTTGACAACATAAAGGTATCCCGACACCTAATGAGATGAATGCCTGATCTCGATATCGCTAGCGATAGGATATAAACCCACAATATTGGGCGGGAAATCGACTGATTCGCTTCTAAGGAATGATTAGAAAGAAATTCATCACGAATGCAGCTATAGCAATACCGGCAATTGAGAAATTCTGCGAGCTCCCACTAGATCTCATCAAGCGAACCGGGGTTTTCAACGGTCAACAAATCTTGGCTTGCAATGTCTTCGCCGGCAATCTTTGCTCTGACCAGCCGCCTTACGAGCTTGCCGGTCCTTGTCTTTGGCAGCTCGGCCACCACCCTCACTTCTTCGGGCCGGGCAAACTTCCCTATCGACTCTTCCACCCTCCTGATGATTTCGTCCTTCAAGTCCTTAGCCCTATGGCCGTCCTTTACCACGATGCACACCACTATCGCCTCGCCTTTCAATTCATCAGGCCTGCCGACAGCCACCGCCTCTGCCACCGCCGGGTGCGACACGGCAGCCGCCTCAACCTCCGCGGTCCCTATCCTGTGGCCCGCCACCTTTATCACGTCATCGGCGCGCCCGCGCATGTACCACAGCCCGTCGGAATCAACAAGAACAATGTCGCCGTGGTACCAGGTGTCCTTGTACTTTGACCAGTAAGTTTCAACGAACCTGTCGATGTTGTTCAAGAGCCCGCGCGTCATTGAAGGCCATGGCTTTTTAATGACAAGGTATCCCTCGCTTACTTTATTCCCGGAATCGTCAAAAACGTCAGCGTCAAAGCCGGGTATCTGGCATCCTACCGTGCACTGCTTGAGCTGCATCACGGGCAGCGCGCTCAGTATTGCGCCACCAATCTCCGTGCCGCCAGACAGATTGATCACTGGGCAGCGCTGTTTGCCCACGTTTTCAAAATACCACTGCCACGCTTCGGCGTTTATCGGCTCGCCTGTCGCTGCCAAAACGCGCAGGGACGATAAATCATAATTGCCTGCCTGCACATTGTTTTTCATAAAGAGCCTGATTGCAGTGGGAGCCGCGCCAAAGATGCTTACTTTATGATCCTCAATGAGCCTGCACCACGTATCGGCTGCCGGGTAGTCAAGCGCGTCGTCGTAGACAAGGGCGGTAGCGCCAATTATTGTGCTGCCATAGACCACCCACACCTGCCCCGTTATCCATCCAATATCCGCGTACCAAAACAGCACGTCGTCAGCCTTCATGTCTATGAGGTAAGCGGCCTGCTGAGCCGCGACTACCGTAAAGCCGCCGTGCACCTGCA
This sequence comes from Nitrososphaera sp., assembly GCA_023250885.1. Lineage (GTDB taxonomy): Archaea > Thermoproteota > Nitrososphaeria > Nitrososphaerales > Nitrososphaeraceae > Nitrososphaera. The sequence goes on along the minus strand of JAHEZV010000023.1, from coordinate 1,734 downwards.
GCGTGCCCTTGGGCTCGCCGGTAGTGCCCGATGTATAGAGGATGAACAACGGGTCTTCCGCGTCCATCACCTCGGTCCTGGCTTTTGCAGCATTTCTCACAAAGTCATCGTAGTCGCGGCCGACGGTGACTACCCTAGAAACCCTAGTGCCCTGAATCGCCTTTTGCCACTGGCCTGCAAGGTGGATCTCTTTGCCCCGCCGCCTGACAGTGTCTGTAGTTATCATTAATTTTGCCTTAGAATCGACAAGCCGGGAGCGGAGCGCCTGCGCAGAAAACCCTGAAAAGATTGTAGTGTGGACTGCGCCTATCTTGGAGCACGCAAAGATGGAATAGAATGCCTCCGGGATCATGGGCAAGTAGATCGCAACGACGTCTCCCCTCTTGATCCCGGCAGCGGTGAGCGCGCTTGCAAGCTTGCTTACCTTCTCGTCAAGCTCGCGGTAGGTGACCTTTTTCGAGCCGGATTCGTTTGCAAAAATGTACGCGGCTTTGTCAGGCTGGCTTTTTGCGTGCCTGTCGATCGCGTTGGCGACAATGTTGCACCTGCCGTTTATGAACCACTTTGTCCACGGTATGCCTGCAGACGAGTCATAGGTTTTGTCGTATTTCTGGAACCACTCGATGTCAAGGTCCTCGTTGACCGCGTCCCAGTACCAGCCTATGTCGTTGTTGGCCTTCTCTATCAGTTGGCGCCAGCCCGAAACGCCGTGCCTGTCCATAAAGCGCGCAATGTTGCTTCCAGCCGCTTGGCTGCCTGGCACGAACGCAAACCTCTCGGTCAACAGGCCAGTTTTTGCCGAGAGGTCTAATCTACCTAACTAACCTGCGGTGCTGAAGGTTCAAGCCCGGCGGATACTGAAAATCATTAAATGCTCAAGCCCCCGTTAGCATGCTAGCCTTGGTAGTGGAGGAGGTTCGCTATGACTTTGAGGAGTTCCCCCGATACGCCGACGACTTTGTCAGGGATCTCCTCAAGCTCATGATAATCTCCAAAATGAACGCGGCGGTCAAGAACCCCGCTTCCGCGAACTATTTCCTATACCTGGTCTCCCAGATTGACGGCTGCGACGCCTACGTAGTCAAGTACGGCCAGCCGCTGTTGTATGCCAAGTACCACGGCATGGAGTTCACTGACCAGAAGGTGACGTCGCAGTTTGTCAGGTCAAAGGATCACGTGATAGACGTTACGATGGAGTCGGTGTTTGGCGACTTTGTAAAGAGGTTTGACAGTCTCGCGTCGGCCACAAAGAGCAAGGTAAAATGGGGGGTGCCAAAGGAAAAGGATGACAAGCCCGACCCTCTTTTCGCGCTGCTCGACTCGTTTGTCGGCGCGGTCGTCACGCTGACATCGCTTGACCCGGCAAGCAAAGACAGCCTCGTCGGCAAGAGGTTCGGGATAAGGAACGCGAGCATGGCGAGGAAGTCGCTCCACATCGAGTTTCTGGTAAACGGCCACCTGAACATCCTGGAATTGAACCCGGGGAAAAAGGATAAGGAAGACGCGGCCAAACTGCTCTTTGCAAAGTCAGAGGCTGCGATGGCGATAGCTGCGTTGACAAAGCAGACTTGAACACCTAAATAATTCTTTAATTATTAAAGTGCCGCGGGTTCGCCATGGAAAGCCGTCGCCGACGACAGCCGCCGGCAGGTGCTTCTGCTTTTAAAGGACAAAGAAAGACGTCAATCGAGATTGCGACGCATTTTGACTCCGCTCGAAAATTTCCAGAATGAG
>JAHEZV010000071.1 GCA_023250885.1 Nitrososphaera sp. | reverse complement strand
TGAAATGTTATAGTTTCGTGAACTTAAAAGGCTTTTTCTTTTCCTCTTATGATCCAAAGATGAGAAGTGACTGCTATCATCGATTGTAGGATTGCACATCATATACCACTAGTTGCGACCCTAAGAGCAGTAGCTTTTCTTGGAGAACCTGTGGCTCCTGTACTGGTTAGTTCATTAAATTTCCAGTATATCCTAACACGATCTGGAAATTTTGGCACTACTCCTTCTGGTGCTAGAGCCATGTCAACCAGATCAGGTCTTACAGCCAACATCGCGGAAGTTTCGGCTTCACCTCGATGACCCAAGCCATTCCAAACATCAAAAAGTTCTTTATTTGGCCGACCAGACTCCGCCAAGATCCTAGACATGATATGACGACCTCTGGGTTTTTTTCTTTGATTATTCTTGAAGCCAGCTCGATAGGTGCGATATTGCCATCATGGACATTTATGATTAATATGCGTTTGATGTTGTTGCTAACAATGCTTTGCAGGATATCGCGCACATTGTTTATCATCGTATTCGGTTCAAGACTGATTGTCATGAAGAAATCCTTGTGATGTGAGCTCACGCCATAAGGTAACGAAGGGTAGATGAGAATATTCTCGTATTTGCCGGCTATTCTTCTTGCAAGCTCGTACGGCATGATAAAATCAGACCCAAATGCCATATGGTCTCCGTGGTTTTCACATGCTCCAAAAATCAACACTGCGACGGTGTTCATTTAATCGAGTCTTGCAGCTCGGCTGGGTTCATTTCAGAAAGAATACGAGAATTCCTGGCATCGTTGTTATTCTTCATATGAATTATTGAATGATTGTTGGATAAAGATTTTTGTGGTGTCTATCCTTGCTGACCAGTCAAGTTCTTGCCAGGAACAGCCTTTCACTGTTGGTTGTTTCTTTTCTTACGGCTTGTTAACAACGTCAGCAGCGAAGACAGGTCCCGTATCTCAATCAAGAACGAACCTAATTTTGGTGTGCATTAAGGAGTTGATATTAAATATTCAACATCTATTACACATGATGCATGTTCACCGGCATTGTCGAGGGCATGGGCAAGGTAAGATCTGTCTCCAGGAGCAAGAGTGGAGCCGACACTGCTCTCAGGGTCAGGCTTGGCAGGCTTGGTCGCGGCCTCAGGCGGGGCGACAGCGTTTGCATAAACGGCGCCTGCCTTACGGTGACAAAGCGGTCAAAAGGCGACGCCGAGTTTGAGATGGTGGCCGAGACAACAAGGAGGACGAACCTCAGCGAGGTCAAGGCCGGCGACAAAGTGAACATCGAGAGGTCAATGAAAGTTGGCGGCAGGCTTGAGGGTCATTTCGTACTGGGCCACGTGGACGGCACTGGCATCATTGAAGAAATACAAGAGTTGTCGTCCGAGACAAAGATCTGGATAAAGCTAGATAGGGGGTTAGCAAAATCACTAGTCTCTAAGGGCTCGATAGCTGTTGACGGCGTCAGCCTCACGCTGGTAGACGTCGAAGGGGACCGCGTCTCTGTATCCCTCATACCCCACACACTGAGCGTAACAACGCTCGGCGTAAGGCGCAAAGGCGACACGGTGAACATAGAAACGGACATTCTTGGCAAGTATGTCACTAGCAACCTACCAAAATGGTGGTAGCCACCAACGTTTTAGTAATCTTCATATAACATCTGTCTGCAAAGCTAGTTATTGTCTCTTACTGAAGCAATAACTGCACTCAAGGCCGGCAGGTTTGTTCTCGTCCACGATGACAAGGGGCGCGAAAACGAGATAGACATGGTAGTTGCGGCGGAGCACGTCAAGCCGCATCACATTGCAACGATGCGGGATGAGGCCGGCGGCCTTGTGTGTCTTGCGATTGCAAACGAGATCACCGCCAAGCTGGGTCTTGTCTATATGCATGACATGATCGCCGGCATGGGAAGGGTAAACCCTGTGTTTTCAAAATTAACAGAGGGCAAAGCAGCATACGGCGACAAGCCATCGTTTTCGATTTCGGTCAACCACCGCTCGACGTACACTGGCATCACCGACCACGACAGGGCATTGACAATATCCCGGATGGCAGAAGTCTGCAAGAAAATTAACGATGGCGGCCTTGATGATTTTGCCAAGAATTTCAGTGCTCCAGGCCACGTGCCTATTCTGATAGCATCAAAGCGCCTGCTGCGGGACAGAATGGGCCACACCGAGCTCTGCGTATACCTGATGCAACTTGCAGGGCTCACGCCAGCAGTTGCCATTTGCGAAATGATGGACTCTGCCACGCATAGGGCGCTTTCGATCGAAGCCGCGCAAGAGTATGCGAATAAATTCAACATTCCATTAATCGATGCAAGCGAGCTCAAAGCCCACACCAAGGTGGCATAACCAGCAATTGACACGTCTTGCAATTGTAGTTTCAGAGTTCAATAGCGAAATAACATTCAAGATGCTTGAGCACGCAAGAAATCATGCAGACAAGGTCGGCGCCAAGGTAAGCTACGTGTTGTACGTGCCTGGCACTTTTGACATGCCCCTTGCAGTTGAACGATTATTGAAAAAGAAAAACATCGACGCGGTGGTAACCCTTGGCGCAGTGATAAAGGGGGATACTAGGCACGACGACATTGTCGCAGAAAACGCAGCGCGGCTGATAGCCGACCTATCGCTAAAGCACGGCAAGCCGGTGGCGCTTGGTGTTACGGGGCCAGGCATGACAGTAGACCAGGCTAGGGACCGGGCCGAGCTCGTGCCAGTGAGAGCGGTGAGTGCAGCCGTCAACATGGTTGCAAGGTTAAGAAAGCTACAAAAGACAGTCGGCGGGGGAACAGTGGTAATAGATGATACAGCTGACAATAATTAGGATCGAAGGGTACGGGCCCTGGACGGTCACGCTTGGGAGCGACAGGGAGGCACAGCTGCAAATGCTGCAGGCAAAAATCTACCACGATGTGCAGCGGCTATTTTCTGAAAAGAATTGCATCGTCTTTTTCAACAGATTCGACGAGTATTTTGCAATAACTAATGGCCTTGATGCCATTGACCACAAGGAGATACAGCGCGAGCTGGCTGAGCTGTACGATGACCTGAAGATATCCATGGCGATCGGTGCAGGCAAGACTGCGTTTGAGGCGAATCTGAACGGATACAGCGCAAGAAAAGGAGGCAAGATGATTGATAATGAAGCTAGGATATTTGGCAACGCTCTTGATGACGCTGACATGGCGCAGATAATGCACATCGATGTCGATAGCTCGACCAAGGTGGGCGATCGCCTATCGCCATACGAAATAACTACACTGGTTACGAAGATCTATAGCAGGCTTGCGGCAGAGTTTCTCAAACACAACTCGCTCACATTTTTTCTTGGCGGCGACAACTTTATGGTTATCTCAAACGGTGTGACAAAGGAACAGGCAGACGCGGTGATAAAAAAAGTAACAGCAGGAATCGATATCAAGCTCAATTGCGGAATAGGCATAGGCAAAACAGGTAGAAAAGCGGCCGAGGGAGCGACCAAAGCCCTTGACACAATCAGAGATCTGCGCAAACAAGGAAAAATCCAACCAATATTTGAAATGGGATGTTTCTAGCCATAACTAACGTCAGTCTACTGTTGGGCAAAGAGCTTGACTATGTTGAGAGGGGATACATCTCGATCGAGGAGAGCAGGATCAGGAGCGCGGCTGCGGGCACCTACAAAGGTTCTGGTAAGGTGCTGGACGCCAAGGGGTTTCTGATCATGCCGGGATTTATCAATGCGCATACACACACCGCAGACTCTATAGCAAAGGATGTTGCGTCAGCCCATCGGCTCGATGCGCAGGTCCATCCTGTATTTGGGGCAAAAAAGAAGATCCTGCAAAGGAGCGAGCCGGAGCACCTAAAAACGTTCATCAGGAATTCTGCGATATCGATGATGAAAAAAGGCATAGTCGTCTTTGCCGACTTTCGTGAAGACGGGCCGGGGGGAGTAAGGCTCTTGAAAGATGCGATCGCCGGCCTCCCGCTAAAATGTGTGGTACTTGGCAGAGCAAATTACTACAGCAACCCAAAAGATGCTGCCGGCCTTCCGCCCGAAGCAATAGAGCAGGTCCAACGAGTGCTAGAGATGGCAGATGGGCTTGGAATTAGTGGCGCAAACGAAAACACCAATCTAGCGCTTTCGCAATATAGGCAAATGGCAGGAAAAAAAATGGTTGCTATACACGCAGCCGAGTCAGAAGGAACAGCCGAGTTTTCAAAGGCGCAAACTGGCAGAAGCGAAGTTGAAAGGGTAATGGATTATTTGAAGCCAGAGTTTGTAGTGCACATGACAAATGCGACAGAGGACGAAATTTCAGTTATTGCGAAACGCGGAACAGGAGTTGTGGTCTGCCCAAGGGCAAATGGCGTGCTGGGTGCAGGCATTCCAAGGGTTGCCCTAATGCTAAGGCAGGGCTGTCTCGTGGCCATCGGCACGGACAATGTGATGCTGAACTCGCCGGACATCTTGAGAGAGCTGGATTATGTCTGGAAGGCATCAAGGGCAACCGAGGGTGAAATGATCGGGCCCCGCCAGCTGTTAAAAATGGCAACTGTAAACGCCGCACAAATTCTGCGATTGAATTCCGGCTGCATAGAGGCTGGCCGCGCAGCAGACTTGATATTCATTGACAAAAAGCATGTAGACCTCTACCCGATGCACGACCCATATGCTGCGATAGTTCACAGACTGAGCCAGAGCTCGATTAGAGCCGTCATGATCGACGGGCGATTCGTGGAGGCAATAAATTGAAGGTAATAATGAACGGCGCAATGACGGTCGACGGCAAGATCGCGACCACAGGCGGCGACTCAAAAATTTCTTCAAAGGAAGACCTTGTGCGAGTCCACAAGCTTCGCGCTTCTGTCGACGCTATACTGGTGGGCATCTCAACTATATTGGCGGACAATCCCCGGCTTACGGTCAGGCTGGTGAAGGGCAGTAACCCAGCCAGAGTAATAGTTGACAGCAGGGGCAGGCTTCCGATTGACTCGCAAATAATATGTACTGCGTCTAAGATCAAAACTATTGTCGCAGTGACAGACCAGGCGCCGGAGGAAAAAATACACAAGCTGGAAGATATGGGCGCGCAGGTGCTAGTCGTAAGCAAAGGGGAGAGGGGCCAGAGCGCTGCCGTGCCCCACGGAGTCAATCTGAAAGAATTGTTTCACAGGCTGGAAAAGATGCGACTGAGAAGGATACTGGTCGAGGGCGGAGGCGAGCTAAACTGGTCTCTTTTACGCCTCGGGCTTGTTGACGAACTCACCGTGGCAATAGCCCCAAAGATAGCTGGTGGCAGACTAGCAACAACGCTCGTCGAGGGAGACGGCTTTGAAGAAATCGCGCAGAGCATACGGCTCGAGCTTGGCAAAGTGGAACGGAATAAGACTGGAGAGCTTCTGCTGCACTACAAGTTGGTTTAAACATTCTTTAGCTATTGGAAACTGGTCCAGCTAATCGCCTATGCCGATCTTCTTCGGTAGTTTGATTTCGACTGTGAGCTTTTCTTTGTGGAGTTCTTTCTTCTTTTCTTTATCTTCTCCATTCTATTTTAGCTGCTTTATGCTGTATTTAAGGATGCAATAATGATACGAGTATTCTAAGCAGAATTTTTCCGCTATTACTTGGAATTAAGATAATTCTTACAGCATTCGTCTGAGCAAAAGACCAAGAGCCCCCCCACCATGCTTGAATATTGGACGCCTCTGGACAAGTTGTTGAACTCCTTTCCGCACGACTTGCAAGAAATGTACATTTACAACGTACTACAATAATGTCTTCAATAAGGCTGTTTGTATTGTTCATCTGTATAGACAGGACATATTCTAGTCTACATTGCATCGTGGTTCTCAAGTTTTTATTCTTGATATGCCTTAGGTATATTCGATGACAAAACAGTCGTTCTCCTGCGATTGCGGCAACGTGATGGAATGCATCGCGGAAGACGATGTAATAAAACCAAAATACAGGAGCATTGCTGGCAATATTCGAATTCGGTGTAATGACTGTGGCAAAGAGCATGAAGTTTTTCTAAAACACAAAATTGCCAAATTTGTTGGGGCATCGCCTTCATTCAAGGAGATTCATCAGAGTTGAATGGTCTTCTTTAAGCTCAGACGTCTGAGAATTTCTTTACAGATTTCTTCATGTTTTATCTGCTCTCCTCTCCGTCCCGGAGTTATCAGTTCCTGCTTCTTAACACTCTTTACTTCCTCGGTTAACTCGTCAAGCCCAAAATGCGGATTAATAGAATATTGTACTCTTTTCTTGCGCAGCTCATTTGCATATCTTTCCCTGAAATCTTTTTCTTCTTGCGTATCATAGATCATGGCATCCGTCACCCGATCTAAACCAGATCAAGCCTGGTCTTTAGGTCTTTAACCCGATTTCGTATAGTCACTTCTGTTACTCCAGCTGCTTCTGCAATATCTTTCTGAGTCGCGTGTTCGCTATTGCTCAGGCAAGACAAGTAAAGAACTGTTGCCGCAAGCCCCATCGGGCCCTTTCCAGCAGATATCTCTCTTTTTGTAAGATCGTTCATTGTGTCTATTGCCATTCGTTTGGTCTTCTCGCTTAGTTTAGCCTTATTTGCTATCTTTGCAATGCATTTCATCGGATCCACAAGAGGCATTTTGATGCCGAGTTCGCTTATTAGCAGCCTGTAACTGCGGGAAATAATTTTCCGCTTGACGTTAGTTATTTCGACTACATCCCTAAGGGATCTTGAAGCGCCCATTTCCCTGCATGCAATGTATATAGCCGCAGCCAGCATGGAAGACGTGGACCTTCCCCTTATCAGCTGTTTTTCCTGAGCTTTCCTGTAGATGTAAGCCGTCTTTTCGATTATCGCGTCCGATAGGCCAAGTTTATCTTTTACTCTGCTGAGTTCATTGAAAGCCCGTATAAGATTTCTATCAGTCGACGTGTGTGCCTGCGTCCTGAAATCCCATGTCCTTAACCTCTGGATTGCCGAATGCGTTGACGAATCTAACTTGCGTCCGCTAGAATCGCTGTTGGTTTTACCGATGACTGTAGCCAGGCCCATATCGTGGTAGGCCAAAGAACTAGGGGATCCTACCCTTACCCTATCACTCTTTTCAAAGTCGAAGCTTCGCCATTCTGCTCGGCTTTCAGCTGCCTTATCCGAGAATACAAGGCCGCAATCGCTACACACTAGCTCGCCAGACTCTGGGTCTGTGATAGGTCGGTCATTTTTACACACGGAACATAAGATTGAAGTTTGCATTACTATGAAGAATCAATCGGTTTAAAGTATTAGTGACTCTATATACCAACACCAGCTATATAAGTAACACTAATTATTTGGGCTAAAATGAGGGAATTTTATTCTATCAAATGGAAATACCTCGGCAGGCAGAAAGATCAAAAAGAGGTTTTAGGGCTGAATATCCTCTTGTCCGTATAACGACCCATTGACTAGCGCATGCATACCGATATTCGACTTGCA
>JAHEZV010000022.1 GCA_023250885.1 Nitrososphaera sp. | reverse complement strand
TGTGGACACACGCCTGAGGAAGGTATGTCCTTCTGCACAAAGCGCGGCAACCACCTGAACTAACAATATTTTTATCGCCTTGCAGCCAATGATAACTGCGCTTGGGCCTTCCAGAGAAGATAAAGGAGATACAGGACCAGATTCACAAGACCCAGATTAACAAGGCGACTGAATTCCACGTAGGGCTTTTGAAGGCCAAGATAGCCAAGCTCAAGCGGGAACAGGAAGATAACCTTCACGGTAGGACAATCCATACAGGCGGAGAAAACATCGGATTTGACGTAAAGAAAGCCGGCGACGCTACGGTAGTCTTTATAGGACTTCCCAGCGTCGGAAAGTCTACTCTCTTAAACAAGCTTACCAACGCGAAATCAAAGATTGCCTCTTACCATTTTACTACGCTCACCGCAATCCCGGGGATGATGGATTACAGGGGTGCGCGTATTCAGGTACTGGACCTTCCTGGAATCATTGAAGGCGCTTCGGGCGGAAAAGGATTTGGAAAACGAGTTCTTTCGGTGGCAAGGAATTCAGACCTAGTTCTGATAATATTGGACGTTTTTCAGCCTAACCACCTAGCCATTCTGAGGAAAGAACTATCTGAAGCTGGCATAAAAGTAGATCAAAAACCGCCAGATGTGGTGATAGAGAAAACATCGACTGGCGGCGTATCCGTTAGTGCGCAGGTCCCAATTAAAACTTCCGAGCGTCTCATCAAGGAAATTGCTAGACTCTATGGCATACATAACGGACGAATTATTATCAGGGAACCCGATCTCACCGACGAACAACTCATTGATGTTCTTAATGGCAATCGCGTTTACGTACCATCGCTTGCTGTACTAAACAAGATAGATTTAGTAAACAAGGGGTTCATCCAAGAAGTGCAGGCAAAAATAGGAAATAACTTTATCCCAATATCCGCTGACGAAAACATCAATATCGACGCGTTAAAGGAAGCAATGTACCAGAGATTGGATTTCATTAGAATTTACATGAGGCCAAAGCGCGGCGAAACCGACTACAAGGACCCGATGATAATGAAGAGCCGCTCGAAGGTGCAGGATGTGTGCAACAAGATCCACCGCAACATGGCAATGAACTTCCGATACGGGCTGGTGTGGGGCAAGAGCGCTAAATTCGCCGGTCAAAAAGTAGGCCTAGACCACCGGCTCGAAGATGAAGACGTTCTGACAATAGTCAAGGTAGCAGGCGCTATCTGAGAGGCTGCACCCTCATGTCATCGTGACCTGACATTTCCCTGTGATCCTCTACGTCAGATTTGAACAGAAAAACGGATTTGCACTGCATGCTATAATATATCTTGTACAGCTTTTCTATCGCCAGTTTTGGATTCAAAACCTACACACGTAAAGCAACCATTAACAACTGCGACTATAAATGATCTGCATGAGGTTTCTGCAAAGCGGTGACACTATTGCGCGATTATCTTGCCGCGCATGCCGAGGTGGTACGAGCAATAGTATTCGTACGTGCCGGGTTTTTCTGCAACTATTGCAGTAAGGAAGTCCTGCCCACCACGGAGAGGTGCCGTGTTGATCGGCGTTATCCCGCCATTCTTGGCTTCGTCCACTCTCAGGTCATGAGTTACGGTATCTTCGTTGCAAACCACGAGCTTTGCCGGGACATTCACACCTACATGGATATCAGGGTTGGTGCCATTAAAGGAACTCCTTTGCGCTATGAGCAATATGCTTTCAACCTTCGTCCCGGACTCTTCCTGGGGATTCAACAAGTTCCCAACTCCCCACAAGGCGCCCACGGTCAAGAAAGAAATGGCGATTATGGCGATTATGTTGTTGCGCATCCAAAATTCTCTATCGGGGGGGATCACCTAAATTCCTTTGGGCTGACTAACCGTTAAAAGCAATGTTGGCACCTTGATAGCACTTAATAAGAATCAGAGCTCGCCAGCAAGTGCCGCCGCCGGAACAAATGGCACAAATGCAAGGAATCGCTGATTCGACCCCGAGTGAGCTTCCTCTTGCACCTCATGAAAGCACTCGGCAGGGCGCTGCAGAATGCAAGGATGATAAGAAGGCGGGCTGTTGAAAAGGTAGATATTGAATAAAAAAGAGTACTGCGAACGTTTGTCAGAACGCAGTAATTTTTAACTTGTTGGTGTGTCCTGCGCAGCGGATGCCGAACCGTTGACGACCTCGGCTGTTGCAAACCTTGGTCCAACCTGGCTGATGCGGATCTTTGCGTTCTGACCTACCTTGCCGTCTTTTACAAAGATAACAAATCCTTGTATCCTAGCAATGCCGTCACCTTTGCGGCTGATTTCCGTGATTTGCACGTCGTATTCCTTACCAGTTTCGACTGGTTTTGGACCGAAATTGTCGTTTCTTCTTCCGTAACTCATACGTGAGCTTGGTTACGAAATATCCATATATAAATCAAGAAGCCGGTCTACGATCCTATTCTCATGCCGTCGTCACATATCGAACGGAGGCACTCTATCGCTGAAAGAACTGCAAGGAAACTCGTCTTTGGATTGCCTGGGCTCGGCACGTTGTTGACTGTTATTCTTATATCGCCAAAGCTGCCCGCTGCGACGATTTCATGCTGGTTCGTGGTTGCCTGAGGGTCAGCCACGATCCGCACCTTGGTCTTGTCGACTCCAATGCCTGCAAGGCTCAGCACAGCGGCCACGTTTACATTTGCCGGGAACGCCCTGACCGCCTCTGCCGCGGTGCCATCGTAAATTACTGCGGTCTTGGTTATGCTGTCTAACTTGATCTTGCTTGTTTCAAAAAAGGGCGCGCCTGCAAGCGCCTTCGGGCTCTTTGTAGTTGTAAGCGTGACAGAATCGAGGAGGTGTCTGACGCTCCTTATCGCGTCGATTCCAGCTATTGCGCCTGTGGGCACGTAGATCCTGCAGCCCTTCTTTGCAGCCACCTGCAGCAGCTCCACGAGCAAGTCATTTTCTGCAAGGGCGCCAACGCTCATGACCATCATGTCCCTGCCGGCCTCAAGTATCGCCTTGCCAAACGTTCTCACGGCATCCTGCGAGGCTGCCTCCACGACAATGTCTGCGCCGGAGGCAAGGAATGTGCCAAAATCAGAATGGGCACCGGGGCTGCTATGCAACTTTGACTTCAGGTTCTGTAGGTTGTTCTCTACAATATCAAAGAGCGCTACGAGCGAAGCGTTAGCTATCTTGTTCGAGTCGACAGCCATCGCAAGCTGGTTCCCGATGGTGCCGCAGCCTACGAGCCCGACCTTTTTCTTCGGCATCCAGGATAGAAGAAGAAAGTAAGAAGGATTTTTACCTTCTGCCACCGCGGCGCTCTGGCTTTTTCTGGCCCGGAAGCCTCTTCTTTTCAAACCGCTTGACAAAATTGTCCTTGTTGCGTAGCCTTGCAATTGGGCTCAAGCGTGGCTTGCCCTGGATTTTCGGGGTCTGGCCTCTTACTTTGCCGGCCTTTGTGAGTGATCCGTGTGTTGGCATTAATTTCCATTAGGTAATTGTCGTTTGAATATTTATATTTATATGCATACGTCAATGGTGGCAAGTATTGCCTGCAATTTTGATTTTATGGGCAGCGTTATCCTAGATTGTACTACTTTAAATGTAGAGCCTCTACTACATTTCATGTTTATCGACAGACATGACTATGTTAGATCTTGACTACAAGCGACGGGTCCTTGCGCTGAAGAAACAAAAGAACGCGGTGATTCTGGCGCATAACTACCAGCTGCCAGAAGTGCAGGACGTAGCTGACCTTATAGGCGACTCGCTTGCACTGTCAAAAAACGCTGCAACGACAGACGCAGACATCATTGTTTTTTGCGGCGTCCACTTTATGGCCGAAACTGCTTCAATCCTCTGTCCTGAAAAGAAAGTTCTGATACCGGATCTCGAGGCCGGATGCTCGCTAGCATCGACCATTAACTCTCAAGAGTTGCAGGCGTGGAAGGCAGAGCACCCAGACGCAGTGGTGGTAAGCTATGTCAATACTACTGCAGACGTTAAGGCACTGTCTGACTATTGCTGCACCTCTTCAAACGCAGTCAAGGTGGTAAACAGTATACCTGGGGACAGGGAAGTGCTGTTCCTGCCAGACCTGTTCTTGGGCTCGTACGTGGCGGAAGTGACAAAGAGGAAGAACATGTACATATGGCCGGGCGAGTGTCACGTGCACGCCGGCATAAAGGCGGAGGACATTAACAAGATGCTCGCAACATTCAAGAACGCCGATTTTCTCGTTCACCCGGAATGTAGTTGCACCTCGTCTACGATGTATCACATCTCAAAGGGCGACCTTGCCAAGACAGGCCACATACTGTCAACAGAAGGCATGATGAAACACGCTAAGGCGTCTGACGCCAAGCAGTTTGTCGTCGCAACTGAGACAGGCATACTGTACCGCATGCAGAAGGAGAACCCTGACAAGGAGTTCATACCGATCAAGCGTGACGCAGTGTGCAAGTACATGAAAAAGATCACGCTGGAAAAAGTGTACAACTCGCTTGCGCACAATGTCTACGAAGTAAAGGTGCCAAAGGACGTTGCAGACAAGGCGCAGCTTGCGATCGAACGCATGCTAGCTATTTCGTAATTTCTAGGCTGAAATCAACTGCTTTAGGCGAATGCGTGATGTAGCCAAGCGAAATAAAGTCAGGCTTGGCCCGCGCATACTGCTTGATGTTCTTTGCATCGACGCCGCCAGAAATTTCTATTCTTACTTTCTTGCGTAACCCCTTTTTCGCAATCTGCTTTATCGCGTCGGCGGCCTGCTTTGGCGCAAAGTTGTCCAGCATGACAATGTCCGCTCCGGCCGAAATTGCGGCTATCGCTTCTTTCAAGTATTTTGCCTCGCATTCGACCTTGATTGAAGAGCCGATGTTTTTCTTGGCAAGCCGGACGCATTTATCCGCAGGGCCAGCAAGAGCAAGGTGATTGTCCTTTATCAGGACAGTGTCGTCAAGCCTCATCCTGTGGGTGCCGCCACCGCCTGCAACAACCGCCTTTTTGTCGAAATAGCGCAGACCCGGCGCGGTCTTGCGCGTTGCAAGTATCGTAACTCCTCTGGCAAGATCGGCCATGCGCCTGGTCTCAGTCGCTATTCCACTCATCCTCATTATGATGTTGAGCGCAACCCTCTCTGCTTTTAAAATTGCGCGGGCATTGCCTGACACCTTCATCACAGTCGTGCCCTTTTTGAGCCTAGATCCGTCCTTGATCAGAATTTTGCTTGTACAGCCGCAAATTTCAAAAAGAATGCCTGCCTCTTCAAGGCCGCAGACTATTGCCGGGCCTGACTTGCATATGATTTCAGCTCTAGCAAAAAGGTCGCCTGGGATTATGCTGTTGCTCGTGATGTCGCCTGTGGCGATGTCTTCCTGTAAAAAGTTTGCAAGCATTTCCCTGACATCAAGAAATGTCTGCAGGTCCTGCAATCTATGAGACCTTCAGCGCATACTTGTGGGGGGTGGTAATGTCAAGCGTCTTGGCAACCTGGGACTTGGCAGGCTCGAAAACCAGTATGATGCCCGACCAGTCTGGGCTCAGGTCTGTTGACTTGCAGTTGGGGCATACCCTGCCGGTGGTTATCACCTTGCACTTCCTGCACGCCTTTTCCTTGGCCAACTACTTTTTCTCTCCTCCCTTCTTTTCCTTTGGAGCTACTGTCTGCCCGCCCTGCTTGTCCTTCTCGCCTCCGCCCTTGGACTTTTTGATTTCTTCTGCAATCCACTCCACTGCGCCCAGGAACGGCTGCCTGCACGTTATGCCTATCTTGCCCATGCCTGCACCCTTGCCAAGGCTTACTGCCGTGATCCTTGCCCGCAGCTTCGACCCGATCTTGAGCGACCTTGCCGTCTGGTTTGCAACAATTACGCCCTGCTTGACATCGCTCTTGAGGTAGTCGTCGGTGATCTGCGAAAGGTGGAGGAGGGCGTCGGTCGGGCCTATCCTAACAAACGCTCCAAAGTCGGTGATCTCAACAACTTCGCCTTCCACTATCTCCTGAAGTTTTGGATAGAACGTAAGCGCCTTGAATGTGACCTTGTGGTAGGTCGCGCCGTCGCCGGCGACAAGCTTGCCGACAGAACTCGTGTCGGCGTCGGTAATCATGATGACATAGCCAATGTCGGGGCTGATCATGCTCTCGTACTTTTCCTTGAGTATCTGGATAGCCGCGTTCTTGAGGGAGTGGGTCAACCTGTTTGGAGGAATCCTGACAACGTCACTCATGTACACTATGGCAAACATAATACACGCAATCTTGATTGGCCGGTCATTATGAACTTTTGCCTTATAAGGGGGTCAATCGTTTGCCGGATAAATCGCACTTGTTCGACGAATCAGTGACCTCAAAGGCGGCATAGAACTACAGAATGGCGCTTGACATGCTGTCGACCATCAAGGGCGACCCTATTACGCACGGCAAGGATCCAAATGTGCTTGCAGTGCCGGTATTGTATGCGGCACGCCTGAGGGAAGGGGAGAACGTGAGCCAAGCCCAGATCGAAGTCGCCGGCGACATCAGCATCGTGACGCTGAGGAATAGGTTCCAGTATGTAAGGAAAATCTTTCCCTCCTACCTTTTTGTTCATAAGACATCCTCCGCGATTATATAAGCCGGCAAACTAGCGATCTATGTTCAATAACGATAAATAGGTAATTGGTTCTTTAACTCTTAATGCGGCGACCATGTCATTTTGACCTTACAGCAGACGAGCCAGAAAGAGCGATGAAATTCTACAAAGACGTTTTTGGATGGAAATTCGAAAAATGGAATGGACCGATGGAATACTGGATGGTAACAACCGGAACCAAGAGGGAACAGGGAATCAACGGCGGTTTATCCAAGAGGGGCAAGGAAGGCATGCCAAACATGAATACGATAGACGTCCCTTCGGTTGATAAATTTGCAAAGAAAATCCAGGAAAAAGGTGGCAAAATGCTGATGCCAAAAATGGCAATACCCGGAATCGGCTGGTTTGCGACCTGTCAGGACACCGAAGGAAATGTCTTTGGAATAATTGAGGAAAACAAAAAGGCAAAGTAGTTTCAATAAACCCTGCCGATTCCTTTTCTTCTTTTTGTACTTTTGCGCCTGAATTCCGTACCTCCTTCAGGACCTTTATTAGATTAAAGCTCTGCCCTACGAAACGATGATTTAAATACGGTAAAGACAAATTTTTGGTACAATGGTGACAGTCGATCAGGTTCTCAGCTCGCTGAAGAAGGTTGTAGATCCTGAACTTCACAAGGACATCGTGTCAATGGGGATGATAAAGGACCTGTCGATAAACGACAGCAAAGTTGCCTTTACTTTAGAGCTAACTACGCCTGCCTGCCCGTTCAACAGCGACATAGAGCGCGACGTCAGGACTGCCATAGCTGGCCTTGGCGTCAAGGACCTCAACATGAGGGTCACTGCCCGGGTCATGGAAGGAAGGGCACTTTCAATGGACGAGCTCTTACCCGGCGTCAAGAACATTGTCGCTGTTGCAAGCGGCAAGGGCGGAGTCGGCAAGACCACGGTTTCT
This sequence comes from Nitrososphaera sp., assembly GCA_023250885.1. GTDB lineage: Archaea > Thermoproteota > Nitrososphaeria > Nitrososphaerales > Nitrososphaeraceae > Nitrososphaera. The sequence continues at coordinate 14,082 of JAHEZV010000022.1, read as the reverse complement.
GTGAACATTGCTCTTGCTCTTGCCAAGACAGGCGCAAAGGTTGGCCTGCTTGACGCCGACGTTTACGGGCCGAGCGTTCCACTGATGCTCGGGCTCAAGGCGTCGCCGGAGGTTGTCAACAACAAGATCCAGCCCCCGGTGGTTGAAGGCATCAAGGTTATTTCCATGGGCTTTTTCTACGAGCAGTCGCAGCAGGCCGGCATTTATCGGGGCCCAATTGTCTCTGGAATCGTCAAGCAGTTCCTGACGGACGTCAACTGGGGCGAACTTGACTACCTTATTATTGATCTGCCGCCGGGCACGGGCGACGCGCCGCTTACGATAGCGCAAACGATACCTATCACAGGCATACTGATAGTCACGACGCCGCAGGATGTTGCCATGAACGTGGCCGTCAAGGCGATAGGCATGTTCAACAAGCTCAACGTTCCGATAATCGGCGTCGTTGAGAACATGAGCTATCTGCAATGCCCGCACTGCAGCGAGCTGATCTACCTCTTTGGGCAGGGGGGCGGCAAAAAGATTAGCGACAACTTCAAGATTCCTTTCATTGGCGAGATCCCGCTCCACCCACAAATCCGGGAAGGCAGCGACACCGGCAATCCTTCGGTGGTCTCAGAGCCAGAGTCGATGCAGTCGCATGCGTTCACAAAGGCCGCCAGGGTGATCGCAGGGAGGATAAGCATAATTGCCGATGAAATGAGAAAGGCGCTAGAAGAGGAAGAAAACAAGGACAAAGAAGACAAAACAGACAAAGACAAAACAATGTCTGATAATAATGACAAAGACGAAAAGTCCTGACGATCTTAAACTATTAAAGCAACCCTTTGGAGCACTTGTTCCTGACAAAGAAGTAACGAAACAAAAGATAGCCACAATGTTGAAAGGCGCCCGGCAAGTAATTGCGGTAGGCGACGCAACCACTGAACGCCTTGTGTCTTTTGGCATAACGCCGGACATTGCTGTTATCGACGGCAGAGAAAGGAGGTCAAAGCGAAGCTATCCTGCAAACTATCCTGCAAAGGAATTGCGGTGTACAAACCCTGCTGGCATCATTTCGGGAGAGGCAGTGAAAGTTTTGCAAGACGCGTTGAAAATGCCGCCCCCTGTGCGGATGCTCGTAGACGGGGAAGAAGACATGCTGGCCCTTCCTTTTTTTGCCATGTCGCCGGAAGACTCTGTTATTCTCTACGGCCAGCCTCTTGAGGGGTTGGTGGTCGTCAAGGTAACTCGCGCAAAACAAAAACAAGCCAAAGACTTAATGGATAGAATTGGCATTGATTGACTGGGGGATGAAGATGTGGTGGCTGTATGATCTAGATGATTACGTATACCAATCTCTGACCCCGTTTCTTCTTACTACTTGTCGCAGCCGCAGCCATCGTTGCCGAGGTCAAAGGTTCTGATCTTATATTTCTTCATGCAGGATGAGCAGACGCTCTTGCCGTAGGGAATTTCGGCGTTACAAAAAGCACACGCTGTCGTATCACTTTCATTTGCCTTGGCTAGTGTCTTCAAGAAGTAAGAAAAAGGCAGGATGGCTATTAAACCTTACATCGGCGCAACAAGGATTTTCGGCCGATTAGGCGTGTTGTGGTGGCACTTTTTACCACACAGCGGGCAGTTCTTCCTGTCAAGGAACACGCACTGGCAAATGTGCGACTTCATGAAGCTCTCGGCGGCCTTTGTAAATTCCCCGGTGCCATTGCAAAACGGACAATCAGAATCGGTAATTTGTATGGCGCCCCTGCCAGAACATACGGGGCATTTCTGAACATCGGCCTGAGCCATACCCATCTAGGTGGATTATACTATAATATAATGATTAGTGTTTTTTAGGGAACAAGCCTCCATTTTGCACTTGCGTAATCTGACTCCGTCCTAGCAAGTTTGTTATATTGGTGTGATTATTCCCGGCCATTGCGCATAGCCGGCGACCTGCTCCGCATTGCAAAAGGCGAGGTTCTAGGTGACAGCTGGAGCAGGCAGGTCTACTCTGTGGATGCTAGCCACTATGAAATCTCGCCTGCGGCAGTCGTGTGCCCCGCAGACGATCACGACGTGGAGCAGATCTGCAAATACAGCTTTGCAAAAAAGGTGCCGATAACTGCACGCGGCGCCGGCACCGGATTGCTCGGCCAGGCGCTATCTGACGGTATAATCCTTGATTTTACAAAACACATGAACAGGATAGTCAAAATTGAGGACGACCATGTAGTAGTGCAGCCGGGCGTCATTAAGGGCGTGCTCGACAAGGAGCTGAAAAAGAGGGACAAGTTCCTTCCGCCGGACCCTGCAAGCAGCAACTACTGCACAATCGGCGGCATGATAGCAGACAACTCAAGCGGCGTCCACTGCCTTGGCTACGGCAACACCATCGACTTTCTTGACGCGGTGGATGCAGTGTACTCAGACGGGGAGCCGGGGTTTGCAAGTGCCAGCAGGTTTGACGTCAGGATGGAAAAACTTGCCAAGCTGCTGTCGCCCCATGTCGATGTCATCAAGAGCGGCTATCCAACGGTGAGCAAGAACTCTTGCGGCTATCGGCTAGACGCCGTGATGTCGGACCGTTTCATGCCGCATAAGGTGTTTGCGGCTTCGGAAGGGACCCTTGGAATAATGACTTCTGCAAAGCTTCGGATCCTGGATATCCCTGTTTACCGGTGCATGATGGTGCTGGGCTTTGAAGATCTCCTAGGCGCAGTTTCGGCAGCCCCGACCATCCTGAAATTCTCACCAGTCGCGCTCGAAATGCTGGATGACACAGTTCTCTCCCGCGACAGGACTGGCGACAAAGGCTGCCTGCTGTTTGTAGAGTTTGCTGGCGACAGCCGCAAGATTGAAGCTCGCCTAAAAGCATGCAGAGAAGAGCTCGCCGGCAATTGCTCGGTGCTCGAATACGCTTCAGACGAGCAGAGCATGGCCAAGATATGGAGGGCAAGGAAAGGGGCGCTGAACGACATCATGAAGCTGACGGTCGGCAGCCGAAGGCCGATCGGGCTGATAGAGGACACCGTAGTCCACCCCGAGCTTCTCGCAGATCACGCTGCCAGCTTGCTACAAACCTACCGCGAAAACAAACTCGACTACGTGATGTATGGCCACGTTGGGGACGGCAACATGCACACGAGGCCACTTGTGGACACCGGCTCTGGCAAGGAAGTCAATCTGATCCAGAGGATCGCCGGCATCGTTTTTGGGCAGGTGATCGGAAGCGGCGGGACGATAACAGGTGAGCACGGCGACGGGCTTGCTCGGGTGGGCTACATCGAAATGATGTATGGCAAGCAGATCACAAGCCTTTTCTCCGCGGTCAAGAGGCTGTTTGATCCTGACTTTATTATGAACCCTGGCAAGAAAGTCCCAGTGCAATGATTTAAGAATGGCGCGGGCGGACCTGCCGCCGTTGAAGTCGCACTCGGCCGACTTTGAAAGGCTGTTTGGGTACTCTGTAGGGTTTTTTGGCGTGTGGGTGGCACATCTTGGGAGGCATATGGGCCTGCTTGAGAGGCTTGCCGGCAACCCGATGTCGATAACTGAATTGGTTTCTGCGGCAAAGTTGCATCCCCGTGCAGTGGAGGCGTGGTGCTCTGCCGCAATTGCATACGGGCTTGTCAGCAAAAAGAAAGGCAAGATGCGCTTGAAGCCCCGGATGAAGGCGATGCTTCTGGACAGGAAAAACCCGGACTATCTCGGCGGGCAGTTCTCGTACCTGGCGCTAAGGAGCCTAGAGTATGGCGCTTTTGAAGGCCTATTCAAGTCAGGCAAGACGCGCGAAATGTCATCCAGCCTTGGCGCGATAGAGCAGGCCACGGACTGGGACCACTATGCATTCCTCACAGCGGTCCGGCGCGAAAAGAACCTGCGCCAGCTTCTGTCCAAGGGGTGCAGGCTACTTGACGTTGGCTGCGGTACGGGCAGCCTGCTTGCCAAGATGCACAGCGAATATGAAAAGTCGAGTTTCGTGGGGATAGACCCTTCGGGCAAGGCAGTGGCAAGGGCGCGCGGGATCGCCAAGGTCAAGCCAATCAAGATAATAAAGCAGGCAGCCGAATCAATGACGTTTGAAGACGAATTTGACCTCGTGTACCTTGGCGAGTCACTCTACGCTGCAAGGGACAAGGAAAGGGTGGTGTCAAACTGCCGCCGCGCTCTGAAAAATGGCGGCACGATTGCCATAGTGGAGGGCCTACTGCCAGAGTCAAACCTGCAAAGCGATGGCAACAGGCTGATAATGGGAATGCAGCTTGACTTTGCGCTGCAGGGCTACAGGTTCATGACAGAGAGAGAAGTCGCCAAGCTGCTGATAAAGTTCTCAAGGGTTCGCTTTGAAGACCTTGGCGGCTCTGTCTACCTTGTCACTGCAGGCAAGTAGCTATTCTGCGCCTATCAGCCCGAGCAGGTCAAAGCCTTCTGCCGGCTTTTCCTTGATCTCGGCTATCGACACCAGGTGGCCGTCCGGATCCTGGATGATTGCGTGCTTCCCAAATGGCTCTTCCTTTGGCTTTTTGAAGAACTTTACCTTTTTTTCCTTCAGCTTTTTAACTGTCGAGTCCAGATCACTTACCTCAAAACCCACAAGCATGCCAGAGCCTGTCTTCATCCTACTCTTTTTCTTTGCAGGGTGCAACGCCAGCACCGTATCCTTGTTGAAAAACTCTGTCCAGTCCTTTGACTTTGTCTTGATCGGGATACCAAGGGTATCCCTGTAGAATCTTATCGATTTCTCCATGTTCGAAACAAGCAGTATTACCGCCCCAACTTTTCTAAAGGTCAAGCAAGCGCACCTATCGAAGATCTGTGAAGGTAAATTATGAACTTTTCCTCGTCAACCCGATGAATACGATGTAGGTCGGTTTCAAGCTATTATTCGCTGAACTCCAGCTGGATCCTCTCACCATTCTTCATCGTGGGGTCCTGGAAATCAGCTAGTTCATTCCCCTCCACGGTCATTCTTGTCATATGGTCTGTGCCGATTCCTGCCACTTTGAGAAACCCTCCCACGGTGTATTCTCTTGGAACCGTTGACTCGATTTGGATAGTGCCGGAAGCGTCGTGGGTGTGCATGGGCGATATACCCAACGGACCGTACTGGTCAAGGGAGTGATCATGCCATAATTGGCGGTTTATTCCGATCCCTTCCGGAACTATAGTCGGCTGGCCGTTCATCAAAACCGATAGCAAAACATGTTCATGCCTTGCAAGCGGAACTGAATGGATTTCTTGCATATTGAATCCGCCGGTCTGGCTTAAGTTCTGGTCGCCAATGGCTGATAGATGAACATATCTATGCCTTATGGTCCGTGAACTATCAGTATAATAGTAACCATTCCGGATGCCACAAGACCTGCTCCGAGAAGGATGAAAAGATGTTTCTTTGTCAGAGCCACATTTTCAAGGCCGTGCAAAGGCGTTAAAATCCTTTTGTTGCCATCTGATACTCCCTCTCCCTATTCTGCCAGCTCCATTATAATAAGCACTTTTGAGCTCGCGGGTTGGCCGCAGTGTGTGCAATCGTGAAAGACCTGCTGTCAACGGTGAATGTCCATTGGGCCTATTTCCCTTACCTGGTAAGATGTTCGCACTGTGTTTGTCAGAAAAACTGTATGCCTAAAAGGCTTGTTTAAAATCAATCCTTTAACGCTTACACTTAATATCTCAACAAGGATTTTGGGTTTCAATCATGAGCGTTTAATTCGTTATAGTTATGCTTAAATTCCTTTTTAATTTAATCGTAAAGCATTGAAAGAATTCTGGATACTCCAGAACTGCTCGATCTGCGGTGAGGGTTTTGAATCCGAGTACAAATTATTGAAGCAAATGAGCAAATTTCGTCGGCAGCCGGAAAAGGCCGGCTGGGCGGGCGGCGAAGAAGATTCCTGTAGCTGCGGCCACCATACACACCACCAAGACGGCTGAGCCGACATTGAAAACGGACAAGCTCTTCTTCATCTACGTCGCCAAGAATAAAGAGTGGCAGCGGAGGCAGCAGGAGGACTGGGACTACGTTTCGTCTATGTCAAGGTTCTTCAAGTGGTGGGCGCGGCGCTATTTCGATATTGAGCTGCCTGTCGAGGCCGACATTCTGCCCGTAATCCCGGGCAAGATGTTTGACAGGATGTCTCTGGCATACCTTATCAGGGACCACTCTGAGAGGGGCAATGATGTCTACCATTTTTACCTTGCATACTTCAAGCCTTTCTGGACCGACTGCAACACTGAAGGATACACTGCAGAGAACCTTGGGATAGCTTGGTGGCAGAGGCCGGACGACGGCACCTCAGAGATCAAGCGCGATGCATTTTATGCAGACACGAACTGCCCCAGGGTGTCACACGTCCTTGCGCACGAGTTTCTCCGGATGGAGGGCAAGACGAAAAAGGACTACTTTGGCAGGGTCCACGATCTCTGGGACGCCCACATCTACAAGGACAAGCCGTTCCTGTACTTTGACAGCCATTTTACGCGGGTGCGAAAGCACGACATGTACCACTTTGTGACGCTCGACCCTGCGGAACTTTAATCAAGTGCCCGCAAGTAACAATCATGTTTGTCGCTGGAAGTGCTGGCAAAGTCGGGCGCGATAGTGTCGTCAGCCGGGGTCGCGCTTTTGGTAGCGTTCGTGGCCCTCCTGCTGGCGTTTCCAGTGACCAAAGAATGCGGGGGCGGGGAAAAATGCTCTTACGCCTCGACAGCGCCGGAACAGCTCGCGGCACTAGTGCAGCCGGGATTCCTTGCAGCTTCGCTCATGATAATCGCGGCTGGCGTGTTCATGGTAAGGTTCGGCAGATGGAAAAGCGACAAAAAAAATAAAAGCGGCTCTTAGCTCACGCTGGCGGGTTTCTTTTGTTCCACGTGGTCGCGCCTTGTGTGTTAGTCGGTTTCCTGCTGCGTCGGAAAGGTTTTGCCGCAGACGGAGCATCTGACCTGAGCGACGTTTGCCCCGGAGGCCATTGTAATTGCTAGGTAGACATGATATTTAATAAGTTCAAACATGCTTCTATAAATAGCAGAAATCTCCACATTCTCTAATTGGGCAAGGTGGCGTTCAACAAGACAGAGCGCGAGTTTCTGGGCCGCAACGAGGCTTGCAGGATAGCAACGTGCCACTGCAAAATCCCACACGTCGTACCCGTGTCATATGTTTTCGAAGGCGATGCCTTCTACATTGCAACAGACTATGAAACAAGAAAGTACGAAAACATCAAAGATAACAACAAGGTGGCCCTGACAGTCGACGTCTACAATTCTGTAGGCAACAAGGCCGTGTGCGTGCAGGGCCAGGCAGAAATAATTGAAAAGGGAAAGGAATTTGCAAGGCTCTACAAGATATTCCACGAACGCTTTGAATGGGTGAGGGAAGACCCGTGGGGGGAAGGCGAGGCGCTCTTCCTCAAGGTGACTGCGACTGGAAAGGTCAGCTGGGGACTGTAATGCCTACCAGAAAGAAGTTTGACGACGCTGCTGGCAAGGTATGCGAAGCAGTCCTGCCTATCAAGCATGAGTACTACCTTGGCAGGGGAAAGGAGCAAGCGATATGCACGCTGTCAAGCATAGACCTCCTAGGAGAAATTTCAAAGTCTGATCTCATGGGCAGAGTTGCCATAGCCGGCAGGCTCCTTTCAGAAAACAGGGGCATTGACACCATGATCAAGTTCACGCTCGAACATCCAAATCTCCGGCGCATCATTGTCTGCGGAAAAGAGGTCAAGGGCCACAGGGCGGGCCAAGCGCTGCTCTCCCTTGCTAGAAAAGGCATAGACAGTGGCGGGAGGATAATTGGCGCCCTGGCTGGGTACCCGACATTAGAATCGCCAGTAGGCGATGTGGACGCCTTCACGCGGCAGGTTAAAGTTCTAGACATGATAGGCACCACCGACATCGAGAAGCTAGTAGCCTGAAGTCTGCCTGTCGCGGTTGACCTCGTTCTTTTTCTTGTATTCTTTCAGTATTTCGGCCGGGCTCATGCCTAGCTCTATCGACGCCTGAACGACGAAATGCCAGATGTCGATGAGCTCCTCCTTTGCTGCCCTGCCGTCAAAAGCCGTCGGGTTTTTCCACCACTTCCAGTTCGTAAGCCGCTGGAGCTCTACAGCCTCGTGGATTATCGCAGTCGACAGAGCCGATACTCTGCCTTCGGCCGAAGTTGGATAGCGCGACAGGTCCATCATGGTTGCAAGTTCCTTCTGCATTGAAAAAATGGCGTCAAGGGTGTCCATCAACCTGCTAGCTCCGGCCGCCTGCGTAAAAAGCATTGTCCTCCGACTAGTGTCGAAGGATGAAAGCGCCTGCGAAAGCTTTAAGGCATGACTTTTGCCTATTAGCCTTGACAATGGTCTCTCACACTTCTGCTAACAGCAAGCATCCTTTGCCATCAATCCCTGAACCAGAAGAAAGCGCCCAGTCTGCATCGCTTGGCAACGTGCTTACGGGGTGCCTTGACCTGCTCAAGATCGACGACCCTGCGATCAGGAAAAAGGCGGTTGAATTTTTAGGAAGCGTCCCCCTTGGCACCGTGAACACGTACGGCAAGTGGATAACCGCCGCTAAGGCGATAGCTGACTCGTGCGCGATAGGCGGCCGGCTGTTTTCCCAGTCTGAAATGTGTGACTTTTTGACGGTAGCAGCAAAGGGCGTCGACTCAAAGCGGACCGGCGCAAAGACGGTCAACGACGCAACTTTTCACATTTATGTCGACATCATGGAAAACTACCAAAAGGCAGACGACAGAATGAAACTGCATTACCCGCGGATCATCGTCGACACTATTTCTGCGCTTGACAAGGGGGTCGACACGAGAGGGGAGGCAGTAGGGGTCTACAGCCTGGACAGGTATTACCAAGAAAGAAAGTCCACTGCCACGCAGGAAGATCCTGCCGCCTCCTATGCCGCAAGTCCGGTGAGCGAAAAGGCGGCGCCTGCCGTACATGAGCCGCCCTCGTACAGCCAAGTACTGGTGGAAAACCTCGTGCACATCACCAACAGGTCAAGGAAGGACCTTGAGCGGTCGCTTGCCAGCCTTCAGGCAGCAGACATCAAAAAGATAACCGATCTGTCGCTGAATTACAAGCGCCTGCAAAGGTACGGCAAGATGTCAAGCCAGTCTGCATTCAAGAAGGAGGTTGAAAAGGAGCTTGGACGCAAGCTGACCGACAACCAGCTGATGCACGCCATCAACTCGATAAGAAAGGCCAGAACCTACATCGAAAACGTCCTTGACGGCAAGTTCGTCCCGCACGGCACGCACGGGATAAACCACGTCAAGCACAACCTGGAATACGGCTATCAGCTGATGGGTCTGATGGAGCCTAGAAAGAGACGCTCAAACTAGGCTTTTCTGCGGCTGCGGCACCTGCTCCATGTTGAACTTGATCTTTAGAAACTTGACGCCGTTGATCGTGGTCCAGTAGACTGAAGAGGAATCAATCTCGAGCAGGTTCCTGTATACAAGCATTAGTAGCAGCCGCAAGATTTCGTCCTGCCTCAAGTGCTGGTGCAACGCGATGATCCCGGTACGGGATGCTCCCTCCAGCGCGACCGACAGGATTCTGCCAAACTCCTCAAACACGTCCAATGGCGGCGATAAGGTAAAAGTGGATTAAAGCATTCTGACGCTACGTTCTGAAAAGAAATTATGTAATTAGGTAGAGTCGTCCTCCAATCGCAGGAACCCCAAATGCCCCTTTTGATATGGAGGGTCGCTACCTATTTAGCGGACGTATTGTTGGTTGCCTGTCATTATGGCAGGTAAATAATTAAGGTTTTTGATGTAAATTTATTAAATTCATGATAGTATCGTCGGGGCGGCTAATTTAACTCCATATTTTCTCCCTGAACGTCCATTTTTTGTTTAACAAAAAGTTTCCAACAGCGGCTACCATCACTGCAAGAATGAGGGCTATCGGGTAGCTTATCAGCTGGCTTCCATGAAGCGAGTACAGCATAGACAATTGTATGACGGCGCCAGGCGCACTAAATCCCGTAAACAGGGTGTATTGCATCAGTGTCTTGCTCGCCGCGAAGTCTCTATCTTCAAACGTCCACAGCTTGTTGAGGATAAAGTTGGACGTTACCGAGAATATTATTCCTGCCAATGCCGCATACAGATACCATAGCCCCGGTAGCAGGCTGCCAAACAGAGTGGCGACGGCATAATTGACAAGCAGGCCCATTGCTCCAATTGTGTAGAATCTTCCTGCTTTTGAAAGGAAGCGGACAGAGGCGCGCTTTTCGCCCTGCCCGAGAGACCTGCCATAGCGGTATAGCTTCCACACTGCTCTGAAGTAGTCAAACACAACCGACGAGTTGAGCTTGCTTGCTCCGGCCGCCCTGTTTGTAAATGTGTATGGCACTTCTTTGACGCGGACGCCTTTTGCCTTGACCAGAATTTCAAGCAGCATCTTGTAGCCGATGGCGTCGAACTTTACTCCCTCTATGATGCGCCGCCTGAACGCAAAGAACCCTGACATAGGGTCCTTCACCTCGATGCCTAGGCCCACCTGGGCAATCTTTGTCGCGCCCTTGCTCATGAGCCTGCGCTTGAACGGCCACCCCATAACCGAGCCTCCCTTGACGTACCTTGACGCAACCACGATGTCGTATTTAGAGTCCTGGAGTTCCTCAACCATGTGGGGGATCGTTTGCGGCGGGTGGGAAAAGTCGCCGTCCATGACAACCACGATTTCGCCTGCGGCCGACTGGACGCCGGCAAGTATCGCAGAACTGAGCCCCTGCTTGTCAGGCCGGCTGATGACTTCAATGTGCAGTTTCTTGTTGCCGCTGTTCTTGGCGTGCTGGTTCGCAATGTCGCCGGTGCCGTCAGGCGAATTGTCGTCCACGACAATAATTTCTGCGGCGGTATCTGCGGGAAGCGTTTCCGCTATCGAATCTAGCAGCCTCGCTATGTTTTGAGATTCGTTGTACGTTGGAAGGACTATGGAGAGCGGCATTTTGTCTATCTTTAACAGCTCTTCCTGCCTTGGCACGCCCACATGCTCCAATGGAACAGTGGGGTATAAAATTTTTTTAGTTGATGTCAGAGATGCCGCGAGGCGCTATGGCAAATGGCACAGGCTCTTTGCCGGCCGGCTGAACGAGTAGCGCCCTGAATAGGGATTTTGCGGCGTCTACTATCTCTAGCTTGAGCTTTATGTGGGAATAAATCGAGACCGAGCTCCCGAGGTACTCGCGCTGCTTGAAAGGGACCACCGCCAGTGCGATATTGCGGCCCGCCTGATCCGCTACCGTTATCGCGGCGCTCCTGACCATGTTGGTGATCACGACCGCGCAGCCTGCATTAATCGCGGCAAGCGCCAGCTCATGCATGTGCTTCATGACCGCAAGATGCCGGGCGGGTCCAGAGTATTCTGCAGAAAACAGCGACGTCAGGGTGTCGACTAGTACAAGCCGCGGACCCGTGTCGAGGATTTTTCTGACAGCATTTGTCTGGTCAATCGTATTGAGGGCCCTTACAAACATTATCTTTTCAAGTGCGCCCGGCGACCCGGATATCTCGAATATACGCTCAGGCCTGAACGTCCCGGCCGCGTCGACGAATATTGCAGTGCCGCCGTCTCCTGCGCAGTTGGAGCACAAAGTGAAACAAAGCTGCGACTTGCCAGAGCCGCTTTCGCCGTAAATGTCTGTCACCATGCCTGTGCGTACGCCTCCTCCAAGGAGCGAATCCATTGCCTTTGAGCCTGTAGAAATCGTGGCCAACGTGCCGAGCTGCCTAAATTGTGTACGAAACCCGCTTATGAACCTGCGCAAAGGAACCTTTTTATTCGAGCCACGATTTTTTCAAAAGTGATTAGCTAGGTTGTCATCTTCGCCGTCATCACAACAGCAGCCAAAGCGCCCTCTAACGACACTGCAGCGTGCGATTAACAGGAAGGTTGCTGTAAGGCTCAAGAGCGAAATAGAGTATAAGGGCAGGATGAACAACGTTGACTCGTACATGAACCTGATCCTGACAGACGCCGAAGAGTTCAACGGCTCCGACGTGCTTGCAAACTATGGCAAGGTCGTGATAAGGGGCAACAACGTCCTGTTCATCAAACTGGAAAAAGAGTTCTAGCCATGAAGTCGGTGTCGATTTACAAATGGTAAAAAGATGGCTGTTCACCTCTGAAAGCGTAACCGAGGGTCACCCTGACAAGTTGTGCGACCAGATATCCGACGCGGTTTTAGACGATTTTATGAGGCAGGACCCAGACTCGCGCGTTGCTGTGGAATCAATGACCACCACCGGCATCGTGTTTGTCGCCGGCGAAGTCACGTCAACGGGCAAGGTGGACGTGCAAAAGATCGTCCGCGACACGATCCGGGAAATAGGTTATGACAAGCCAGATTATGGCTTTGACTGTGATTCGTGTTCCGTGCTCGCGGCTCTCCACGAGCAGAGCCCGGACATCTCTATGGGCGTCACAGCAAACGCCAACAAGGAGCAGGGAGCCGGCGACCAGGGGCTGATGTTTGGGTATGCCACAAACGAAACGCCGGAACTGATGCCGCTTCCTATCACGATGGCTCACCATCTATCGATGAAGCTGGCGCAGGTGCGAAAGACCAAGGAACTGAGCTGGGTCCGCCCTGACGGCAAGTCGCAGGTCTCTGTCGTTTACGAAGACGGCGTTCCAAAGCGTATCGACACCGTCGTAATTTCAACGCAGCATTCGCCTGACGTCAGCATGAGCCAGCTGCGCGAAGAAATGGTCAACAAGGTGATAAAACCAGTCTGCGGCAGCTGGATCGACGGCAGGACAAAGTTCCTCGTCAACCCAACAGGCAGGTTCGTGATAGGCGGCCCGCCTGGGGACACCGGCCTGACAGGCAGGAAGATAATTGCCGACACTTATGGCGGCACGGGAAGGCACGGCGGCGGAGCGTTCTCTGGCAAAGACCCGTCAAAGGTGGACAGGTCTGCATGCTATATGGCAAGGTACGTCGCTAAGAACATTGTCGCCGCCGGCCTGGCAGACAAGTGCGAAGTGCAGGTAGCCTATGCGATCGGCGTGGCAGAGCCAGTCTCCATAATGATAGACACGTTTGGCACCGGCAAGGCCTCAGAGGAAGAGATCGAGGCTAGAATCAGAAAGGTCTTCGACATGAGGCCGGCAGGCATCATAAAGACGCTTGACCTCAAGCGCCCAATATACCGCAAGACGGCGGCCTACGGCCACTTTGGAAGAAACGACCCGAGCTTTACGTGGGAAAGGACCGACAAGGCTTCTCTACTGCGCTAATGTTAAAAATAGCCAGATGGCATAGACTTTCCAGTTGCTAACGGACAAGGTTGCTGTAGTCACCGGCTCCAGCAGGGGCATAGGCTTTGAGATAGCGAAAGAATTTGCTGCCCGCGGAGCCACAGTCATTGTATGCTCGCGCAAGACGGCAAGCGCGGAGAAATCTGCAAGCATGATCAAGGGCAAGGCCTACCCGGAAAAGCTGGACGTGAGAGATGCCGCAGGCGTAACAAGATTCATGCGCCACGTGATAGAAAGGCACGGGCGCGTTGACATCCTGGTCAACACCGCCGGATACCCGTTTGACCACAAGCTATGGATAAAGAGGCTCCACAAGGTTGCCGAAGGAGAGTTTGACAAGGTAATCCAGGTGGACCTCAAGGGCACGCTCCGACTCTGCCGTTCTTCACTCCCGTACATGATCAAACGTGGCGGGGGCGTGATAATCAACATCTCTTCAACGCCTGCAACCTCGGGACACACAGAGGGCGCGCCCTACACCGTAGCAAAGGCCGGCGTGATTGCCATTACAAAGCATATCGCGCTTGAATACGGTGACAAGAACGTCCGGGCGTACACCCTTGCGCTTGGCAACATCTCTAGCGAAGCAACTTTCAGCTCGATGACCGTGACTGAAAGGAAAAAGGCGGCGATGGAAAACTCGATGAAAAGGTGGGGCGACCCGCGTGAAGTCGCCCGAGTTGCCGCAAGCGTGGCAAGCGACGACTTTTCATTTGCAACAGGCAACACGATAGTGATAGACGGCGGGACAGTGCTGCTGTAATGTTTGAAGACAAGGATCTGGAGCTCGCAGAGCAGGAACAGGAGCTTCCGCCAG